>JBGUQG010000001.1:0-2703 GCA_045130815.1 Christensenellales bacterium
CGGCAGGGTCTCCAAAAGGCTTCCCCTCTGGGGAAGCTGGCACGGCGTCAGCCGTGACTGATGAGGTCTCCTCGGTAGAGGGCTCCGCGTCGTCCGCGTCCTTCGCGGGCTCCTCCACAGCGGACTCCTCCGCGGGCTCTTCCTCTGCGGGCAGCTCTTCCTCAGCGGGCAGCTCTTCCTCGGCGGGCTGTTCTTCCTCGGCAGGCAGCTCTTCCTCGGCAGGCTGCTCTGCTTCCACAGGCTGTTCGACTTCACCTGATTCTTCTACGGACACCTCCGCCGCCACGAACCGGGCAAGCACGTTCACCTCGGGGCAGAGAGGGTCCGGGTGGGCGATCACCGGGTCGGCGGCGCCGTTGCCGTCCGCGTCGATGAACACCGGTGTGCCGTCCTCCAGCGCCCAGCCGACAAACCGCTGCCCCTCTGGGGCGGCGGGGTCGTCCGGCGGAAGGATCGTGTCCCCGTCACCGGCCTGTTGGGTGGCGAGGAGGGTATCCTCCGCGATGAAGCACCAGGTCACGATGCTGTCCCGCGCAGGTTCTCCGGCATCGGACAGGTCCGGTTCCTCCGGGGGCAGTTCGATGTCGGGATCGGCCCCCTCCAGGGACACGTCCTCCAATTCCATGGCCTCTGGTTCAAAACCGAGAATCTCGATCTCCGCCTCGCCGGCAATCGCGTCGGCGGACCCTTCCGCAAGCACGGACATCGGCGCGGCAAGCAGCAGCGCGATCAACAGCGCCAGTGCCCGTTTCAGGTTGTACTTCATACGCATCATGATTTCCTCCCTCGCAAGGTCTCCCGGTGCAAAAGGCCATCCTTTGATTCTGTGTCATGGTTGCGGTCGGCTCTCTTCCTCCGTGCCCGTATGCAGGCCATGGTCACCACCACGCCCAGCATGAACGCGAGCACCGCCGCCAGCACATAGCCCCCGGCGTCCTCCGACAGCATGGACGCCCCGGCGTAGCCCTCCGCCGCGGGCCGGTGCGTGAGCCCCCCGAGCTTTCCGATCAACGCGGCCAGCGCGATTGCCAGCGCTCCGCTGGCCGTGCCCGCGGACGCGATGCGCCTGCGTCGCAGCGCCGCGGCCCGCGCGTGGACCGCCAGGATCAGCGCCTCCGTTGTCATCACATCGATCCCTCCATATCCGAAACAGTTCTCTATCATGTAAGATAACGAAATTGGGATTACTCCTATGCCAAGCTATGTAATTAACTGAATATTTACAATAATAGAATAAAAAAGAATCGGCCTCCGCGGGGAAGGCCGATCATCAGGCGGACAGGCTCTATTGTTCCGTTGGAAAGAACCTTCGCCGTAGCAGCACGGTGCCGAGGCCGGTCAGGATGGGCAGCGCGTAGCCGACGACGGCGGCTGCGCCGGCCTGATCCACCAGGATGTTGAAGATGCCGTGCCAGGTGATGGACAGGCACAGCGCGCCGAGGGTGCCGGCCACGCGCAGCGACAGCCGCTCCCACAGCCGGGCCATGCCGATGGTCGTGATCGCGCCGCAGGCCACGTGCATCGCGCCGGTGGAAAAGCCCCGGATCAGCAGGCGCAGCGCCTCTTCTGCGCCGTTCACGATCAGGTAACAGGCGTTCTCCAGCGTGGCAAAGCCCACCGCCACCATCAGCGCCTCCCCGGCCACCGCGCTGCCGCGGGGCTCGAACACCAGCAGGTAGAACAGCACCGGCAGCAGCTTCATGATCTCCTCGACCACCGGGGCGATCTCCACCGATGCCGCCCGTGCGTCTGCGCCCAGTATCAGCGCGAGAAACGAATTGATGTAGGCGGAGATCAGGCAGGTCACCATGCCCGAGAGGATGAACAGCAGCGACCGGCGGCGGGGCCCGGCGGTGCACAGCACCGCCACGATCAGCGGCGCGGCCAGGCAGATGAACACGTTTTCGATGTAGGTCACGCGCCCGCCCCCTTTCGGTACGCCGGCAGGAACAGCAGGACGGTCGGCGTCAGCATGCAGTCGAACCATAGATAGGGGTTCGCCCAGGTGTCGCCCGACCAGAAGCAGGAGGACGTCCACGCGGCATACTCGACCAGGCAGAAGACCAGCGTGACGACGTACAGCCATCGGCGGGCGCTCTCCTCCGGGTGACTTCGCAGGTAATACAGCCCCCGCGCCGCGTGCGTCAGCAGCAGGCTCATCATCACCGCGGCGATCACGTTGCCCACGTAGTCGCCCCAGCGCATGTAAAAGGCACACATCGCCGCGGTGAACAGGGGGAAAAGCAGCACGGCGCGGCAGCGGGTGCTGCGCTCTTCGGGATCTGAAACCAGCTGGAGCAGCAGGTAGAGGAACAGATACGCCGCGTACCAGCTGAGGTCGGATACATAGAACAGCTTTGGCGTATGCCCGTAAAACAGCAGGTACAACAGCCAATACAGGTCGCCCAGGGCGTAGCTGCCGTAGAATAGCGTCAGCATCGCGTCCGCCCGGCGGCGGCTGCGCACGGCATATGTGCCGGAAACAGCCGTGCATACCAGCAGAAGCGCCAGCTGGACGGCATTTTCAATGCTTTCGATCATGGCGCTCGTCCTCCCCGTCCCGCTGTCTTCGCATAAGCAGGCATAGCACCGTCACCGCCACGCCCAGCATAAACGCCACGATGCTCACCACGGCAAAGCCCAGCGCGCCGGAATCTGCGAGGATGCTGGCCTGCATGGCCGCGCCGTCATTGCCGGGAACAA
>JBGUQG010000002.1:0-6306 GCA_045130815.1 Christensenellales bacterium
TCCTCCACGGTCTTCACGCCCTCCTCGTGCCAGGCGGTCAGCAGCTTGTCCATGTACTTCACCGGCATCTGCATGCCCCGGGCGCACTGGGCGGCATAGCGGATCACATCCTCACTGTGGATGGACAGCCAGCCGTCGAAGGCGGAAAGGTCGCTCTCCCGGGGCCTGCGCTCCAGGCCGCTGAGCTCCAGCACGGCGCGCACCCGCGCCGCCTTGCGCTGCAGCTCCTCGATGTAGGCCTCCGCGGCTTCCCGGGTGAACATGCCCTGGGCCGCCCACTTCTTCAGCATCCATTCCACATCGTCGAATCGCGTCTTCCTGTTGCCGTGGCACTGCACCGCGGCCAGGCGCACCGTGTCCGCCTCAAAGCCCATCGCCCGCAGCGCGGCGTACCGCTCCAGCAGGGCCGGCGTGGGCTGGGCCTGGGGATTGTCCAGCTCCCTCAGCACTTCCTTCAGCTCGTCGAAGAAGGCGTCGCTCTTCTCGAACCGGGACTTCAGGATCGCGTCCAGGTAGGCGAATGAGGGCTTGGAGGCCTTGATCGTCTCCCCGCAGGCGTCCAGCACGTCCTGCTGGGTGAAGCGCCATTCGCCCACCCACCGCTTGACGCAGTCCAGCTCGTCCAGCGTGGGCTGGCGCGACAGAGAAAAGCGCTTGAGCACCGCCTGGGCCACGGGATAGATGTTCTCCTCCTGGGCGATAGCGCGCTCCACGTCCTCGGCGGTACGGCAGCCCCGGTCCGCCCAGGCCGCGGCCAGCTTGTCCATGCGCTTGAACACGCTGGCGGGGCGCACCTTGTCCGGGTTGCGCGATGTCTCCAGGCCGTACTTCACCAGCCGCAGCGCGGCGTTCCGGTCGTAGCCCAGCACGTTCAGCCAGTCGTCGGCGATGCGGTGCTCGTGGGCCTCGATCACCCGCGCGCCGAACAGCGCCTGCAGCTCGGCGTTGAAATCGCGGTAGGTATAATAGATCTGCTCCATCGCCCCGCCGGCCGCGCCGTCGCCCCGCACGGGCAGCAGCTCATAGGTGGGCGGCCGGTCGGTCACCCGGCGCACCAGGCCCTGGCGCTCCCAGTAGGAAAAGGCGTCAAAAACGGCCTCCTCCTCCATGTGCAGGGCGTGGGCGGTCTCGGACAGGTCGCCGCCCAGCTCCGGGTGCAGGGCCAGCATCCGGGCATACAGGTATACCCGAAGAAACCCCTCCGGCGCGACGGGCAGGTAGTCCATCAAAAACAGGTTCTCGATGGGCGTGGAATCGAACATCGCCGAGCCCTCGGCAAAGCTGAAAAACGCCATAAGGCACCTCGCAAGCGGTGAAAATATTTCTATTATCTATCATACCATACTTTCACGCAAATTACAACGCGCCGGAGACCGCACATTTCAGGCATATGCGCGTCACAATGTTGTCGTTTGAGTATTGGGGCATGATCTGATATAATAACAGGTGTATATATGTAATCCATTTCAGCGATCGGCTTTGAAAGGTGATATACTATGCAGATGACCTACGAACAGGCGATGCGCCCGGGGCTGCTTCAGGCCTTCGCGACGCGCCGCGGCAGCGGATACATGATGCGCTCGGAAAAGCGGGGCGGCAGCTACGGCGGCGGCTCCCGCAAGCCGCCCCGCCGGAAGAAGGCGGGCTTCGGCTACATCTTCCTGACGCTTTTGATCAGCATCATACTGTGGCCGGTGGGCATGGTGATGCTTTGGCGGAGAAGGGTGCGCATCCAGGCGGGCACGAAGCTGCTGATCTCACTGCTCACGCTGTGCGTCAGCGTGTTCCTGATCGTATTCGCGCTGACCATGCCGGTGGACAACCCTGAATTCACCGCCTTCCAGGACAAGGCCAACGACTGGCTGGACAAGGCCGCGGCAGACGTGGCCGTGGCCGGCGACGCGGCACTGAAGAAGACCACCGAGACTTGGCATGTGATGTCCGACTTCGCCGTGGCCGGCAAGGATTACGTGCTGAAGCAGAGCGCGGACGCGCTGGACAAGGGCGTCGATCTGGCCGGGCAGGCCAGGGCCTCCATCGAGGTCCTGTTCCACCGCGAACCGGCCCAGCCCGCGGCCACCGAAGCGCCCGAGATCACCGAAGCGCCCGCCGAGGCAGTCACCGACGCGCCTGAGGAGGAGGCCACCAAGGCTCCCAAGAATACCAAGGCCCCCAAGAAGACCAAAAAGCCCAAGGTGACAAACGTCCCTGAGGAAACCGCCCCCGAGGCCACCGCGGACATCCACCTGCCCGAGGAAGCGCCCGACCCGGAAACCGGCGTCGCCCTGACCGACGGCGTCCTGCACACGGACGGCACCTTCCAGGAGGGCGCCCCCGAGGCCACCGAAGCCGCCACCGCCGAGCCGAAGGGCGAGGCCTGGGCCTTCGTGGAGAACCCCACCGAAGCGCCCGCCGAGGCTACTGCGGAACCCGCTGAAGCGACTGAGGAGCCCGCCGAGGCCACAGAGAAACCCATCGAGGCCAGCGATGCCCCCGTCGAAACAACCGAGGCCACCGCCGAGCCCACCGAAGCGCCGACCCCCGAACCCACCGAAGCGCCCACGGCTACGCCGGTGCCCTACACCGTCAAGCCCGCGGGCGAGGCCACGGTGTACTACTATGACAGCAGCAAGGGCTTCCACGCGGGGCCCAACCGGCACAGCATGAACGGCGCTCCGGCCCACACCCTGGCCGAGGCCTTCGCCGACGACAAGCGCACCTGCGTCAGCTGCGGCATGCCGGAGGAAAGCATCCTCAGCGAGGAGCACATCGCTTGGGTGGACGCGGACAACCGCCTGCACACCACCGACGCGTGCGCCGGCTTCAAGGGCCAGTGGAGGCTGATGTCCCTGGCAGACGCCATCGCCGAGGGCTGCGCACCCTGCGCGGACTGCGGCGCGGGCGCCTACGTCGAGGCCATCTTCCCCTCCCCGACCCCCACGCCGGAGCCGGTGGCCGTGACTCCCGCCGTGGCGCTGAAGTCCGCGGGCGAGCTGACCGTGTACTACTATGATTCCAGCAAGAGCTATCACCTGTCCGACAGCTGCAAAGGCATGAGCAACGCCCCGGCCCACACCCTGGCCGAGGCTCAGGCCGCCGGAAAGCGCACCTGCGGCATCTGCAAGCCCGCCGCGCTGGAGCTGCTGGGCCTGCCCACGCTGTGGCTGGACGAGGACGGCATTTGCCACACCAGCGACGAGTGCGCCGCGTTCAAGGGCAAGGTCTCGCTGATCGCCCGGGACGACGCGCTGGCCCAGGGCCTCGCCGCCTGCCTCGACTGTGGGGCCGCGGAGTACCTGGTGCCCGGCACCGTGATCGCAAAGTAAGATCAAGCCCGATTCCCTGGCGTAGCGGCGGCGTCTACGCCGCCACCGTGGCGGCCCGGATGCCGCCGTATACTGTTGTCACCGGTCAACCTCAAAACAAGAAAGGACTTGAGTCACATGCCAAAGAAGAGCGCGAAATCGAAGGGATACCGTCATCAGAACAGCAAGAAGCCCTACCTGAGCAGGAAGGAGATCGCGATACTATGCCTGGTCGTGCTGGCCGTGGGCATCGGGGCTTTCTTCCTGTTCCGCTATGACGACGGCGCGCTGAAGGTGAAGGACGGCGCGGTGGTCACCGAGGGCGACAACTGGCTGATCGTGGACGGCAGCAACGTGCGCGGCCGCGCCCGCTACTTCAAGCTGGGCGAGATCGGCGAGATCGACGGCATCACCCGCGAGAAGAGCGCCCTGCTCAGCGACGCGAACCTGCCCGAGTACATATTCTCCGCCCCGGACGCCGCGGACGGCGTCAGCGAGATCCGCGTGGCCTGCACCCACAGCAGCGCCGCGGATATGGCCAAGTACACCAACACCACGCTGGCCTCCATCGACGGCAACGAGGCCGGTGAAGTGCAAACCGCCGACATCGCGGGCCACACCGTGCATTACTACACGGTGGGCTCACAACCCGTTGCCGCGGACGAACCGGCCGACGAAGCCACTGAACAACCCGCCGAAGCCGCGGAGACCGCCGAGACCGCTGAGGAAGCCGCGGACGAAGCGTTCGCCTACACACGCACTATCGCCGGTTACTTCGACGCCGCCCATGACAGCTGCGTCGTGGTGCATGCCGAGGGCGGCGCGGACACCGCCGAGGCCTGCCCCACCGACGAGGCTCTGCTGAACGCCCTGACCAGCGCCGTCAACGCCATTACCCTGGAGGGCTGAGGGCGCGGACACACAGGGGCTGCCTCAAAACAACACGAAATCAACGATGCCGTGGCGGCGTAATCGCCGCCTTCGCGTCCACAATCATCGCGTTGTCTTGAGGCAGCCCCTTTATAATGCTCCGGGGACAGGAATAGCCAGGAACCGTCCCCGCACTCCACGTCGTTATACTAAACTCAATCAGGATTTGGACAAGGATGCGAGTGGATATTGTGTCATGGCAAGGCGGAAACCCGCAGGCTTGCTGGCTGCAAGTCAATGGGTTCCAACGCTGTCATGGCGCAAAAGACGCCGCAGGATTGTCTGTCTCCTATTTGAGTTTAGTATTACAGCAACAGCTGCAACGCCACCACCAGCGCTGCGCCGGGCAGTCCCAGGAAGCCCACCGCCATGGCCGTGAATGGGTTGATCTCCACGCCGAAGCCCACCAGCGAGCCCAGCAGGTTCACCAGCAGCAGCGCCAGCGCGCCCATGACGCCCCCGGCCAGCAGCCGCCACATAAAGCGCATCGGCACCAGCAGCAGATAGCCGATCATGCACAGCAGCGCCAGCCCGATGGCAAAGGACAGCACCAGTTCCCATGGGATTTGCAAGTCAACCACCTCCGCCCCGGCACATCCGCACGTTTCAGGCTATGCGCGGCGGGACGATGGTATGACCATGAACTGCTATACAGTATCAGAATGACATAAGGGGCGCCAGGCTTTTCAGCCTGGCGCCCCGGTCGTCATGTCACTCGGTTACCGCTGACCCTTCCTGCGCTTCCTGCCGAAGATCGCCAGGGCCACGATGGCCAGCGCGCCGACGCCGCCGAACACGTACGGATAGACGGGCGTCTCATCGCCGGTACCCAGCATGCCCCACAGAGGCGTCATGTAATCGAACAGCTCGAACAGGTCTTCCATCTCATCCTCGGTCTTGTTGCCAAACTTCGGAGCGGGCGTGGAGGTCCTCCGGACTTCATCCTCACCCTTCGGGATGTCGCCGTTCTCGTCGCTGTCAAAGCCGCCTCCGATCAGCGTGTTGATCAGATCCAGGTTCTTGGACTGCGCGAAGTAGCCGGGCACAGAATCCTCTCTCACCGTGTACTCGATCACATTGCCGTAACCGTCGTCCACAGGCATGTTCTCGAAGCTGTAGGTCCAGCCGTCTTCCGCGGTAGCCGTTGTGGTGGCAACTGCCTTGCCGTAGGCCATCAGGTGTACGGTGATCTTCTCTGGCCGCTTGCCGGCCTCGTCGTCGTTGTCCACCCAGGTCTTCCGGCCTACCAGGAGGGTGAACTCGCTGCCCTCCTTCGGGATCAGCGTGTTGGTGATCGTGGTGCCGGATACGCTGGATTCATAGTTCTCCACCTGCAACTCGCGCACCGTGTAGGTAATCGTAGCGCCGGAGGCCGTCACCGCGGGCACATTCTCGAAGGTGAACGTCCAGGTATCGCCGTCAGTGTCGTTCCAGGTCGGCTTGGCGTCCACCGGATTGCCGTTCGCCAGCAGCTGGACGGTGATGTCGGACGGACGGGAGTTGTGTGCGTTGCTATCGTCCACCCAGATCTTCTTACCGCTGATGTTGGTCGTCGGAACGGGCGTTGCAGTCACGGTCGGCGTTGCGGTCACGGTCGGCGTTGCGGTCGGGCCGCCCACCTTCCTCGCGTCCTCCACCAGCAGCACGCCGTCCTTGCTCACGGTGCCGGTACTGGTCACCTTGCCGTGCTCGTCGATGGTAAACTTGGTATCGGTCGTTATGTCATAGCCTTCCGGCGCAACGGTCTCGCGCAGCGTATACTCCTCGCCGGTCTTCAGCCCGGTGATCTCATGGGCTTCCTTCGTAGAAGTCCACTCCTCGACCACATTGCCCTTGCTGTCGATGATCTGGATCGTCGCACCCTCCAGCTCCTTGCCGTCGGCCACGTCACCCTTGCTCACCTTCACCGAGGTCTTCTCGTCCTCCACCAGCAGCACGCCTTCCTCAGACACCGTGCCGGTGCTCGTCACCTTGCCGGTCTCGACGATCGTGAACTTGGTGTCGGTCGTCACTGTATAGCCTTCCGGCGCAACGGTCTCGCGCAGCGTATACTCCTCGCCGGTCTTCAGCC
>JBGUQG010000003.1:0-6750 GCA_045130815.1 Christensenellales bacterium
TCACCGCAGCGAAGGATCTTCTCGCTTTTGATTCATCTCACCTGCCCGTTTCCGCGCACGATGTACTTGTACGTGGTCAGCTCCTCCAGGCCCATGGGGCCGCGGGCGTGCAGCTTTTGGGTGGAGATGCCCATTTCGCAGCCCAGGCCGAACTCGCCGCCGTCGGTGAAGCGGGTGGAGCAGTTCAGGTACACCGCCGCGCTGTCCACGCCGTTGGCGAAGGCCTGAAGCGTCGCGGGGTCCCGGGCCACGATGGCCTCGCTGTGGCCGGTGGAATGGGCGGCGATGTGGGCGATGGCCTCCTCCGCGCTGCCCACGACGGCCACGGCCAGTATATAGTCAAGGAATTCGGTGTCAAAATCCCGCTCGCCGGCGGGCGTGCCGGGGATGATCGCGGCGGCCTCGCTGTCCAGGCGCAGCTCCACGGGCGCAAGGCCCGCTTCGACGCGCGCGTCCACCAGCCGCCTTTTCAGCTTCGGCAGGAACGCGCCCGCGATGTCCCGGTGCACCAGCAGCACCTCCTCGGCGTTACACACCGAGGGGCGGCTGGTCTTGGCGTTGTCGATGATGGCAAGGGCCATGTCCTGGTCGGCGTCGGCGTGCACGTACACGTGGCAGATGCCGGTGCCGGTCTGTATGCAGGGCACCTTGGCGTTCTCGGTCACGGCGCGGATCAGCCCCGCGCCGCCCCGGGGGATCAGCAGGTCCACCAGGCCCACGGCGGTCATCAGGTCCGTGGCGCTCTGGCGGGTGGTGTCCTGCACCAGCTGCACCAGCTCTCCGGGCAGGCCCACGGATACGAGCCCCGCCTGCAGCGCTTCGACAATGGCGCTGGCCGAGCGGAAGGCCTCCTTGCCGCCCCGCAGCACGCATGCGCTGCCCGCCTTCAGGGCCAGGGCCGCCGCGTCGCTGGTGACGTTGGGTCGGCTTTCATAGATGATGGCGATCACGCCCATGGGCACGCGCACCCGGTCGATCACCAGGCCGTTGGGGCGCTCCACCCGGCGGATCACCGCGCCCACCGGGTCCGGGAGCGCCGCCACCTCGCGGATGCCCTCGGCCATGGCCGCAATGCGCGCCTGGGTCAGCTTCAGCCGGTCCAGCATCACCTCGCTGATCTTGCCCTTCGCCGCCTCCATGTCCAGGACGTTGGCGGCCAGTATGCTATCCTGACGCCCGATCAGCGCGTCCGCCATCGCGTTCAGCGCCGCGTTCTTCGCCTCCGTAGACGCGGCCCGAAGCGCCGGCCAGGCCAGTCGGGACAGCTTGAGGATGTCGATAGTGGTCATAATGATTATCTCCTTCCGATGAACCGCGTGCCTATCGGTTTGCCTTCGATGACATCGTAGATCAGCCGGGGCGTCGCACCGTTGGCGATCACCATGTCGATGCCGGCCTGCCCGGCGATGCGGGCGGCCCGCAGCTTGGTGACCATGCCGCCGGTGCCCAGCGCGGTGCCGCTGGTGCCGGCCAGCGCCTCGATCTCGGGGGTGACGCCCTCCACCCGCCCGATCAGCCGGGCGTCGGGGTCGGTGCGGGGGTCGGCGGTGTACAGCCCGTCGATGTCGGACAGCAGCACCAGCAGGTCCGCCTGCACCGTTGCGGCCACGATGGCGGACAGCGTGTCGTTGTCGCCGATCACGATCTCATCGGTGGCGATGGTGTCGTTCTCGTTGATCACCGGCAGCGCCCCCAGCTCCAGCAGCCGGTACAGCGTGTTGTGAAAGTGGGCGCGGCGGGTCTCGTCCTCCACGTCGCTGCCGGTCACCAGCAGCTGGGCCACCGTGTGGTTGTACTCGGAGAACAGCCGGTCATAGGTGTACATCAGCTCGCACTGGCCCACCGCCGCGGCGGCCTGCTTGGTGGGAATGTCGCCGGGCCGCTGACTCAGCGACAGCTTGCCCACGCCCATGCCGATGGCGCCGGAGGACACCAGGATCACCTCGTGCCCCGCGTTCTTCACGTCGGAAAGCACCTTGCACAGCGCCTCCACGCGCCGTATGTTCATGCGCCCGGTGGGATGGGCGAGGGTGGACGTGCCCACCTTGACCACGATTCTCATGGAAATCACCTCGTTGTCGACCATTATAGCACATGGGCGGGGAATGCGCAAATACAGAAATCCAAAACAGAATGGTTGCGCATTCTTCCCGTTTGGTTTATAATGAAGGCACAGAGCGAAGGGAGGCGATCGCGTGACTGAAATCTATACCGTGCCGCAGTTGAGGGAGACGCTTGCACCGGTTTTTGCGCGATACGGCATTCGTCGGGCGGTTCTGTTCGGCTCCTATGGCAAGGGCACCGCTACAGAGAAGAGCGACGTGGATCTGCTGGTCGACAGCGGCCTTCGGGGCCTTCGCTTCGTGGGCTTTTTGGACGATGTCCAGCGCACCGTCGGCAAGGAAGTGGATCTGTTCGATGTGGCGCACATCCAGGCAGGATCGAGTATCGATCGCGAAATCCGCGAGACGGGGATAACGGTTTATGAAGAATGAGGTTATCGTAAGAAAGCTGTCCGCCTATGCCGAAAAGATCATCGGCTATTGTGAAGGCGTGTCCTATGAGCAGTTTTCCGCCGATTCAAAGCTGGCGGAGGCATGCGTGTTCAACCTGGGCCAGATGGGGGAACTGGCCAACCGGGTGGAGGACACCTTCGCGGATGCGCACCCGGAAATCCCCTGGCGTTATATCTACGGCCTTCGAAACCGCATCGTACACGATTACGAAGGCGTCAATCTTTTGCTCATCTGGCAAATCATCCGCGATGATCTGCCTGAGCTTGTGGAGAAGCTGGACAGAATAGTATGATCGCAGGGAAACAGAGGGACTGTCTACTGCGTGGTTTCACGCAAAACAGTCCCTCTGTTTATTCCACTTTCACCCCGTTGACGATCACCGCCGCGATCAGGCCGATGGCGATGGAGACCAGCCCCACCCACACAAAGACCGTGCCCACCAGGCGCAGGGTGTTCATGCCCTCCAGCTGGAAGCAGGCGGGGTCGTCTGGGTCGTAGAGCACCTCCACGCGCTGCCCCTCGTAGAAGCGCTTGATCCCGCCGCCATCCCGGCTCTCCAGCGACAGCTTGCGTCCGTCCGCCTCGAATTCCACGATGGGATACCAGCCCGCGCCGTTGGCCCCGCCCCGGCGCACAAGCTCGGTCACGGTGCCGCCGGTCCGCGCGCGCAGCCGGTCCTCCCGGTTCTGGGCGCTTCGCCGCAGCCACAGCCCTATGAAAAGGAAGATTGCCCCCACCAGACACCAGATGCCGGTGAAGATCAGCGTGAACAGGCCCCTGTCAAACATGGGGATCAGCCTCCGATGACGTTGTGCAGCCATTATAGCACATGGGATGGAATTGCGCAAATGGGAACCTCCACCCTCACACTTGCCGCCACACTTCCGACATACAATCGTTATTTGCCATTGCCGCATGCGCATGCTATAATGTTTTCAGCAAATCGACATTCGGGAGGTGTGGCCATGAAGCGGCTGTTGTGCCTGTTGTTTGCGCTGTGCCTGATGGCGGGCGCGGCCTGTGCCGAGGAGAAGGCGACCTTCACCCTGCGCTTTGACGAGGGGTTCAGCCTGGCGCTGCCGGAGGGGTGGGTCAGCTATCCCGCCGGGGAGAGCGGCGTGCGCTACGCGCTGGGCGACGGCGCGGGGCGATACCTGTACGTGCTGGCGCAGAAATCGGCCTTCGATGATTTCGACGCGATGCGCGCGGCCATAGAGGCCCGGGGCGATTGCGGCAAGACCAGCGCGCTGGACCTGAACGGCCAGCCCTTCGCGGCCTTCATCAACGCCGATCTGAACGCCAGCGGCTGCGCCACGCTTCTGAACGGCGAGATGCTCGCCTTCCTGTTCACGCCCCAGGACGATTCCGACTATATGCTGACCGTGGCGGAGATCATGGCCAGCTTCAAAATCTGAACCGGTGAAACGCCGGTTCAGATTTTACATGATTAAGTTGCAAGCCGCGCCAAAATCTGATAACCTTTATAACAGTGTGTGCGGCATGTCCGCAAATCTACAGCAAAAGAGGGAACATCATGGCAAAGCTGACAATGGACAAGCTGGTGGCGCTGTGCAAGAACCGCGGCTACATCTTCGCGGGTTCCGAGATCTACGGCGGCCTGGCCAACACCTGGGACTACGGCCCCCTGGGCGTGGAATTCAAGAACAACGTGAAGAAGGCCTGGTGGCGCAAGTTCGTGCAGGAGAGCCCTTACAACACGGGCCTGGACTGCGCGATCCTGATGAACCGCGAGGTGTGGGTGGCCTCCGGCCACGTGGGCGGCTTCAACGACCCGCTGATGGACTGCAAGGCCTGCAAGGCCCGCTTCCGCGCCGACAAGCTGATCGAGGATTTCACCAAGGGCGAGCAGACCGGCGACGGCTGGACCAACCAGGAGCTGGAGAGCTTCATTGCCGAGCATGACATCGTATGCCCCGTGTGCGGCAAGAAGGATTTCACCGGCATCCGCCAGTTCAACCTGATGTTCAAGACCTTCCAGGGCGTGAACGAGGATTCCGCCGCGGAGATCTACCTGCGCCCGGAGACGGCCCAGGGCATCTTCGTGAACTTCCAGAACGCCATGCGCACCACCCGCAAGAAGCTGCCCGCGGGCATCGCCCAGATCGGCAAGAGCTTCCGCAACGAGATCACCCCCGGCAACTTCATCTTCCGCGTGCGCGAGTTCGAGCAGATGGAGCTGGAGTTCTTCTGCAAGCCCGGCGAAGACCTGCAGTGGTTCGACTACTGGCGCGCCTTCTGCAAGAACTGGCTGCTGTCCCTGGGCATCAAGGAGGAGAACCTGCGCCTGCGGGATCACGAGCCGGAGAAGCTGGCCTTCTATTCCAAGGCCACCACGGACTTCGAGTTCCTGTTCCCCTTTGGCTGGGGCGAGCTGTGGGGCGTGGCGGACCGCACCGACTACGACCTGAAGCAGCACCAGGAGCACTCCGGCAAGAGCATGGAGTACCTGGACCCGGTGACGGGCGAAAAGTTCATTCCCTATTGCGTGGAGCCCTCGCTGGGCGTGGACCGCGCGGTGCTGGCCTTCCTGTGCAACGCCTATGACGAGGAGGAGCTGGAGGGCGGCGACACCCGCGTGGTGCTGCGCCTGCATCCGGCGCTGGCCCCGTTCAAGGTGAGCGTGATGCCGCTGCAGAAGAACAAGCTGGGCGACCAGGCCCGCGAGCTGTACGCGAAGCTGAGCAAGAAGTTCATGTGCGACTACGACGAGACCGGCAGCATCGGCAAGCGCTATCGCCGCGCCGACGAGGCGGGCATCCCGTACTGCATCTGCGTGGACTTCGATACCGCCGAGACCGGCAATGTCACCGTGCGCGACCGCGACACCATGCAGCAGGAGATCGTGCCCGTCGACAACCTGGTGGCCTGGCTGGAGGAGAAGATCGACTTCTGATATGTATTGGCGGGGGACCGGCTTCCCCCGCCAAGGCCACCCCTTTGACAGATTTTGCTTGATATTGAAACCTGTTTGAATTAAACAACAGGATCAAACAGGCTTCAATATCTGGCCGCAAAATCTGCAAGGAAGAAATTTCTTGCGAAATTTCCCCGTGCCTGACGCGCATGTCGTCAGGCACGATCTATAGCTGTGAAGCGCATACAATGAAGTGCATGCATTCCCTATCATTCGCCCCCGACCGCTTTGGCCGGAGGCGTTTTGTCAGCCCTCGACGCTCACGTCCAGCACCCAGCGGCCCGCCTCGTCCCAGCGGTAATCCTCCATCCCGGCGGGGGGCTCGGGGCCGTATTGCCCGGGCAGGGCGTAGCGCACGGCGGCGGGCATGCCGTCCTGTGCCCTCAGGCCCACCAGGCAATCGGCGAAGCCGCTGCCCCGGGGCATCGATGTGCGCACGTAGGTGTAGCCGTCCTCCGGGGCGTCCTCGGCGGCAGCCTGGGTGGCGAACAGGCGGCGCAGCGGCTCCGCGGCCCCGGGCCAGGGCGTTGTGATGTCCAGGCCCAGTCGCTGCGCGGCGGTTTGGGGGCCGGGCTCCGGGGACGGCGCATCGCCCTGCGGGGCGGGCGGCTCCGGCTGGGGCGCGGCCTGTTCGGGCGGTGGGGCCGGCGCCTCGGACTGCGGAGCCGCGGCCCTGGCCCGCGAGCTTTTGTAGATGCGGATGTCGTCGGCGGGTTCCTCCCGCGCCTCCTCCGCGGCGGGCGGGGACACGGGCGCCGGCTCGCTTGGCTCCGGCAGGTCGAAGGCCGGCGCGGGCTCGGGCGCGACCAGCGCGCGCACCGCCCGGGCAAGCAGCGCCATGTCCATCGGGCGGGAGCCCTCCATGTTGCCGGTGAGGGCCACCGCGCCGTCCTCCCGGGCCACGACCAGCCAGGCGTAGGCCTCCAGCGGGCGGCCGTCGACGCCGCGCGGGTCGAAGCTGTAGGCCAGGGTCAGCTGGCCCCGGCGGTCCCGGGACAGCCTGCCGATTCGCGCCGCGTAATACGCCCCGTCCCGCTGTCCCGCCAGCGCCGCCGTCAGCGTGCCCGCGTCCCGCGGGGCGTTGACGATGAGGTACAGGCTGCCGGTCAGCGTGCGCCTCTCCAGCCGCGCGTGGCCGCCGTAGCCCTGCAGCGCCGGACGCAGCATGACCAGCGCCCGCCGGTATTCGTTTCGGTTCATGAACATCCCCTCCTGGGTTCATGGGTATGCGGGGAGGGGGAGGATCATTCCCTGTGGTCAAACGTGCCTCGTTCCCAATCGGTCGTGGCGCTTCATCAC
>JBGUQG010000004.1:0-2039 GCA_045130815.1 Christensenellales bacterium
GAGCTGGACGGCGTGATCGAGGCCCATATGCGGCGCAGCGGCATCCGCGTGGACGGCGGCAAGGACCTGTTCGGCTGCCAGGGCGAGCTGTCCCAGAACAAGCTGCGCAAGGCGCTGGGCGCGGCGCTGCCGCAGGCCCGCCGGTTTGACGGGGCCGTGCCGGGCCGCCCGCCGGTGATGTGCCCCGGCTGTCCCCATCGCGGGCTGTTCACGGTGCTGAGCAAGCTGAAGCTGACGGTGCTCGGCGACATCGGCTGCTACACCCTGGGCAGCGGCGCGCCGCTGAACGCGGTGGATTCCGTGCTGTGCATGGGCGCTTCCATCGGCATGGCCCACGGCTTCACGAAGATGCGGGGCGAGGCCGCGAAGCATAGCGTGGCCGTGATCGGCGACAGCACGTTCATGCACTCCGGCATCACCGGCGTGGTGAACCTGGCCTACAACAAGTCCGTCGCCACGGTGCTGGTGCTGGACAATTCCATCACCGGCATGACCGGCCACCAGCAGAACCCCACCACGGGCCTGACGCTTCAGAACGAGCCGACCTGCGCCATCAAGATCGAAGACGTGTGCCGCGCCGCGGGGATCGAGCGCGTGCGCGTGGTGGACCCCCAGGACATGGCCGCCACCGAGGCCGCCATCAGGGAGGAGATCGCCGCCGACGCGCCCAGCGTGATCATCGTGCGGCGGCCCTGCATGCTGCTGAAATACGTGAAGCCCAAGCCGCCGCTGAAAATCGACGCGGACAAGTGCAGGGGCTGCCGCGCCTGCATGAAGGTGGGCTGTCCGGCGGTAAGGTTCGCGGACGGCAAGGCCGGCATCGATCCCACGCTGTGCGTGGGCTGCGGCCTGTGCGCGCAGATGTGCAAATTCGGCGCTTTTGAAGGGGGCGAGGGGAAATGAAGACCACTTCCATCATGATCGTCGGCGTCGGCGGCCAGGGCACGCTGCTGGCCTCGAAGCTGCTGGGCAACGTGTTGATCGGCCAGGGCTATGACGTGAAGCTTTCCGAGGTCCACGGCATGAGCCAGCGCGGCGGCAGCGTGGTGACCTATGTGCGCTACGGCGATCAGGTGTATTCGCCCATCGTGGACGAGGGCGAGGCCGACGTGATCCTGTCCTTCGAGCTGCTGGAGTCCGCAAGGTGGATCTCCTATCTGAAGGAGGACGGCGTATTATTGACCAACACCCAGAAGACCTGGCCCATGCCCGTGATCACCGGCGCGGCGGAATACCCCGAGGGCATCGTGGAGAAGCTGTCCGCCGTGGCCGACGTGCGCGCCGTGGACGCGCTGTCCCTGGCCGAGCAGGCCGGCAGCCCCAAGGCCGTGAACGTGGTGCTCATCGGCGTGCTGTCCACGCTGATGAAGGATATCCCCGAGCAGGCCTGGATCAGGGCCATCGAGGAGACCGTGCCGGAGCGGTTCAGGGAGATGAATTTGAAGGCGTTTGAGCTGGGGAGGAATAGGGAATAGGGACACCGAGCGCCCGGAAAACAGTCCGGTGGACTGTTTTCAGTGAGGTGGGGTCGGTAGACCCAGGGAACAGGGAACAGGGACACCGAGCGCCCGGAAAACTCTCCAGTGGAGAGTTTTCAGCGAGGTGGGGTCGGTAGACCCAGGGAATGGTGGCTGCCGCGCGGAAGGCGGTAGCTTTGGTTTCCAATTCACCATTGACCAAGGGAGGAATCATCGTGTTGAAGCGCATCGCGTTGCTGCTGGCGGTCTGCCTGCTGGTGTCGGCGGGGTCGGCGGCCCTGGCGGCGGAGATACTGGCTTCCGGCAGCGTGGACGGCTTTTCCTGGAGGCTCGAGAGACGCCCCATCGAGCGGGAGGACGCGCCCACCTACCTGGGCGAGGGCGTTTGGATCGTGGTGACCGGCACGGGGGCCGTTCCCGATTACCTGGCCATCGCCTGCAGAGACGACCAAAGGGCCCCCTGGTGGTGGGAAGACGCGGACATCCTGTACGCGGTCAAGGGCATCGAGATCGGGAGGGGCATCACCGCCATCGGCAACAACGCCTTCTACCTGCCCGCCA
>JBGUQG010000005.1:0-23736 GCA_045130815.1 Christensenellales bacterium
TCAGAACCGTCCCCATGACTCACAAACCTCTCCGGGGTTTGTCAATGGTCTGAGCGCCCGCCGCCGGATCGTCCGACGGTGGGGCGCTTGCGCTGCGGATTTACTTCGTCTTTTTCTTCACGGCGTTGGACCAGGCGGACCAGTATTTTACGCCGTTCACCGTCTTGTACGCGCGGATGCGCACGTAGTAGGTCTTATTCGATTTCAGTCCCTTGAGCGCCTTCTTCAGCGTGGCGGCCCCCTCGACCGTCACCTTTTTCGCGCCGGTGAAGTCCTTCTTCAGGCCGTATTGCAGCTGGTAGCCCGTGACGCCGGACATCTTCTTCCACTTCGCGGTCAGCCTTCCCGCGCCCGCCGTCAGGGTCAGGCCGGCGACCTGCTTCGGCTTGATCCTGAAGGTCTTGCTGACCGAGCCGGTGTAGCTGCCCTGGCCCTTGACCGTCACGGTGGCGGTGCCGACGGCCTTGTTGTTACTGTAGCTGACGGTGTAATCCGTGCCCTTGTTCAGCTTCACGCCGTCCAGCTTGACCGTGACGGCGGGCTTCAGCTTCGCGCCGGTATAGACCTGATCCTTCACGGTGACTTTGGCCTTTTTCAGGCTGATGGGCGCGGCGGTGGGATTTGCCTTGACCACCTTGAAGGTCAGGCTGCCGACGCAGTTCTTATCGGTGAGCTTGCCGCCGGATTCCCCGCCGAAGGCGTCGGCCCAGTTGTCAAAGCCCACCTTCATCGTGTAGGTCCCGGTCTCCCTGGGCGTATAGTCGCCTTCGTAGTAGAACCCCTCCACCGGTGTTAAGGCGAGGGTTTCGGCCCACACCGAACGCGTATAGTAGTTGTTGTATCTGAATACGATTTCCCCGTCCTTCTCGATGGTGACGTAGTAGTTGTTCAGACGGGATACGATAAAGCCGTTTGTCCCGCTCATCGGGACAAATACCATCGGTCCGATCCTGATGTGGACCTGCTCGCCCAGGGTGTAGGTCGTGCCGGACACCGGCTGGACGACCGTGAAGGCATCGTGGACAATGCGCTTCCCGGCGGGCTGGGGCGTCGGCGTGGCCTTGGGCGTCGTCGTGGGCGCTTTGGTCGGCGCTTTGGTCGGCGTGGCGGTCGCTGTGGCGGTCGGCACAGAGGTCGGCGTGGGCGTCGGCGTAGGCGTGAGCGTCGGTGTGGGCGTCGGCGTCGGTTCAGCGGTCGGCATGGGCAGCACCGTGTGGGGAATGCCGTTGTCCTTGGCGTACTGCTCGCCGCAGGAGCCTTCATAGACGGTCAGCACCAAATTCGGGCAATTCTTGAAGACATCGGCGTCAATCCGGGTGACGCCTTTGGGAATCTTCAGCTGCTGCAGTGAAGTGCAGCCTTGAAACGCGCCTGCGCATATGCGCTCGAGCCGCTCGGGAAGCGTCACGCTCGTCAGCGAAGTGCAGCCGCAAAATGCGTTGTTTTCAATGGCACATGCCTGGGTACCCTCGAGAATTGCCACACTGGCGAGGGAGGTACACCGCGCAAACGCCTCGTCTCCGATCCAGGTTACGCTGCCGGGGATATCCATGCGCGTTATGCCGCTGTCGCGGAAGACCTTCAGCGCAATGGTCCTGAGACCTTCAGAGAGTGTCACGCGGGTAAGGGACGCGCATTCCGCGAAGGCCTCAAACAATATCGAATCAACGCTCGAGGGAATGACGACGCTGGTCAGCGGTTTCCCCTTGAATGTGCTTGTCGAGATTGCCGTGACCCCGTCGGGAATGACAATGTCCGTTTCACTGCCGCTGTAGCTGTGCAGGGAGCCGCTGGTGACAGCAAAATCCTCCGCGCTTGCGCTGACCGCGGAGAAATCCTCCGCCGTGTCCTCCGGCGCGGCCAGGTCGGCCTCGATCTCGCCGGTAAGCAGGTCGGTCTCGGCTTCTTCGACGGCGGTGTCCACCGGCGCGGCGACGATGGCCTCGTCGTTCGCGTTCGCGGCGGCCCCCAGGGACAGCGTCAGCGCCAGCGCGATCAACAGCGCGGCCCATTTCCTGATCTTCATGCAGCTACCTCCTTATTGATGATGGTCGACAGGAAAACGCTTACATACTATCAAACATATTATAACACATGGAAAGACCCAAAAGGTGGGCAGGCTGCCCACCTTGTAAAAAAAATTTGCGCCGCCCTGTAACGCGCCCCCGCGCCGGATCGTCCGGCGCGGGGGCGCGCGCGTTCTGCGCTCTACTTTTTCGCCTTTCCGGCGTTGTCGTTCTTCAGCCACACGGCGGATTCCGGGGGAATCTCCCACACGCGGCCGCCGTACTCGATGCGCCGCTGTTCGCCGCAGCGGTTCAGGGCCAGCGCGCGCATGGCGTCCTCGGCGGCGTGGCCGAAGGCGTCCTTGCCGCCTTCGATCCGGCGCTCCACCAGCACCACGTCCGCGCCGACGGCGCTCAGGCGCATTTCTCCGGTGCGCAGCACGGGGCTTGCCATGCGGTCGGTCATGATGGCGCGGTAGGTGTCCACCAGCTCGGCGTCCTCACGGCCCCAGGGATAGGCGGCCCGGTTGTAGGGATCGGCCATGCCGGTCAGGCCCGCCTCGTCGCCGTAGTACAGGCAGGGCATGCCCGGCAGCGCGCAGATCAGCTGCCAGGCGGCGATCATGCGGCGGCGGCCACGGGCGTAATCCTCCGGGCTCATCATGAAGGGATGGCGGTACACCCGGTCCGGGGCCATGTCGCCGATGTCGGCCAGCACGCTGATGGCCCGGGGGGTGTCGTGGCTGCCCAGCAGGTTCATCTCGGAATAGAAGAAGGGGGCGGGCATGTTCTCCCGCAGGCTCTCCACCCGGCGCACGAAGGCGAAGGCGTCGCAGTGGCAGCGCATGAAGTCCAGCAGCGCGTCGCGCAGGGGATAGTTCATGCAGCTGTCCAGCGTGTCGCCCAGGCTGTAGCAGCGCACCTCGCCGTATGCCACCTTGTTGGTAGGGTCCTCCCACACCTCGCCGATCAGCGCGCCGTCCCGCTTCTCGGCCCGCACGCGCTTGCGCAGCTTGCGGATGAAGGCCATGGGCAGCTCGTCGGCCACGTCCAGCCGCCAGCCGGACGCGCCGGCCCGCAGCCAGTGGGCGCACACGCTGTCCTCGCCGTCGATGATGTAGCGCTGGTAGCTCTCCGTCTCCTCGTTCACGTTGGGCAGGGACTTGAAGCCCCACCAGCAGTCGTAGTCGTCCGGCCACTCGCGGAAGCGATACCATTCCCGGTAGGGGGAGGCGGGGTCGTAGTACGCGCCGCCGGGGCCGTAGCTGCCGTCCCGGTTGAAGTACAGGCTGTCCGACCCGGTGTGGGAGAACACGCCGTCCAGGATCACCCGCATGCCCCGCCCTTCGGCCTCGGCGCACAGGGCCCGGAAGTCCGCCTCGGTGCCGAAGCTGGGGTCGATGGTCATGTAATCGCCGGTGTTGTACTTGTGGTTGCTGCGGGCCTTGAAGATCGGGTTGAAGTACAGCACCGTCACGCCCAGGCTCTGGATGTAGTCCAGCTTCTTCTGAACGCCCTTCAGGTTGCCGCCGAAGTAATCGTTGTTGCAGTTGTCGCCGTACCTGTCGTCGTTGATGACCAGCGCGGGGTCGTCGTCCCAATGGATGTGGTAGTAGGAGGCCAGGGGCAGGTTTTTGACATCCTTCTCGCCCTCGCAGCAGTACCGGTCCACCATGATCTGCAGCATCATGCCGTTGCGCATCCACGCCGGGGTCTCGTAGGCGGGGTCGTACACCGTCAGCTGGTAGCCCGCGGGCTCGCAGTCGGTCATCATGCCCACGCCGCCCAGGCCGTCCGCGGCGTTGCCCAGGTGCCAGGTGCGGCCCTCGCAGTCCTCGGCGATGAAGAAATACCATAGCAGCCCTGGCTCCCGGGGCAGGGCCAGCTCGATCTCATACAGCCCCGCCCGGGCGGGCTTCATGGGCATCAGCTGCGCGGCGTTCTTCCACCACAGCCGAAGGGTCACCCGGCGCATGTCCTCGGTGCGCACGCGCAATCGAAGCTGGAAGCCGCACGGCGCGGCCCCCAGGGGAAAGCGGTAGAGGGGATCTCGGGAATCGTGATAGATGTTCATGCGGTCAACCCCCAGAAGGCTGTCGGAGTGGGAAAGGGAAGGATCAGCCCCTGCCGGCGGCGCGGGAGCGGATCCGCTGCCTGGCCCGGGCGTATAGCGCCACGACGATCAGGGACGCCAGAAACACGAATGCGGGCCTTGCGGATCTGAACACGCCCGAAAGGCCGAGGACCTTGAAGATTTCCGGCAGGTACAGTACGAATACATAGTGAATGATGTATATCCCCGTGTTGGTATCCCTGCCCAGCCGCGCCAGAGCCTGGAGCGGCCTTGCGGCAAAGCGATCCAGTGAAGCGAAAAGCAGGAACAGGGCAACGGAGGCAAAAACCGTGCAGAAATAGTTTTCCCGCACGCTCTTTTCCACGACCCCCTGCAGCAGGCGGTTTTCACCCACGGACCCGGCGATGAACAGAAGCGACAGCACGGCCAGCAGCGGCCTGCGCCCCCTGGCCCAGTCCGCCAGCCCCCGCTCGCGAAACAGCATGCCCAGGCACATGTTGGGCAGGGCGAAGAACAGCCAGTTGCGGGTGTATATGATCGGGAAGTAGCGGCCAAATATCAGTATGGAGTATTTGCCCAGCGCCATGTCCCCGGCGATCAGCACGGGGATGAGCCAATACAGCAGCCTTCTGCCCCGCAGCCTGTCCACCAGCAGTATGACGAGCATTGCCGCGAGCACGGCGTTCAGGTACCACAGGTGGGTGCAGAAGGGGGATTGGCTGTAGATCACCGCTTTTTTGAGCGTGTCCAGGGACAGGAGCTTGCCCAGGTAGCCCTGGACCTTGCCCTCCGCCGATGCGCGCAGCAGGTAGATCGCGAAGTAAAGAAGGTTGGACAGTGCGATCAGCTTCAAAAGCTTCACAATGCTCCTGCCGCTTTTGCGCACCTCGAAGCTCTTGCCGTCCTTCGCGGGGGCGAGCAGGAAATAACCGGTGACCATGAAGAATATGGGCACGGCGACCCTGGCGATGAGTTTGACATCGTAGCCCATGGGCTTGGGGAACTGAATGTGGATGCACACCACAAGAAAGGCGCAGATCAGCTTCAGTAAATCCAGGCCCTCGCTTCTGTTATTCATAGCGTTGTCACCTCTCGCCTGTGCTTGCGGCGCAGCCCCGGCATTGGATTGCCGGGGCTGCGTGCGCGTCCGTCGCGGTGTCGTCCTGTCAGCGGATTACAGCTTCAGCGGCGTCAGGTGCCAGATCAGCCGGTTGTACTCCTCGATCGTGCGGTCGGAGGTGAACAGGCTGGAGCAGGCGGTGTTCATGACGGCCTTCTTGAGCCACAGGTCGCGGTTGTCATAATCGGACATCATCTGCTTTTGAGTGGTGATGTAGCTGGTCAGGTCCTTCAGCACGAAGTAGGGGTCGGCCATCCCGCCGCCGTCGCCGAACAGCAGGGAGTGGTAGATCTCCTGGAACATGCGGGGGTTTTCGGGGCACAGCGTGCCGTCGATCAGCTGCTCCATCACCTTGCGGATCTTCGGGTTGGTCTCGTAGATCTCATGGGCGCGATAGGTGGCGTAGCCGCGTTCCACCTCCTGGGCTGTCAGGCCGAAGATGTAGATGTTCTCCGGGCCCACCTGGTCGTAGATCTCGCAGTTCGCGCCGTCCATGGTGCCCAGGGTCACCGCGCCGTTCATCATGAACTTCATGTTGCCGGTGCCGCTGGCCTCCTTGCCGGCGGTGGAGATCTGCTGGCTGATCTCGGTGGCGGGCATCAGCAGCTCCGCCTGGGACACGCAGTAGTTCTCCAGGAACACCACGTTGATCAGCTTGCTGGCCCGGGGATGCTTGCGCACCAGATCGCCCACGGCGTTGATCAGCTTGATGGTCAGCTTCGCCCGGTGGTAGCCGGGGGCCGCCTTCGCGCCGAAGATGAAGGTGCGGGCGTGGAACTGCTTGTCCGGATTCTCGTCGATGTCGTTGTACAGCATCATGATACCCAGGGCGTTCATCAGCTGGCGCTTGTACTCGTGCAGGCGCTTGGCCTGGGCGTCAAAGATGCTCTCGGGGTTCATCTCGATGCCCTGGTGGTGGTACACGTGGTCCGCCAGGCGCAGCTTGTTGTGATACTTGATCTCGGCGAACTTCCCGCGGAAGGCCGCGTCGTCGGCAAAGGGCTTCAGGTCCGCGATTTTGGACATGTCCTTGCGCCAGGCGTCGCCGATGGCTTCGTCGATCAGGCCGGACAGCTCCGGGTTGCACTGCATCAGCCAGCGGCGATGGGTGATGCCGTTGGTGATGTTCACGAACTTGCGGGGCTCCAGCATGTAGAAGTCATGGAAGGTCTGCCGCTTCAGGATGTCCGTATGGATGGCGGACACGCCGTTGACGGAGTGGGTGTAGGCCACGCACAGGTTGGCCATGTGCACCTGGTTGTAGGCCAGGATCGCCATATGGGCGATGCGGTCCCACTGGCCGGGGAAGGAATCCCACAGCTTGGCGCACAGCCTGCGGTTCATCTCCTGCAGGATCATGTAGATGCGGGGCAGCTGCTCCTGGAACAGGCTCTCCGGCCACTTCTCCAGCGCCTCCACCAGCACGGTGTGGTTGGTGTAGGCGAAGGTGCGGCGGCAGATGCTCTCCGCGGCGTCCCAGCCCAGGCCGTACTCGTCCATCAGTATGCGCATCAGCTCCGGAATGGCCACGGCGGGATGGGTGTCGTTGATGTGGATGGCCACCTTGTCCGGGAAGATCGTCCAGTTGTAGCCGTACACGTCGATGAAGTCCTTCACGGCCAGCTGGGTCGAGGCGGAGGAGAAGAAGTACTGCTGTTTCAGCCGCAGCTCCTTGCCCTGATAGCTGTCGTCGTTGGGGTACAGGATCTTGGAGATGACCTCCGCCAGCTCCCGTTCCTCCATGGCCTGCACGTACTGGCCGCGGTTGAAGTGGCCCATGTCGATCTGTTGGACGGCGCGGGCGCTCCAGGTGCGCAGGAAGTTGACCTTGGTGCTGTCATAGCCCACCACGGGAATGTCGTAGGGCACGGCCTGCACGGTCTTGTAGTCCAGGTGCTTGTAGTAGGTGCGGCCGTTGTCCTCATAGGTTTCGACGCGGCCGCCGAAGTGGATCTCCATCGTGTCCTGGGGATGGGGGATCTCCCAGATATTGCCGCTGGCCAGCCAGTTGTCCGGCACCTCCACCTGATAGCCGTCCACCAGCTTCTGGCGGAACAGGCCGAACTCATAGCGGATGGTGCAGCCCATGGCGGGCAGCTTCAGCGTGGTCAGGGAGTCCAGGAAGCAGGCCGCCAGGCGGCCCAGGCCGCCGTTGCCCAGGCCGGGCTCCGGCTCCTCCTCGAACACCACGGATTTGTCGATGCCCAGCTCGGTCAGGGCCTGCATGTAATTGCTTTCGTTGACCAGGTTCACCATGTTGTTGTGCAGCGCGCGGCCCACCAGGAACTCGGCGCTCAGATAGTAAACCTTTTTGGCATGCTGTTCCTTGCGGGCGTCGCGGGAATAGCTGCGGCGCTGCATAATTTCATCGCGCACCACCAGGGCCAGGGCCTGGTACAGCTGCTCCGGCGTGGCGTCGGACACATCGCAGGCGAACTGCGTATGCAGCTTGTTCAGTATGCTTTCCTTGATCTGCGCAACGGTCATGCGTTCAAATTCCACAAAAACACCTCCGGAAGAATTGGGACTGTCTTTGATTCGAACGTCACTATAACACATTACGCAAGGTCGCGCAACGGATTGCGTGTTGATTTTTTGGTTGAAAACGGGCATGTTTTGGGCATTTTGGCGTGCTTTTGGGGCACTTTGACAGTTGTTTCAAGATTGAGGGGCGGGTATTGTGTTAAAAGGTGGGGAAGAGGGATGAAATGGAAAATCAGCAAAAGAAGCGGCACTCTCCAAAGTAACGCTGCCATTAAGGCAGAGGAATTGCTTCACATTCAGTGGAAGACGGAAGAGAGGCGCTGTCTGACCATTGCCCAGGCTGTGGTGAAGCGCATCTATGAGTTGTGCGATGAGCGAGGCGTAACGATCAACCGAATCAGCAGCATTTCGGGCATCACTCAGCCCACTGTCAGCGACATCGTGAACGGTTCGACGGCCAATGCGGGGATCGCCACCATCGAGAAGCTGTGCGACGGCTTCGAGATCAGCGTGCGCGAGTTCTTTGACAACCCCCTGTTTGATGATCTTGAGCAGGAAGTCAGATAAAGCTGTCATTTTCACCATTTTCCCGTTGACCTTGCTGATGAAACCCACTATAATGATATTAGCGTTGCCGCCGGGGCATCGTCCCGGCGGCCATATTCAACACCATGAATGGAGATCGACATGAATAACGAGCTTTTGAATCTTTTGGAGAAGGACGGGCGGCTGACCCCGGCGCAGCTGGCATCGATGCTGGGACGCGAGGAGAAGGACGTGGCCGATGAGATCGCGGAATATGAGAAGAACCACATCATACTGGGCTATCCGGCGCTGATCGACTGGACCAAGACCGACGACGAATCGGTGACGGCGCTGATCGAGGTGCGCATCGCGCCCCAGCGGGGCGACGGCTTTGACCGCATCGCCGAGCGCATCTATCAGTATGAGGAGGTCGAGAGTCTGTACCTGATGTCCGGCGACTACGACCTGGCCGTGACCATCACGGGCCGCAGTCTGCGGGCGGTGGCGGAATTCGTGCACGCGCGGCTGGCGGTCATCGACGGCGTCACCGGCACGGCCACCCACTTCATACTGAAAAAATACAAGGAAAAGAACCACCTGTTTGCCAAGCTCCCGGAGCAGGAAGAGAGGATGTTGTTCGTATGATCGACTACGAAGCCGCCCTGTCGCCCCGGGTGAAGGGCATCGCGCCCTCGGGCATACGCAAGTTCTTCGACCTGCTGGAGAACATGGATTCCGGCGACGCCATCTCCCTGGGCGTGGGCGAGCCGGACTTTGTGACCCCCTGGCACATCCGCGACGCGGGCGTGTACGCGCTGGAGAAGGGCTTTACCAAGTATACCTCAAACGCCGGCCTGAAGGAGCTGCGGCGGGAGATATCGAACTACCTGCATCGACGCTTCGCGCTGGATTACGATCCGGTGACCCAGATGATCGTCACCGTGGGCGGCAGCGAGGGCATCGACATCGCCGTGCGCGCGGTGGTGGACGAGGGCGACGAGGTGATCGTGCCCGTGCCGTCTTTCGTGTGCTACGGTCCCATCGTGGAGCTGGCCGGCGGCGTGCCGGTGTATGTGGAGACCAGGGCCGAGGATGAGTTCCGCCTGACCGCCGAGGCGCTGCGGCGGGCCATCTCGCCCCGCACCAAGCTGGTGGTGCTGCCCTTCCCGAACAACCCCACCGGCGCGATCATGGAGAGGAAGGACCTGGAGGCCATCGCCCAAGTGCTGCGGGGCACGAACATACTGGTGCTGTCGGACGAGATCTACGCGGAGCTGACCTACGGCTCCCACCACGTGTCCATCGCCAACATCCCGGACATGTACGAGCGCACGCTGCTGGTGAACGGCTTTTCCAAGAGCTACGCCATGACCGGCTGGCGCATGGGCTATGTGTGCGGGCCCCAGCCGATGATCAAGCAGATGGTGAAGATCCACCAGTACGCCATCATGTGCGCCCCCACCACCAGCCAGTACGCCGCGCTGGAGGCCATGCGCCAGGGCGACGGCGACATACTGTCCATGCGCAAGGACTACGACTATCGCCGCCGCTTCCTGCTGGACAAGCTGCGGGCCGCGGGCCTGAGCTGCTTTGAGCCCCGGGGCGCGTTCTACGCCTTCCCGGATATCCGCTCCACCGGCATGACCAGCGCCGAGTTCTGCGAACAGTTCCTGCTGCAGCAGCACGTGGCCGCCATCCCCGGCACCGCCTTTGGGGCGGGGGGCGAGGGCTTTGTGCGCATGTGCTACGCCTCGTCGCTGCAGAACCTGTCGGAGGCCATGGATCGCCTGGAGCGCTTCCTGAAGAACCTATAATGAGGAGGAGACACTATGAAGAGGTTGACCGCACTGCTTCTTGCCCTGCTGCTGGCCGCCTGCGCGGCGTCCGCCTGCGCGGAGGGCGCGCTGACCGTCGAGCAGGAGAACCTGCACATCGTGGGCACCAACAGCCTGTACTGCTATCTGTACGTGAAGGTGAAGAACACCGGCGACACGCCGATCTTCGTCAACAAGGGCTCCCTCACCGTCAAGGACAAGGAGGGCAATGAGATCGGCTCCACCACCTCGCTGTGGCGCTATGCCGAGTACCTGCAGCCCGGCCAGTCCACCTACGCCTACTTCAATCCCAGGATCGAGGGCATCGAGAGCCGCGACCAGGTGGGCGACTACGAGATGAACATCGAGTTCGTGGACAACGCCAACAAGCAGACCTACTTCATCCCCTCGGAATCCGTGTTCGAGGACGACGTGAAGGAGGGCTCGTGGACCCACGATTACATGACTACCACCGTCACCAACGAGCTGGACCAGACCGTGTACGACCTGGCCATCGCCCGGGTGCTGCTGGACGCCAAGGGGAACATACTGTACATGGATTCCGACAACATGTACAGCTACAAGGGCCTGTGCCCCGGCAGCTCCATCATACTGCGCCGCCCGCTGAACAGCAGCTTCGAGTCCTACTTCGAGGAGATGGGCTATACCCCCGCCACCGTGGAGGGCTTCGCCTACGTGTACGTGTCCGATCCCGCCGTGTTCACCAAGGGCGCGGCAGCTGAGGAGGGCGCCGAGCCCGCGCAGGCGGTGGAAGAGCCCGGGGCGGCCGTCGCCTACGCCACGCTGAAGAAGGGCAGCAAGGGCGACGATGTGCTGGCCATGCAGCAGCGGCTGAAGGAGCTGGGCTTCATGAAGGGCAAGGCCGACGGCGACTTCGGCAACGCCACCGAAAAGGCCGTCAAGGCCTTCCAGAGCAAGGCCGGCCTGAAGGCCGACGGCATCGCCGCCGAGGCCACCCTGAAGGCCCTGTACGCCAAGGACGCGCCGACGGCGTGATACGGGGAACAGGCAACAAGGCGGCTGCCGCCCACCCGGCTCAACCCGGCGTCAATACGTGTTCAACGCCCCGGTCATTGTGTTCAATGGCCGGGGCGCTTATAATGGCATCGACGCGAAGGGGAGGGCTGGATCACGCGTCACGACATTGCCGGGAGGTCGGGCGGCTGGCGGCCCTGCTCACTTCGGATCGTAGATCTCGTGCCACTGATCGGTAAAGCTGCCGTCGGCGCGGCGCAGCGTCAGCGGCGTCAGCCAGTGCAGGCCCTCGCCGCCCTGCCTGACGCCCTCCAGCAGCACGAACTTGGGCGCGCGGCCCTCCACGCCGTGCACGGTGCGGATGCGCTTGGGGGCGATGCCGGCATCGTCCATGGCCCGCATCAGCTCGTAGGACCGGGGTGCGGGAAAGACAGCGCAGAAGCGGCCGCCGTTCTTCAGCAGCCTTCCGGCGGCTTCGGCCACGGTGAAGGGGGTCAGGTCGCCCTCGTGGCGGGCGAGGCGCTTGGCCTCGTTGAGGCTCTCCAGTGCCGCGCCGCTTCGGCCGTAGGGCGGGTTGCACACCACCAGGGAATACCGACCCGCGCCCAGCGCGCGCCAGATCCCGCGCATGTCGCCGCAGTGTACCCGGACCCGCTCCGACATGCCGTTGATCGCCACGCTGCGGCTCGCCATGTCCGCGATGTCCGGCTGCAGCTCCACCGCGTCCACGGTCATGTGGGGCTGGTGCCCCGCCATCAGCAGCGCGATGGCCCCGGTGCCGCAGCCCAGGTCCGCCGCCACCTCGCCCCGCCGTGGCGCGGCGAAGTGGGCCAGCAGCACGCTGTCCGTGCCGAACCGGAAGGCATCCGCCCTCTGGATCACCTTCAACCCGTTCAGCTGCAGATCGTCCAGCCTTTCACCGGCCTTCAATTCAAATTCCATACCAGCACATCCTTACCGGGGGTATCGGGGGCCGGCAGGCCCCCGATCAAAAATCGTTCCCGGCGACATGTGCGTCGGGAACGGGGCCTTTTCGCAGAAAAGGCTTCCTTGCAGGTTTTGCGGCCGGAGGCCCTATGGGCCTCAAGCAAAACCAGAAGGGGGGAGTAATGAGGGGGGAGCAAGCTCCCCCCTCATACCATCATTCCGCGTCCCAGCAATAGATCGTCGCGCCCTCCATCCGGTCCATGTAGGCCAGCTCGGCCCAGCCGCCGCTTTCGGTGGTGGAGACGACCATGCCGTCTCCCGCGCCGATGGCCAGCAGCATGCTGACGGCGTCGGCGGAGGCGCTCTGGAAGGCGATGATGTCCCCGGGCTCCACGGCGGACATGGTCTCCACCTGGCGGTCGGCCATGCGGATCAGATCCTCCGGGAAGGAGACGGGCAGTCCCGCGGACACGCACACGTACTGCACGAAGTCAAAGCCGGGGTACAGCTCGTCTCCGGTCTCGCCGAAGGGAGCGCCCACCAGCTGCAGCGCGATGCGGGCGATGTCGTCCTGGGCCTGGGCGTCGGCGGCGTCCAGCAGGGCCTGGAAGCGCTGCTGGACGTTGCTGTCCAGCATCGAGGGGGCGGAATCCGCCATCAGGCGGGACTGGGCCTCGTCGTTCAGCGCGCCGGAGGGCTCCATGCCGCAGGCCATCTGGAACAGGCGCACGGCGCTCTCGGTGGTATAGCCGAATGCGCCGGTCACCTCGTTGTCGAAGTAGCCCAGCGCGTTCAGCCGGTTCTGCACGGCGGTCACGGCTTCGCCGTAGTCGCCGAATTGCAGGGCGCTGGGGCGGTTCGTGGTGGCTACCGCCCGGGAATAGATAGCGGCCCAGGTGGCGGGGTCGGCGCGGCCGGTGTCCTCCAGGCCGCTGACCTGCTGGAAGCGCCGCACGGCCTGAGCGGTCAGCTCGCCATAGGTGGCGGAGCAGCTGCCGCTGAAATAGCCCATCTGCCCGAGCCGCCTTTGCAGTACGTACACGTTGAGCCCGGTGTCGCCCTCGCCGGCGCTCATCTCGGTCAGAAAGTCCGTCCAGGTGATGGGGGCGTTGGCCATCAGCCGCATCAGCGTCGCGCCGTCGGCCACGCCGGTGATGGGCAGGCCGTTGACCATCTGGAAGCTCTCTACCGCGCGCTGGGTGGCCTCGCTGAAGGCCCCGTCCGGCTCGCCGGAAAAGTAGCCCAGCTCCCGCAGCTTGCGCTGCATCACCAGCACGTCGTTGCTGACGCTGCCCTTGCGCAGCGCCTCCATCTGGGCATAGGCCGCGGCAAAGCGGGTCAGGTAGTCCTGGCGGGACAGGGCGTCGATGCTGTGCAGCCGATGCAGCGTGGTCTCGTCCGCCGCGCCGGTGACCTCCAGCCCGTTGGCCTGCTGGAAGCTCTCCAGGGCCGCGCGGGTGTCCGCGTCAAAGCTCGCGTCGGCGTCCGCGGCCAGGTAGCCCAGCGCGTTCAGCCGCGATTCCATGCGAATGACCTCTTCGTCACTCAGCTCCGGCGGCATGGTGCTGATCGATTCCGCCATCGCCCCGAATAATAAAAACCCCGCGAGGAGGAGGAGGGCAATTTTGCGATATTTCATGTCGGTTCTCCCTTTGGAATGGTGGGGGAAAGCATTTACGGTTCCGCCAGCCTCAGCGCGCTGAGGGGAACGAAGCCGGTGACGCCGTCCACGCGCACGCAGGCCCAGGTGTCGTTGTACGCGCCGACCTGCACATGGTCGCCCTTGCTCAGCAGCAGTGTGGGCGTCGAGGCGGTGTCATAGGTGGGGTACAGGGGCGTGCCGTCGGCGGTGGCGACGGCGAACATCGTGCCCTTCACCCGCACCACGTCGCCGCCCCGGTCGGGCGCGTCCTCGGGCTGGTCCGCGTCCGAAAGGCCGCTGAGCAGCACGAAGCCGGTGACGCCGTCCACGCGCACGCAGGCCCAGGTGTCGTTGTACGCGCCCAGCTGGACCCGGTCGCCCCGGCGCAGCGTGGCCAGCACCTCGGATTCGGTGGAATAGCTTTTGAACAGCGACAGCGCCTCCACGGCGATGGTCCGGTAGACCTCGCCCTCCACCACGGTGACGCCGCTGCCCTCGGGCGCGGGCGAGGGTGTGGGTTCGGCGCGCTGCACCGCGCTCAGGGCGTTCAGCTTCACATAGCCGTTCACGTCGTCCTCGGAGCGCACATAGGCCCAGGCGCTGTTGTAGGCCAGGATCTTCACATAGTCGCCCGGGGCCAGGGCCTGGCGCGGGTCGATGGAATCGTCGGCGTTCACGTACAGCCCGGTGTCCTCGGTGACCATGCCGTACAGGCTGTCCGGCGCGGTGACGGTCTCGCCCTCGTCGTTCGCGCCGCCGGGGCCCTGCAGGGTCAGCGCGTCACGGGAGATAAAGCCCTCCACGCCGTCGGCGGTGGTGACCAGGGCCCAGGCGTCGGTATAGGCGTCCAGCCGCACGGCGTCCCCGGCGGAAAGCCGCTTGAGCACCGACGCGCCGTCCACGGGCAGCTGCAGCACCTCCACGGGCCCGGCGTTGACCCGGGCCAGGGTCTCGTTCTTCACCTGGGCCGCGGTGACGCCGATCAGCTTGAAGGAGGCCAGCGCCTCGGCGTGGGTGAAGCCCTGCAGCGCGCCGCTGCCGACGGCGGCCCATTCGCCCTGCACGGCGTAGACATCCACCGTCGCGCCGGCGGGCAGCGTGGTCAGCGCGCCCTGGGCGGCGTCGGGCCTGGCGTACAGGCGGGATTTCTGGCTCAGCCGCGCGGTGGCGATGGGCTGCATGGACGCCGCGGCATCGCCGCCCTCCGTGGCAGTGCCCTCCTCCGGGGCCGAAAGGTCGAGGGTCTCCAGCGTCGCCCCGGGATAGTAGTATTCCAGTATGTCCCGGCAGGACATGCCATTGCGGGCCATGACCTGCGCGCCGCGCTGGCTCATGCCCACGCCGCTGCCGCTGCGCCGGAAGGTGATCTCAAACGCCCGGTCTCCCTTGGACAGCCATACGGTCTCGTTGTCGGCCTCGTTGATATCCAGGCCGTACCAGCGCTCCAGGCCGCCGTAGGTGGGCACCCGCACGGTGAACTCCGCGACGATGTCCTGCGCGGTCACGGCCAGGCGCAGGGCCAGGGCGGTGTACAGCCGGCTGGGCTCCTCAAAGCGGGGCGACTCCAGGGCGGCGTCCTCGATGGCGGTGATGGCGATATCGGAGGGCTCGAGCCCGGGATACTGCTCCGCCATCGGCCCGGCCACGGCGGCGCGGAGGGCCTCCAGCAGCTCCGGCGCCAGGTCCAGGGCGTCCCGGCGCAGGGTGGCCGTCTTCTTCGGGCCGGAGCCCTCGTAGTCGTAGGGGTCGTCCCGCACCTCGCTGTAGGCCAGCGGGGCGTCGAAGGCGTTCCCGGCGGATTCGATCTGCCCGCCGTTGGAATCGCAGAAGTAGCACAGGGCGGGTCCGCCACCGTAGGTGAGCACCTGGCCCCGGGTCTCGTCCACGGCCCGCAGGGCGTCGGCGTACTCCCGGGAATCGCTGTAGCCCCGGAAGCTGAGGGCGTCGCCGGAATCGGTGAGGTCGAAGGCCGCGCCGCCGCGGGCGGCCTTGCGCATCAGGGCATAGTTGCGGGCCACCACGGCCTGGGCCTTCAGCGCCTCCAGGCCGCTGGAGGGGGTCATCTCATAGCCCACTACGCCGCGCAGATAGTCCTCCGCGTCGATCAGCAGTATGGCGGTGACCACGTCGCCGGAGGCGGACAGGGCCAGATCGCCGCAAAAGCGGTTGGACAGGGCGGGGGAGAGGAAGCTGATGCCGCTGTCGCCGGAGCCCTCGCGCATCAGCAGTGCCTGCTCGCCCAGGGCCAGCCGCTCGTTTCCGGCGCGCAGCACCAGGCTGCCGCCGGAGGCCGCGACCACCACGTCGCTGCCCGCGGGGATACGCAGCGACTCGCCGGACAGGGCGTAATCGCAGTCCGCCCGCAGGGCGATCTCAGAGGGCGCGCCCAGCCTGGACAGCTTCACCCGCAGCAGGCCGTCGGCCTGCGCCCGCGCCGAAAAGAGGACCGAAAGCAACGCAAACAGCGCCAGCGCCGCGATCATTGCGCGGACGCAGGCGTTTGCAGCCCTTCGGTAATCCATGGTTCGCATGAAAGCCCTCGTCTGTCTTTTGTGCCGAATACTTCTTCATCGGGAGATCCCGATAAAAAGCCATCTTATTTATCTTCTATTCCCGGGCCTGTATTCCTGCCGTGAAACAGTTTTGTGAGAATATCGAAAGATATTTGTCAGAATGTTCCGCGCATATAAAAATCCCGCCGAAGCGGGATTTCAGGACCTTTGCTTTCGATCAGGCCTCGGCAGGCGCGCCCACGGGGCAGACGCCGGCGCAAGCGCCGCAGGAAACGCAGGTATCGGGATCGATGTTGAACTTGCCGTCGCCCTCAGAGATGGCGGAAACGGGACACTCTTCCGCGCACGCGCCGCACGCGATGCACTCGTCGCTGATTGCATATGCCATGGTATGTACCTCCTGTTTTGTTGGTGGCATCATTATACACCCAACGGCCCAAAAATGCAATATCCAAATGCCAAATGATGCAAAATGGTCAATATCAGGGATTAAAAACCGCTAACAATGGCATGTTAGTTGCATAAAACTAATTTCAAAGCTGCAAAAATGGGCTGGCTTTGGGAATGGCTTTGGGAATGGCTTTGGGAATGTGAAGAAGTGGTTGAATCGCCCGGGGCATCCGTGCTATAATAGCATCACGGGAAGGAGGGCGTAGCGATGGAGGGACGGTATACCGTCAATCAGATTCGGGATATCGTGGCGCCTATTGCTATGCGGCACGGCGTTAAGAGCGTGACGCTTTTTGGCTCATACGCCGAAGACCGGGCCGGCACCGACAGTGATGTGGATCTGAAGATAGAAAAGGGACGGCTTAAATCGCTTTATGATCTCAGTCGGTTTCGCCTGGCTGTCGAGGATGCGCTGCAGCTGCCCGTGGACCTCGTCACGACGCAGAGCACGGACCTCGCCTTCCTGCGGGAGATTGAAAAGGGGGAGGTGCTGCTCTATCGGGACGCGCGATAGAAAACTGTTGGAGCGCATCGTTGCGTACTGCAAGCGCATTGACAGCAACCTTTCGCGGTACGACCGTGATTACAGCGCCTTCATGGGCGATGAAATGTTTCAGGACGCCTGCTGCATGTGCGTGATACAGATCGGGGAACTGGCGGGAGAGCTGTCCGACGAGGCAAAGGCTCTCAACTCCGCAATTCCATGGCGTGTCATTAAGGATACGCGTAATTTCTATGTGCATGCCTATGGGTCCATCGACTTGGCATCGGTGTGGGAGACGCTGGTTAACGACATTCCTGAACTGAGAGCGAACTGCGAAGCGCTGTTGCGTTCGGCGCAATGATCAAAATGTGAATAAAAAAACAACGGCGCACGCGTTCAGCGTGCGCCGCGACGGCTCATCAGACGATCTCCACGAAAACGGGCTTGGGGCTGTTTACGGAAGCGGCCTTCACCACGGTGCGGATTGCCTTGGCGATGCGGCCCTGCTTGCCGATGACCTTGCCCATGTCGTCGGGGTCCACGCGCAGCTCGATCACGATGCTGTCATCGTTCTCGACCTCGCGCACGTCCACGGCCTCCGGCTTTTCCACCAGGGCCTGAGCGATATACTTCACCAATTCAACCATGATTACAGGACTCCGCCCTTCTTCAGCAGCGCGCGGACGGTGTCGGTGGGCTGAGCGCCCACGCCCAGCCAGTACTTGGCGCGCTCGTCGTCGATCTTCATTTCAACGGGCTGGGAAACGGGGTTGTAGTAGCCGATCTCCTCGATGAAGCGGCCGTCGCGGGGGTTGCGGCTGTCGGTGACAACCAGGCGATAGAAGGGCTTCTTCTTCATGCCCATCCTCTTCAGACGAATCTTGACCATTGGGAATTCCTCCTTGATGATATCGAAAGTTGTATATATACGGCTTTGTAGCCAAGTATATCGGAACCGGTTTGCCGGGGGTGTCGGGGGCGGCAGCGCCCCGACGTTCAGTCGTACGCGGCGACATGCGCGGCGCGGACGGGGAAATTCCAAACAGGAATTTCATCCTTGCGGATTTTGCGGCCGGAGGCCTCCGTGCCTCAAGCAAAATCCGTCAGGGGGTGGTATTGGCGGGGGAAGAATTCCCCCGTCCAAGCAGGTCAGAACTTGGGCATCTTGCCGAAGGGCATGCGCATCCTGCCGCGCTTGCCGGAGCCCATCATGGTTTTCATCATGCTGCGGGCCTGGTCAAACTGCTTGAGCAGCAGGTTCACATCCTGCACCGTGGTGCCGCTGCCCGCGGCGATGCGGCGCTTGCGGCTGCCGTTGAGAATGTCCGGGTTGCGGCGCTCCATGCGGGTCATGGAAAGGATGATGGCCTCGTTCTTCTTCTGGGCCTTGCCCACGGCCTCCTCGTCGATGTCCACGTCCTTGATCTTGCTGCCCAGGCCGGGGATCATCTTCAGAAGGTCGGTGATGCTGCCCATCTTGTTCATCTGCTTCAGCTGCTCAAGGTAATCCTCCAGCGTGAAGCTGTTGGTGCGCATCTTGCGGGTCAGGTCGATGGCCTGCTGCTCGTCGAAGCTCTCCTGGGCCTTGTCGATCAGCGTCAGCACGTCGCCCATGCCCAGGATGCGGCTGGCCATGCGGTCGGGGTGGAAGGGCTCGATGTCCGTCAGCTTTTCGCCGATGCCGGAGAACTTGATGGGCTTGCCCGTCACCGCGCGCACCGAAATGGCCGCGCCGCCGCGGGTGTCGCCGTCCAGCTTGGTCAGGATCACGCCGTCGATGCCCAGCTGTTCGTTGAAGGTCTTGGCAACGTTCACGGCGTCCTGGCCGGTCATGGCGTCCACCACCAGCAGGATCTCCTGGGGCTTGACTGCCGCGCGGACATCCCGCAGCTCCTGCATCAGGTTCTCGTCGATGTGCAGCCGGCCGGCGGTGTCGATGATCACCGGGTCGCGGCCATAGTAGCGGGCGTATTCCACGGCCTCCCTGGCGATATCCACCGGGTTGCCCTGGCCGCGCTCGAACACCTCCACGCCCACCTGCCCGCCGACTACCTGCAGCTGCTTGATGGCGGCGGGGCGATACACATCGCAGGCCACCAGCAGGGGCTTCTTGTTGTCCTTCTTCAGCAGGTTGCCCAGCTTGGCGCACATGGTGGTCTTGCCCGCGCCCTGCAGGCCCGCCATCATGTAGATCGTGGGCGCCTGGGGCGAATAGGTCAGCCGCGCGTTGGTGCCGCCCATCAGCTCGGTCAATTCCTCATTGACGATCTTGATGACCTGCTGGCCGGGGGTCAGGCTCTGCATGATGTCCTGCCCGACGGCGCGCTCGGTGACCTTCCTGACGAAGTCCTTCACCACCAGGAAGTTCACGTCGGCCTCCAGCAGCGCCATGCGCACCTCGCGCATCGCGGTCTTGACGTCGGCCTCGTTGAGCTTGCCCTTGCCGTTCAGCTTTTTGAACGCGCCCTGCAGCTTGTCGGTCAATCCCTCAAATGCCATGGGATGTCCTCCATACCGTGATTATCGAATGATATCGGAAAGCGCCCGCCGCGCCTCGGACAGCGCTTCGGCGTCCTGGGGCGGGGGAGTCACACGATCCAACGCCTCCAAACACCTTTCGGCGGCCCGGGTCAGCGCCAGGTGCCTTTGCACCAGGCCCAGCTTTTCCTCATATTCCGCCAGCTGCTTCTTCGCCTTGGCCAGCGCGTCGAACACGCCCTGGCGGGTGATTTTCAGCTGGTCGGCGATCTCCTGCTGGGAAAGGTCCTCCTCGCAGTACAGGCGCAGCACCTCCTGCCGGTGCCGGGTCAGCAGCGGGCCGTAGAAATCCAGCAGGTAATTCAGCTCTACCCGCTCGTTCATGTCCGCCATGCGCACGCCCCCGCAAGTGAATTCTCTTGACAGCTTTCTCATTATACCCAAAGCAGGGGCCCGTGTCAAGTAAAATGTATTGACACAAGCCCGACAGGCTGTGGACTTTCGCGCATACCCGTGCTATACTGATCCATAGAAAACACAACGCCTGAAACGGGAGGACGGACCATGGATTATAACCTGCTTTGCGCCCAGCTGAAGGGGCTGGCTGAGGCGGAGCGGTGGTACGTGCCGCTGCTTTCCAACGCCTCGGCGCTGCTCTGTGACAACCTGGAGGACCTGAACTGGGCGGGCTTTTACCTGCTGCGCCAGGGGCGGCTGGTGCTGGGGCCGTTTCAGGGCAAGCTGGCCTGCATCCACATCCCGATAGGGAAGGGCGTGTGCGGCACGGCGGTGGCCGAGGACCGGACGCAGCTGGTGCCGGACGTACACGCCTTCCCGGGCCACATCGCCTGCGACAGCGCCTCCAATTCGGAGATCGTGATCCCGATCCATGCCCCGGGCGGCGGCATATTCGGCGTGCTGGACATCGACAGCCCGGTGCCGGACCGCTTTACCGAGGCGGACAGGCTGGGCCTGGAGGCGTTCGTGAAGGCGCTCGAGGCCGCGCTGCGCCCGGAGGACATGGAGGATACACTGATGGTGCGCCCCATGGAGGAGAAGTACCGCCAGAGCGCGCTGGCGCTGGTGCAGGCGGTGTTTACCGAGCACGACGGCCCGGAGGAGGGACGGACCGTGCGCCGGCTGGCGGAGGAGATCCGGGCGAAGGCATACTATGTGCCCGAACTGGAGCTGGTGATGACGGACGGCGCGGACGATGTGGTGGGCTACGCCATGTTCTCCCGCTTCCCCCTTGAGGGGAAGCACGACCGGGAGCTGCTGCTGCTGTCCCCGGTGGCGGTGAGAACCGATCTGCAGCGGCGGCACATCTCAAAGCGGCTGATCGAGTACGGCTTTGAACGGGCCCGGGAGATGGGCTACAGGGCCGTGATCGTGGAGGGCGATCCCCGGAACTACCGCGCCCGGGGCTTTGAGACCAGCGCCGACCACGGCATCGTGGCCGGCCCGTCGGTCCGTCTGCCCCACGTCAGCTGCCTGATGGTGCGCGAGCTCGTTCCCGGCGCGCTGGAGCACATCCGGGGACAGGTGGATTATTCGATGTACGAGGCGCTGGGTTAAGGCGACGGGGAAAGGCGTTTCCGGCGCCTTTCCCCGGTGTACGCGTTGAGCGCGATATGCGGAGGGGGCCGCCTCGTTTCGAGGCAGCCCCCTCAGGCCGTTTCAGCGCGGGGTCCTGTCGTTCTTATACTGGCGCAGGCGTCGCCGGTAGTCGTCGCGCTCGGCCCTGCGCAGGCTGCCGACGCGGCGGATCGCCAGGTAGATCGCCATCAGCGCCAGCGCGAAGGTGATGCGCTTGTGGAATTCGTTGGTCATGAAGGCCATGGGCTTGTTCACCCGGTCGATCAGGAAGAACACCACCAGCATGCCCGAAATCACGATCGCGGCGTGGGGGATGAGCCTGTCCAGCAGCCGCAGCCAGTCGCCGAGCCTTGCGCGCCGGATCCAATCCGTCATTCTACGCATGTGCCGCCTCCTATGGTTCCGCGACATACACGATGTCGCTGATCTCCCGACCGCCGTTGTAGGGGTGGTTCGCGGTCCTTCCCAGGAAGGTCATCTGGCTGGTCTTGCCGCCGTCCAGGTTCAGGGCCACCTTCAGCCCCAGCTTCTGGCACAGCTGGGCGCTCTCCTTGTAGGTCAGGCCCTCGGAATAGCCGTTCTGCCGCCCGTCGATGACGATGAACATGTAGTGCCCGGGCTCCACCATGCCGATGATGGTGCGGGGGTCGTGGTTCACGGAGGCATAACCCCCGGCGTGGAGCTCGCCGTTTTCATCCAGCAGCGAGGGGCCGAAGCTGAACGACTGCCACGCGCCGTCGGCCATCACCTTTTCAGCGTCGAACTCCGAGGCCTTGCGGTAGCACTTCATGGTGCCGTCGCGGAACAGCACCAGCGTCTCCATGTCGGCGCTGAACTTGTCCCGGTAGCACACGCCGTCGCAGATGACGATGCCGCTGTTGTTGTGGCCGTAGTAGTCGCCGTTGACGGCGGCGACGGCGTTGCGACGGTTCGCCATCGCCAGCACGTCTTCGGTGATGGCCTTGCCGAACTGGTCGTTGGCGAAGCAGCGGCGGATGCAGTCGATGCTGCGGATGTAGATGTCCTGGACATAGGCCACCTGCTCGTACTTGCCCACGCTGAATTCATAGCGGCTCAGCGTGACGTTCAGGTTGGCGCTGCGGTAGGAATCCTCGGTCCGGACGACCTCGCCGCCGGTAAACTTGTCGGCGAACTTTTGGCTGAAATCACCCGCGGCGGCCGCCGGCGCGGGGGTGGGCCCGGCCTCGGGCAGCGCGTTTGCGGCGGCTTCCTCCATGGGCGGCTGGGCCGGAAGCTCTGTCGCCACGGCCAGCGCGGCGATCTCCGGCGCGACCGTCTCACGGACGAGGGGCGCCTCTTCCTGCGCCACGGGGATCACGTGGTCGAACAGCGCGAACACCACCAGGCACACGCCGATCAGCGCGCAGTCGATCAATATCAGCTTCCACGACGCCAGCTGCCTGGGCGGCTGCGGCGCTCTGGTACGCTTGGTTTGCATAGAACAATAACCTCGTTGTATACATGGGGACGGCTCTTGCGCATCCGTCCCCGTGTTCCTTCATCGTTTCCGGGAAGAACGGCCTCAATCCGCCAGCAGCGCCCACACCGCGCAGTCGTGGGGCGCGAGCCGGGCGGTCAGACCCTTGCGTGGCTTTGCGCCGGTCCACAGCTCGGTGGCGCTGCGGTATCCGCACTCGACCAGGGCCGGGTCCACGCCGACCCTGCGGGCCTTGTCCGACAGGTTGAACACGGCCACGTAGCAGCCCTTGCCGTCTTTGCGGGGGGCGACCCAGGCGGATTCCTCGTCGGTGGTGGTCAGCGGGTGGGCGCACCAGCTGTCCTTTTCGATGGCCAGCACGGCGGCGTTGGTCAGCAGCGACAGCGTGAAATCGTCGTTCTTCGTCATCTCCGCGCCGATCATCAGCGGGGAGCGCAGCATGCACCACAGCGTCATCATCGTGCGCTGCTCGGCCTGGGTGAAGTTCGTCCAGCCGTGGTGGGCCCGCTCGCCGAAGAAGCGGCCGTCGTCGTCCTCCGCATAGCACTGCCGCAGCGCGCCCACGGGCAGCATGTCCGCGTCCGGCCAGTGGCCGGGACCGGCGTGGACGCACCACTTTTCGGCCCGCTCGAACATGCCCTTCAGAAGCCGCCACTCGTCCCAGAAGTCGTCGGTGATGCGCCACATGTTGGCGTATTTCTTCAGGTGCTCGGCCTGCTCCACCGGCGCGGGGCCGGGGGAAAGGCTGAGCACGATATCCCGCCCGCAATCCCGGCAGGCGTCGGAGATCAGCTCGATCTCCCGCTTGCAGTGGGGGTATTCCCGGGCGATGTCGTCGCACTTGACGAAGTCTACGCCCCATTCGGCATACAGGCGGAAGATGCTGTCATAGTAGTCCTTTGCGCCGGGATGGTCCTGGCGCAGGCCGTACATATCCGGGTTCCAGGCGCACACGGAGTGGGGGTTGGCCACCTGGGCGCAGGTGTACGCGCTGTCCTTGATGGGCAGGCGGCGGTGGGCCGCCATCCGGGGCATGCCCCGCATGATGTGTATGCCGAACTTCAGGCCCAGGGAATGCACCCAGTCGGCCAGGGGCTTAAAGCCCGCGCCGCCCTCCGCGCTGGGGAAGCGGTTCACCGCGGGCATGAAGCGGCCGTATTCGTCCATA
>JBGUQG010000006.1:0-8144 GCA_045130815.1 Christensenellales bacterium
ACAGCACACTGTGCTGTTTTCCGGGCGCTCGAACCACTGAAAACTCTCCACTGGAGAGTTTTCCGGGCGTTCGGTGTCCCTGTTCCCCGCTCCCCGGTGAAAAGAAGAATTAGGAACCGGCACATGTCGATTCCTAATTCCAATCGCTTTGTTCGATTAGGCCTTCTTGCCCTTGCCCGCAGCCAGCTTCTTGTCCCACATGGCCCAAACCTGGCCGGACAGCAACACGGAGGAGTAGGTACCGGCCAGCATGCCCACCAACAGCGGGAACGCGAATTCCTTGATGGAGGACACGCCGAAGATGTACAGGCACACCAGCGTGAACAGCGTGGTCAGGGTGGTGTTGATGGTACGCGACAGCGTGCTGGAAACGGAGACCTCCACCACGTCCATCATGTCGACCTGGGTGTAGCCCGGCTTCCCGCGAGTCTCACGGATGCGGTCGAAGATGATGATGGTGTTGTTGATGGAGTAGCCGACGATGGTCAGTATCGCGGCGATGAACGGGCTGTTCACCTGGAACAGGCCGCGGAAGAACACCATGAACGAGCACATGATCAGTATGTCATGCACCAGCGCGAACAGCGCGGCCGCGCCGGAGAGCGGGCTGAACCGGATCGCGATGTAGATCAGCATGCACACGAAGGCGATCAGCAGGGCCTTCACGGCGTTGGACAACAGGTCGTGGCCGGCAATGGCGCTGACATGGTCGATGGACACGAAGCGGAAGTTCGGATACTTCGCGGTCATCTCGCGCTCCAGCTGGGCGCGCACCTGGCTGGTGACGTCGTCCATGTCCACCAGGATGCGCAGGCTGCTGCCGGTCTCCTCGGTGGTCTCGGGATCGCCCGCTTCGGCCTCGGTATTCTCATCCGGCGCGGGGGTCTCGCCCTCGGCCTCAGTCTCCTCGGTCTCGGCCTCTTCGGTCTCGGCCTCCTCGGTCTCGGCCTCCTCGGTCTCAGCCTCGGCATCCTCCGCCTCGGCGGCAGCGGCAGCTTCGGCCTCGGCCAGCCTGGCGGCCTCGGCCTCGGCGTCGTACTTCACGAACTGGATGGCGTTGACGGCGTAGCCGCCCTCCTCCAGGGCCTTGGTCACGGCGCTCTGAACGGCTTCCTTGTCGAAATCGCCGCCCATGTCGAACTCGATGATGTTGCCGCCCGCGTAGGTCAGCTCATAGCCCAGGTTGCTGATCTCCAGGTTGGTGGCGTTGCGATAGCTGGTTTCCTTGGCGGCGGAGACCGCGCCGGTGACGGCGGCCTTCACCACGTCCTCCATGCCCGCGGTGGCGTCCGCCAGCTTCAGGCGGATCTGCAGGTCGGTCAGGCCGTCGGCGGCGATGCCGGACTTGTCCAGGTTCAACAGGGACGCGACGGGCGCCTCCCCGACAGCTTCCTCAGCGGCCTCTTCAGTGGCCTCGGCGGCTTCCTCAGTCACCTCCGCGGCGGCTTCCTCTGCGGCCTCGGCGGCTTCCTCTGCGGCTTCCCCGGCGGCCTCGGCGGCTTCCCCGGCGGCCTCGGCGGCCTCCCCGGTCACCTCCGCGGCGGCCTCGGTCGCCTCCTGGGCGGCCTGTTCCGCGGCGGCGGCCAGCTCGGCCTGCAGCGCCTTGGAGGCGCTGGACGGGGCGGCCTTGGTCACCTGGTTGTCGGTGTAGCCGGAGGCGTTCAGGATCGTCTCGACGTCGTTGCTGTCATAGTTCTCGCCGACGGAGTAGTTCAGAATGGAGCCGCCGGTGAAGTCGATGCCTAGATTCAGGCCCACGCCGGCAATCTGCATGACCAGCGCGATGACGATGATCGCGCCGGAGATGCACAGGAACAGGCGCGTATTTCCGGTAAACTTTTTCATGCTCGTTCCCCCTCCCTTAGCGCGTGTAGGCCTTGCGGTTGTTGATGCCCAGCTTGCAGATCAAAATCAGCAGGCCGCGGGTGATCAGCACCGCGGTGAAATAGGACGCGATGATGCTGATCATCAGCGTGGTGGCGAAGCCCTTGATGGTGCCGGTGCCGAAGATCAGCAGCACCACGGCGGCGATCAGGGTGGTCACGTTGGAATCCAGCACGGCGCGGCCAGCGTTGCGGAAGCCGAACTTCACGGCGTTCAGCGGCGTGCGGCCCTCCTTCAGCTCTTCACGGAAGCGCTCGAAGATGACCACGTTGGCGTCCACGGCCATGCCGATGCCCAGCAGGATACCGGCGATGCCCTGCAGCGTCAGCTGCGCGCCGGAGATCGCCAGGGCGTAGAACACGATCAGCACGTAGATCAGCAGCGCCATATCCGCGGCCACGCCGGGCAGGCGGTACATCACCAGCATGAAGATCAGCACCAGGCACAGGCCCACGATGCCGGCGATGATGGCGCCGTCGATGGCCTCGATGCCCAGGGTGGCGGAAATCGCGCGGGTCTCGACCTCGGCGATATCCATCGGCAGCGCGCCGGACTGGATCAGCATGGCCAGGTTGCGCGCCCAGTTGTAGGAATCCTCGCTGGATTCGCTGTTGGAGCCGGTGATGATGCCGTTGCCGCCGGCGATCACGGCCTGCACCGTGGGGGCGGAGATCAGCTCGTCATCCAGGTAGATGGAGATGGCCTGGCCCAGGTAATCCCGGGTGGCGTTCTCAAAGGCCTTGGAGCCCTCGGCATTCAGGCTGAAGCCCACGCCGTACAGGGTCTTTTCGTCGTTGGCGTACTGCACGCCCGCGGCCTGGATGTCCTTGCCCTCGACCACGACCTCGCCGTTGGGGTCGCGGAACTCCAGGTGGGCCGGGGTGCCGATGATGCGGGCGACCTCCTCGGGATCGTCCACGTCCGGGATCTCGACCAGTATGCGGTCGGTGCCCTGGATGGCCACGTTGGCCTCGGTAAAGCCGGCGTTGGTGAGCCTCGTGCGCAGCGCGCTCACGGTGCCCTCCAGCAGGCTGTCATAGTTCTCGATGGTGGTGTCGGTGGCGATGTACTCCGTGGAGACGCCGCCCCTCAGATCCAGGCCCAGGCTGATGGCGCTGGACACCGGTTTGAGCACATACTTGCCGATCTGCAAGCCGTGCAACGCCAGGAACGCCACGACGACGATCAGCACCGCGACGATCACCAGTTTGATCAAGCTCTTCTTCATTCGGTCTGTCCTCCCTGCTTTTGGCTGTAGGCACAGCCATCTCAGCATATATCATACAACTCTTTATTATACTCACAAAGCCTTAAACCGTCAATATCAAAAACCCCCCTGTAAGGGGGGTAGTTTTGCGCAGTTTAGGTTAACTCAGGCGAGGGACAGCCCGACAAACAATCACTTTCCGGCCTTCTTGTTCGCCTTGACCCAGGCGGAACAGTAATTGACCTTCTTCACAGTCTTGAAGGCGCGCACGCGCACGTAGTAGGTCTTCCCGCCCTGCAGCTTCGTGAGGATCCTTTTGACGGTGGCGGCCCTTTTGACCGTGGCCGTCTTCGCATCGGAGAAGTCCTTCTTCAGAGCGTACTCGATCTCATAGCCGGTGACGCCGGCGGCCTTCTTCCAGCTGACGGTCAGCCGCTTGCTGCCGGCGGCCAGCGCCAGGCCCGTGACCTTCTTCGGGTTGATGTTGAAGCTGCCCTTCACCGTGCCGGTATAGTCGCCCTTGCCCTTGACGGTGACGGTGGCCTTGCCGATCCCGATGTTGCTTTTATAGGAAACGGTGTAGTCCGTGCCCTTCACCAGCTTCTTGCCGCCCAGCTTCACGGTGACGGCGGGCTGCAGGGCCTTGCCGGTATACGCCTGATCCTTCACGGTGATCTTGGCGTCCCCGATGCCGGTCTGCCCGCCCGCCGGGCCGTAGAGCGTCTTGCCCTTGGCCGTGACGGTGGTGTTCGGGTCGATCTCCAGGATGTAGACGTCCTCGTCGCCCTCCTCGTTCTCCTCGGCGTACTCGAAGTGCAGCGCGCCGTTCTTCATCTTCGGCTTGGCGCCCGCCGCCAGCGCCAGGTTCCGGTTGTTCGACAGGTCCAGCTCCCGGATGGAATTGCCGGAGGCGTACAGCTCGTCCAACCTGGTGTTCTTGCTCAGATCCAGCGCCGTCAGCTTGTTGCCTTCGCACCACAGGTAGCGCAGCCCGGCGTTCTTGCTCAGATCCAGGCTGGTCAACAGGTTGGACGAACAGTTCAGCTGCATCAGCCGGGTGTTCCCCGTCACATTCAGGCTGGTCAGCCGGTTCTCCCCGCACCACAGCGATTCCAGTTGGGGATACTTGCTCATGTCCAGACTGGTCAGCTTGTTCTTGGTGCACCCGAACTGCAAAAGATCCGCCGGCAGGTCCAGGCCGTCCAGGCTGGTCAGCCCTTCGTCATAGTAATAAATATCATTGTCGCTATAGCGTTCCACGCTGGACACGGCCACATCGCCCACAAAATCGGCGTATCCGGCTTCATCGCCGCCCTCAACGCCGGGCAGCGCGCCCTGTTCCTCAAAAACCGCCGGCTCCACATTCCGGGAAGCCACTTCCTCCGCCAAAGCCCCAAGGCCCAGTGACGCAATCAGCAGCAGCGCCAGGATCAACGATGCCAGTTTCTTCATAATAATGCCTCCCGATGCAATCGATCGCGTCTATTATATCAGCGTTATCGAAATGTGTCAATCATCAGAAGCTGAAAATGGAGAACGGCAACGGCTTCCCGTCGTTTGCCATTCTCCATTCAACTACAGGCCCTTTGCTCTGCTGACCCAGGCGACGACGCCCCTGTAGCGCACGGGCGCATACCCGTTCACATCGCCGCGCCCCGCGGCGGGCAGCACGTCCCCCTTCAGTGCGAGCCCCACGGCCCGGGCATTGGGATCGGGCGCCATGCGCAGGAGGGCGTTTTCTTCCATTGTAACGCTCACGCGCACAGCAGCCCCGCGGCGCGCAGGCCGTCGGCGCACAGGTCCACGATGTCCTCCAGGCTGCCGCCCATCAGCACCTCGCTGCCGATCAGGCTGCCCACGTCGCTGAGGGTCAGCTCCGGCTGGCAGGGAATGAGCCCCGCCCACAGCAGAAGCCGCGTGGCGCTGAACTGCCGGTCCATCAGCCGGTCGATGGGCATGCCCGCCTTCTCCTCCAGGGCGCACAGGCTGTTGATCGTATAGCGCAGGCGCAGCTGGCGCCCCGCCAGCTCCACGGCCATCGCGCCGTCCGGGTTGAAATTGGCTTGTGTGTGGTTCACGGTCATGATATCCTCCTCCTTTTTCCCGGCGGTCGTCCGCCGGCATATAACCATTATAGCAGCTTTTCTTCGTCATTTTCGTCAAATATGCCCGGCGGCGCGCACTTCAGGAACCGGTTGTGCAGGCGGCGGGGGTACTGCTCGTCCACCTCGCCGATCTTCCTGGCAACGGATTCCCAGCTGCGCCCGTCCACATAGCGATAGGTCATGATCTGACGCATCCGGCTGTCATCGATGTTGTCAATAAAGGCGTACAGCGCGCCCAGCAGCTTAAGGCACCGGGCGCGGCGCGCGTCCAGACGCCGCCACAGCGCCTCCAGCTCCGCCTCGCAGCCATTCGGCGGCCGCCCGGGCAGGCCCGTGACGTGGCCCACGCCCTCCTGGCAGGCCAGCTCCAGCTCCGCGATCCTCTGGGACAGCATGTTCACCTCCTCCCTCAGCCAGCGAAGCTGTCGCAGCCGATTGACCATCTGTTTCGCGTCCATGACACGCACCTCCCCTTCACCGTTTTCGGTTACAGACATTATAAACCGAATACGGTTAGATTGCAACCTGTTTCTTAAAATTTAAAACCGTGTTCGGTTAATTCGACCTTGTATGACGGGATTCGACATGATATAATAGTGAACAGGCAATAGACAGCGGCAGGTGATATCATGAAGCTGAGCAGAAAGCTGGCGCAGCTGAAGGGCGACCGCGGGCTGACCACGGACGCGCTGTCGGCACTGTCCGGCGTGCCGAAGGGCACGATCAACAAGATACTGAACGGCGAGACCCGCAATCCCACCATTGGCACGCTGAACGCGCTGGCCGAGGCGCTGAAGTGCCCGATTGAGGTCCTGTCGGGCGAAAGCGTGCCGCTGGCGGTGTCGCCGGACGCCATCCCCGGAGTGCGCAGGCTGGGCGACGCCGGGGCGCTGAAAAACGAGGGCGACCTGCTGCCCGTCACCCGCAGGCGAGTACCGCTGCTGGGGACCATCGCCGCGGGTGTGCCCATCTACGCCGAGCAGACGCTGGACGCCACCGACTGCGACAGCGCCATGCAGTGCGACTTCGCCCTGCGGGTGCGGGGCGACAGCATGACCGGCGCGCGCATCCAGGACGGCGACATCGTGTTCATCCGCCGCCAGGACGACGTGGACGACGGCCAGATCGCCGCCGTGATCATCGATGACGAGGCCACGCTGAAGCGGGTCTACCACATCAAGAACGGCCTGCAGCTGCTGTCCGAAAACCGCAGCTATCCCCCGATGGTGTTCACCTTCGAGGAATACGGCAGCATCCGCATACTCGGCCGTGCCGTGGGGTTTACCAGCAGGCTGTAGGGAGAGCGGAGCGTAGAGTGTGGAGCTTTGGTGCAAATCCCTGCGGGATTTGTTTGGTTCAGGGGAGACCGGATTGCCACGTCAGCCCCTGCGGGGCTTCCTCGCAATGACACGGTCCGGGGCAGAGGCTTTCGCTCCATGCCTTACCCGTTGTCACAATGGCGATCCGGTCCCGCTTCACCACAAGCATCGCGGATTCCTCCCATGTCATTGCGAGCACCCTGAACGCAGTGAAGGGGCCGCCCACCGTCCACCGTCCCCTCCCGCCTCCCCGTCGCCCAATTTATTGCAATTCTATGAACCTATATTGACAAAGTATTTCAATGATGGTATAATTATTACAAAAATGATGCCATTGGAGATTTCTTTGTCATGAATAAGCCATTCAGGTTCCCGAAGCTGCTGGTCGCGCTGATGGCGCTGACCGTGATCGTGCTGCACAGCGCCGCGCTGGCGGAGGGCGTGCAGGCCGTGGTTTCGGTGGAATCGATGAACGTATATGCCGAGAACGCACCCCACGCGCTGCTGGGCGCGCTGCCCAGGGGTACGGAGGTCGAGGTGACGGCGAAGTCCGGCAAGGCTGTGATGATCCGCTACAGCGGCTACACGGGCATCGCCCGGGCCTCCGACCTGAAGAAGGCGGAGACGGCGCAGGCGGAAACCGACACCGGGCGGGCGATGGTCGCCAACCGGGACAGCCGCATCTACAGCAGGGCCAGCACCTCCAGCAGCTATGCCGCCATCGGGGCGGGCGAAAGCGTCACGCTGCTGGGCGTGAACGGGCAGTGCGCCAAGGTAAAGCGGGACGGCAGGGTGGGCTACATGGTGGCCGGACACTTGAGCGAGCCCGGCGCCGCGGCCCCGCAGCAGGATACCACCCCCGCCGAGCCGGTGACCACCGTGAACACCGCGGCGGTGACGAACCAGGACGCGAAGGTGTACGCCAGCGCGGCGCTGTCCGGCGAATCCGTGCGGGTATCCAAGGGCGTGGGCCTGACGCTGCTGGCCGTGCGCGGCGACGTCGCCATGGTGGAACGCGGCGGCGCGATCGGCTTCATGCGCCTGTCCGCCCTCAGCAAGGGCAGCGCCGCCGAATCCGCGCCAAAGGCGAAGAATCCCTTCTCCAGCGGCAGCAACGAGCATACCATCTACGCCTTCCTGACCGACGAGATGAATCTGAACCGGGCAGCCGCCATGGGCGTGATGGCCAACATCAAATACGAATCCGGCTACAACCCCAACTGCAACGGCGACGGCGGCACCAGCTACGGCATCTGCCAGTGGCACGCCGGGCGCAAGACCAACCTGATCGCCTATTGCGAGGAGCAGGGGCTGGACTACACCACCCTGGAGGGCCAGCTGCGCTATTTCAGGTATGAGCTGTCAGGCCGCTACCCCTCGGTGCTCAGCTATCTGAAGGGCGTGGAGAACACCGCAGACGGCGCTTACGACGCGGGCTATTACTTCTGCTTCAACTACGAGGCCCCCGCAGCCCGCACCTCCCAGTCCACAAAGCGGGGCAATTACGCCAAGGACACGCTGTGGGCAAAGCAATGCTAAACCCAAACAGGAGACAGACGATCCTGATTGAGTTGAGTATGAGTTCCAAAAACGACAGCGCCGGGGCCTTCGCCCCCGCCAAAGGGGGGG
>JBGUQG010000007.1:0-12339 GCA_045130815.1 Christensenellales bacterium
CATCCACGAACGGGGCATACGCATCCACGCGGATCACAAGGGCGAGCGTCTCGATGTCCGTGATTTCGCCGTCAAAGCCCATGTCCGCCAGGCACTGGCGGCCGGGTGAGACCTGCGCGCTGAACCACGCCTCGGCGGCTGTGCCGTTGACCTTGCAGTCCTCGGCAGTGATCAGCACGGGCCTGTCGGAGAAGTTGTTGGCGTAGACCACGGCGCTCGGGCTGCCAAAATCGTTCTTGACGCCCGCGATCACGACGCGCACGCCGTCCGCTTCATAGGCCAACGAGCCTGTGTCGACGTAGAGCCCGGGGTAGTCCGAGCCGAGCGAGGTTTCAACGTCGAGCGTGGGCGTGATGAACAGCGTGTCGCCGCTGTCCGGGTCAAACGCGCGCAATACGAAGCTGATTTCCCCAACGCCCGCGATGCCGCACGGTTCGTAGTAGTATCCGTTCGAAAAGTCGAGGCCGAAGGCAAGCGTTTCGCCGTCGTCCACGCTCAGCTCGCCGGTTTCGTTGAGCATATCGTTGTCATCACCTTCGTTGTCTTCGTAGGTGCACAGCGACGCATCCCACATCCAGCTGTTGAGCGCGCTTTCAACCAGGTCGAACGTGATCGGAGCGCCCGAGGTGTTTTCGGCCTCAAGCATCAGCACCGGCGCGTAGGCGATATAGGCGAGGCCTGTTGCGGAAACCTTGAAGCCGCCCTTGTCGCAGAGGACGGCCGACGCGACGGTCTCGTCGCCGTGAAAGCCGTAAGCGACGTGATCGGCTGCCTCCCCCATCGCCATGAAGGGCACGGACAGGATGATGAGGCACACGAGTGCCAGGCAGACGGTCTTTTTCATAGGGCATGTCCTCCTTTTTTGCTCCATTATATCACAGCCGCGGCTGGCAATGCAAGCCTGCCGTCGCCACGGATCGTGACACGGTCGGCGATGGCCAGCCCGAAGGTCATGGCGGCGCTGTTCCTGCCGGCAGGCTGGCCGATCTCCATATTCATCTCAAGCGGTTCACTGGTGTCCATGCCGGCCTCCATTGCCGTGCCCATGGCGGCAGAATACGGCGTCAACCCCATTCCCATTGCCATCGCCCGCGTGATTGGCGTGATCACGGCATGGACAGCCATTGTGATGCTTTATGGGCCGTGAGTGCGGCCTGTTTCGGACAGGGAAGCATGTGAAGACAGGATGAACCGGCAAGGAATGCGGCAATCTGCTCCAGTCGCCGCCTGTGTGAACGGCTGCGCCACGGGAATGCAGTTTGCCCTCTCAACAGCCTTGTCAAAGGCGGCTGATCGTCCGGGGTCAACCCGGCAGTGGCGCATGGCGCGTTCTGTCAGCCGCCCGCAACCGGTTCCGCCTCGATATCATAGATATCGTAGTACTCGTCATAGAACCCCAGACAGGCGTCCATGCCCGCGTTGGTGCCAAGGGCTTTCTCCAGCACAGTCTGCCAGGAGCCATACTTCTCGTACAGCTGATCCGCCGTTGGTCCCATCTCATTCCCATAGGTTTCCAGATTGCTCTTCTTCGTCAACGCCAACGCCTCGGGGTTATCGGCCTGTGTCTCCAGGCGCAGCTCATTGCGGCGCTGGCTGACGGCGCGTGCGATGGTCTGCACGTCCTTGCCCTCATGCAGCAGGTCCTCGATCAGCCGGTACAGCTCGGATATGCTGTCATGGTATGCCTGGCGCAACGCCCTCGCTTCGGCCACCTGCTCTGGGTCGGTCCAGTCGATGGCGTCAGCGTATTCCTTCAGGCGATCGGAATCAGGGCTGGGAGAAAAGCCGTAGACGGCGTCGGGATTGACGACGATATCCTTCATGGCCTTGGGGTTGTCGCGGGGATCATTCTCGTATGTGAACGGCTCTTGCATCCACGCTTCCCGACTCATTCTCTCCGTCATAATCCGCATCCACGCCTCAATCGCGCCAGCGATCACAGCGTTGCTGGTGCATGTCGCGCCTGAGATCGTGTCCACGGTGAAGGTGTTTTTCTCAACCATCGCCCCGGCAATGAGCGACAGGGCTTGCTTGCCCCTTTCATCGGCTTCTGTGTTGTCGGAATTGGCTTGCACGCTTTTGATGCGATCCCCCTCCATTGTCAGAGTGACGGAGACATGCTCTCCGACACCTTCGACAATAACGGTGGCGCTTTCCTCTGCGGCAGCGCCCAGGAGAAGCATCATGGTGCACAGCAGCGACAGGATCCGTGAGAATTGCTTCATGAGGGATACTCCTTTCAGTATGTTTTCGCTGATAAAGGTTCTTCGACCGTCTACGGGCTTCCCGCGTCAGCGACCGCTTTGGCCGCTGAATTGCTGCCGGCGGCGAAGGCTACGCCGGGAACGCCCTTCATCGGTTGGAGGGCAAGCCTGCCTTCTCGGCCCCGATTCGGTTGCTCGCGCTTGCGCTCATGCTTTTCGCGATCCTTGTTATTCAGTTTATCATAGGCAGGCGCCTCAATGCAAGGTGCTGCCGCAGGCTTTTTCATTCTGTTTACCTTTTGGAGGCATAACCAATTATTGACAAATCATCACTGTGTGTTATAATGCTATTGAGCCTTGAAGGCAAAGAAAGGAAGCGATGGCGGGACATTTCATTTATTCTTGCTGTTTTCTGTTCTCTTTGAATGTGGGACACTGTAGCGGAGATGATTTGAAATGACTACATTGCGCATCCGATTGAGCCTGGCGGAAAATGCGAAGGCCGCGGCAAGGATTTTCAGAAAGCATGCCTATGATGTCGATCTGCGCGACGAAAGGCATGTGGTAGACGCAAAATCGACGCCCGGCGTGTTGAGCCTGAAGCTGTCAAGCCCGTTAACGGTAGAGGTACACGCCGACGATTGCGACGACCTGTTGCATGAATTACAGCCCTACACGCTATGACTGACTGTGATGATCCAATCCCGACATACGGGACCGCAGGGAAACAGAATCCCTGTTGTCCCGTTTTTGTATACCTGCAAGTCATTTTGTATGTTAAGTTTTAGCATATATATTTTACACAGTTGCTTTTTATATTCACGCATGTTATAATAAATTAACAGCATGACATCTCTCGATTTCGGACACGATGTGCCAACACGACCATGTCTGAGAAGGGAGGTGTTTATTGTGGTCACGCTCAACATTCGGCTGGGCGCGGCGGAGGAAATTCGATCGTTTGTCAATCTGACCAATCATTATCCGTTTACGATTCTACTCAGACAGGACAGACATACCGTGGATGCCAAATCGCTTTTGGGTGTCTATAGTTTGGATCTGAGGACCCCCATTACCGTTGAGGCTTATGCAAGCCAGGCTGGGAGCCTGATTGATACGCTGATGAAGTATTGTGTTTAGCGCCGGACTGTTCACACGGGATGCCGCATTTGGGATAACTTGACATAGAAAAGCTGACGGCGCCGACGTCTTCAGAGATTCATCACCGCAAAAAACAGAGCCGCCTCTCCGTTTGGAGGGGTGGCTCTGCACCGTCATTGTTCATCGGGAGAGCGCCTCGGTCCATCACGCTTTGATCAGGTTCTCCAGCGTCTCAAAGAGCGTTTCCGGCTCCACGGGCTTGGAGAGATGCGCGTTCAAACCCGCTTGCATGCTGCGCTGCACATCCTCATCGAAGGCGTTGGCCGTCAAAGCGATGATCGGGATCTCCTTCGCGTCCCTTCGATCCATGTTCCGGATTGTCCGCGTGGCTTCCAGGCCGTCCATCTCCGGCATGCGCATATCCATGAGGATAGCGTCGTAGTATCCGGGCTCGCGGCCGGCAAACATTTCGACGGCGACCCTGCCGTTCTCCGCGTGATCGACCTGCATTTCCCGCATGCCGAGCACCATCATCATGATTTCCGCGTTCACAGCCACATCCTCAGCCAGAAGCACGCGGCGACCGGCCAGGTCGACTGTCCCCCGGGCCAGCTTTGTGTTCTTCTTTCTAAAGGCCTCGCGGAACTCATCCATCACCGTACCGGCGAAGAGCGGCTTGGCGGCGAAGGTATCCACGCCCGCCTCGCGGGCCTCATCCTCGATGTCGTCCCAGCTGTAGGCGGTCAGTATGATAATCGGCGTGTCATGGCCGACGATGGCGCGAATCTGCCGGGTCGTCTCCAGCCCGTCCATCTCCGGCATCTTCCAGTCCACCAGGATCAGGTTGTAGTCCTCCCTGCGGGCGTGGCGCATCTTCACCATCCCGATGGCGTCTTTGCCGGACAACGCCATATCGCAGCTGATGCCAAGCTGGCCCAGCACGACCTGCGCGTGTTCGCAGGCAATGCGGTCGTCGTCGATCACCAGCACCTTTATCTCATTCGGGCGAAGCTCGGTTTCCTTGCCTTCCGCCGCGACATGACTGGCCTGACCCAGCGTAACGGTCACGGTGAACGTGGTGCCGACGCCCTTCTCGCTTTCCACCCCGATGTGCCCGTTCATCAGCTCCACGATGCTCTTGGTGATGGGCATGCCCAGGCCGGTGCTGCCGAACCTGTTGGTGCTGGAGGAATCCTCCTGGAAGAACGCCTCGAACAGCCTGGGCAGGTAATCCCTGCTCATGCCGATGCCGGTATCGCTGATCGTAAAGCGCAGCGTCGCCTTGTCGTCCATCCGCGCCACATCCTCAATGATGAAGCTGACGGCGCCGCCCTCGGGCGTGAACTTCACGGCGTTGCCGAGGATGTTGATCATCACCTGGCGCAGCTTCATATCGTCGCCGATGTAGTATTCGTCGATCTGCCCCTTTGTCTGGCAGTTATAATGCAGTCCCTTGTCCCGGCACTGTCCGCTGATGATGGCATTGACCTGCTCCAGCGTCTTGGAGAAGGAGAATTCCTCCTGCTTGATGACCATGCGTCCCGATTCGATGCGGGACATATCCAGAATATCGTTGATGATCCCCAACAGATGATGGGCGGAGCTGCCGATTCTTTCCAGGTGATCCCGCGTCTTGTCCGAGATATCCGGGTCGTTCAGCGCGATGCTGTCCAGCCCGATGATGGCGTTCATGGGGGTGCGGATCTCGTGGCTCATGTTGGAGAGGAAGGCGGTCTTGGCTCTGTTGGCCGTCTCCGCCGCCGTCAGCGCGTCCTGCAGGGCCTGTTTCTGTAACATGGCCTTGCGGGTTTCCAGATCCACGTCCACAAAGCAGGCGCCGACGAGGTGCACCAGATTATCCGGACGCTCCCCTGGATGGCGCACGCCGGCAAAGCGCACCTCCTCCCAGGTGTCCCTGTCATGCCTGTGCACCATGTACCGATAGGCGATGACCCGCTGCTCCAGCAACCGCGCCTTGACATTTTCAATCCCGACAAAGCGCAGGAATTCCTCCTGGTATTCCTCTTTGACGTTCGCGTTCGCGTAAGCGGTCACGGAGGCGATATACCGGAAGTGGTCTCCCACGCGGAAGCCGTTGTCGACGTCGCTGTGCGCCTGATAGCACACGCCCTTGTCGTGATCCAGATCCAGATAGTAGACGCTCCAATAGTCGGAGGCCAGCGCGGTGATCAGGCGGGTTTGCTCCTCCTTCTGCTGCTTCTGGGAGAGAAGCTCCTCCTGGAGCTGTAGCCGCTGCTCCATCTCCGCCTGCTTCACGCGGCTCTCGGCGTCGGCGGTCTCCTTTTCCAGGGTGAGCCTCGCGTTTCTTCGGGTCTGGCGGATGATAAACGCGAAGAGCACCAGCAGAACGGCGACCGTCAACAGCGACTGAATGACGCTCCTGCGAATGATGCCGTCGGAGATGGCGCTGATGTTGTCGCTGATGACGCTCTCCCGGATCAGGTAAGTCAGGCGCCAGTCCGTGCCTTCCACCGGCACGTAGCTCAGCGTTTCCCGGATGCCATTGAAGGTGAAGCTGACCACGCCGCGATTGCCCTTGGTGAAGTCGCTGACCAGGCCATCGTAGGAATAGCCTGGTCCATACTCCGCGTTCCGCATGGCTTCGAGCAGGTTGTCCTCCATGGCCAGGCCGCCCAGAACGGTGTTGCTCAGAGCGACGCCGTCTTTGGTATAGATATTGCAGAAGGTCGCGCCGCCCTCCTGGGCGTCCATGAAGACGCCCGCGAGCATCTCCTTCATGTCGATCTGCATGAAGCAGGCTATCAGCGCCACATCGTTGAACCGTATCTGCGTGGGCACGGCGATGATGACCTTTTTGTCCGATCCCCCCATGTTTTCCACCATGATTTCGGGCCCGCCGAGGGCCTTGAAATCCAGGTGATACTGATTGATCTCATCCCGCGGCCCCGTGGCGGTGTAAATCAAGCCGTTATCGCTGACAAAGGCAAAGCGCTCCAGATTGAAAAGCTGCTTGATTCTCGCCTGATAGGCCTGGAGGTGCGCGTCGTCGCTCAAATCATTCTCCTCTATCATATCCAGCGCCGTGTTGATAACGTTGATCTTTTCCTGCATGTTCGCCGAAACGACCTGTTCCCGGCGGCCGGCCAGCTCATCCAGGTAGAGCAGGCTGACAGAGCGGACGGCGGATTCCGTCGCGTTCCTGGCATTGTTGCCCATCCACATCGTTCCGAAAACCAGAATGAATACAAGAACAACGCCCCCTATGGCGGTGGCCAGAGCGATTCCCCTCTTTTTATCGGTCATGATCGATACCTGCCTTATGATAAGCATTTCATGGATAACCGTCATTGGAACACTTCATGAATAGTTTACCACAGGGGACGTGTTTCGGCAAGATGGTACCGCCGCAAGAAGACGGAAAAGTCTTCAGCCCAGCGGACAGCCGGCTTGTCATGACTGGCAGTCGTCCGAAAAAGAAATTCGTTGTCAAGGGCTTCATGGTCTTTTCATGGAAAGCAGATTATGGTATACTGCATGCATAGATCCAACGCTTCATTATGGGGAGGGCATACGTATGTCGGAACAAAAGCCAAAGGCAGGCTTGCGCCCATATCTTTCACCTGCGGCGGCTTTGGCGCTGGCGGTGGGCACAAGCGTGGGATGGGGCTCGCTGGTGGTTACCAGCAACACTTATCTTGCACAGGCGGGGCCGTTGGGGAGCATCCTCGGCCTGTTCATCGGCATGGTGCTCATGCTCGTCATCTGCCGGAACTTCGCCTTTATGGCAAATCGCTATCCCCGTGCGGGCGGCATTTACGATTACACCAAGGAGGTGTTCGGCTATGACCGCGCCTTCCTGGTCTTTTGGTTTCTCAGTCTGACCTATATTTCCATATTCTGGGCCAACGCCACGAGTCTGCCCCTGTTCGCCCGCTTCTTCATAGGCGATACGTTCAAGACAGGCTATCTCTTCACGGTATTTGGATACGAGGTGTACCTGGGCGAGGCCCTGCTGACGCTGGCCGCGATTGCGGGCGTGACGCTGCTGTGCATCCGAAGCGAAAAGGCAATGGCTCGCTTCATGGTCGTGCTCGTGTGCGTCTTCACCGCCGGGATCGCCCTGTGCTTCGTCGTTGCAGCCGCGGCGCATCGGGGCAGCTGGGCGCCGGCCTTTGTGCCTGAAAAGAGCGCGATTGCACAAAGCCTGAGGATAGCGTTCATCTCGCCCTGGGCCTTCATCGGCTTTGAGAACATCACCCATTCGGCGGAGGAATTCAGCTTCAAGCGTGACAGGCTGCACCGCATATTGGTGCTCTCCGTGCTCGTCTCGACGGCGATTTATGTATTTATCACGCTGCTGAGCATATCGGCCTATCCCGAGGGCTGCTCCAGCTGGCTCGATTATATCCGCAATCTGGGCGACTACAGCGGCATCGAAGGGCTGCCGGCGTTCTACGCCGCCCATCACTATATGGGCGACTTTGGCGTGGCGGTCCTGATGGCAGCGCTGCTCGCTCTGGTTTTGACCAGCCTGATCGGCAATCTGAGGGCGCTGAGCCGACTGCTTTTGGCCACCGCCCGCGACGGCATTCTTCCCGATCGATTCTCGGAGCTGAACGAGAGGGGCACGCCGAAAAAGGCGCTGCTGCTGCTGGCGGCAATCAGCACAGTGATCCCCTTCGTCGGCAGGACGGCTATCGGCTGGATCGTGGACGTGACCACGCTGGGGGCGACCATGCTCTACGGCTTTGTTTCCGCCGCGGCCCTCAAGACAGCGAGAAAACTGAAGCTGCGCAGGGAGACCGTCACCGGGCTTATAGGGTTTGCGACGATGCTGCTGTTTGGCATCTACTTGCTCTTCCCCACCCTGTTTGGCGATGCTTTGCTGGAGACGGAGACCTATGTACTGGTCATGGTGTGGACGGTCGTCGGCTTTTTCTACTTCCGACATATCATCAAAAAGGACGTCGCCCGGCGCTTCGGCAAGGCCATCGTGGTTTGGATCGCGCTGTTGGCGCTGGTGGTCTTCATGGCCATGATCTGGTCCGGGCGCGTGGATGAGAAGGCGACGAGCGAAGCGATCTACGCTGTTCAGGAGTACTATGTCACCAACGCCGACGGAGGCGCTTCCGGCCAGGACGAAGCGGCTTTTATCCAGGGCCAGCTCGATCATATCCATCGGACGGACGCGGTCAATACGGCGATCGTCACCGGATTGTTCTTCATGGCCCTGGGCGCCATGCTGATCAATCACCTTTCCATGCAGAGGTGGGAAACCAAGGCCGTCGCGGAGCGGGACGCCGCCAGGGAAACGGCGTTCAAGGACCCGATGACCGGCGCAAAGAGCAAGACGGCCTATCTCCAGCGCGAGGAGGAGATCAACAAGGCCATCGAAGCGGGAACGTCGGAGAAATTCGCGGTCGTCGTCTGCGATGTCAACGGGCTCAAGAAGATCAACGATACCCTTGGGCACAAGGCCGGAGACGAGTATATCAAAAAGGCCTTTCAGATGATCTGCGACATCTTCCAGCACAGTCCGGTTTTCCGCGTCGGCGGGGACGAGTTTGTGATCATACTGTCCGGCAGGGACTATGTCATTCGCAAGGAGCTTTTGCTGACGCTGCACGATCGGTCGGTGGCGCACATCGGCAGCGGCGGAGTCGTCGTATCCGGGGGCCTGTCGGAGTTCAGGCCCGGAGAGGACAAGAGCTTCCACGCCGCGTTTGAACGCGCCGACAGCCTGATGTATGATGAAAAGCAGCTGTTGAAGGGGCTTGGCGCGGCTACGCGGGACGATGCAGAGGCGGAAAAGGCCATCATACCGATGGTGGATGATTCCGAGGTCATGCACCTGAAGCGGCACATCCTCATCGTCGAAGACGAGGCCGTCAATATGATGATGCTGGGGAACATGCTGGAGGATGCCTATGACCTGATATACGCTTCTGACGGCGTCGAGGCGCTGGAGCAGCTCAAAACCCACAAGGATGAGCTGGCGCTGGTGATGCTCGATCTTCAAATGCCGCGCATGTCCGGCATGGACGTGCTCAAGGTCATCATGAAAGAAGCCGAGCTGAAGGACATTCCCGTCATCGTGCTCACGGCGGATCAGAGCGCCGAGGTGGAGTGCCTCAAGATCGGCGCGATGGACTTCATTCCCAAGCCCTATCCCTCCTGGGAGATCGTGCGGGCGCGCGTCAACCGCTGCATCGAGCTTTCTGAGAAGCGCAATATCATCCATTCCACAGAGCGTGACAGCCTGACCAGGCTGCTCAATCCGGACTACTTCCTGCGCTATGTCAGGCTGTATGACCAGCATTATACCGAGATGGCGATGGACGCCGTCGTCGTGGACATCAACCACTTCCGTATGATCAACGAGCGCTATGGGAAGCAGTACGGAGATGCCGTGCTGGGCCGCATCGGCGACCACATTCGAAAGATTTCACGCGATATCGGCGGCGTCGCCTGTCGAAGAGGCGCAGATACGTTCCTGATCTACTGCCCGCACAGGGACGACTATGAATCGCTGTTGGACAGATTATCCGAGGGCGTGGGCGGCGAGGATGCCGCATTGAGCCGGGTTCGGCTGCGCATGGGCGTATTCTCGAACGCGGATAAGACGCTTGAGATCGAACGTCGCTTCGATTATGCCAAGACGGCGGCCGATACGGTGAAGACCGGCTTCGTGAAGGCGATCGGCATTTACGACGAGGAAATGCACAAGGCTGACCTGTACCGGGAGCGGCTGCTGGAGGACTTCAAGACTTCCTTGCAGAATCGCCGCTTCAAGGTATACTTTCAGCCGAAATTCGACATTCGCCAGGAGACGCCCGCACTTTTCAGCGCGGAGGCCTTGGTGCGCTGGGACCATCCCGAGCTCGGCATGATCAGCCCCGGCGTGTTCATCCCGCTGCTGGAGGACAACGGCCTGATCCTGGAGCTGGACGAGTATGTATGGAGGGAATCGGCAGCCCGGATCCGGGACTGGAAGGATCGCTTCGGCTTCTCGGTTCCCGTTTCGGTGAACGTTTCCAGAATCGACATGCTTACGCCGAATCTGAAGTACATCTTCCAGGACATCCTGAAAAGCCATCAGCTGACGGCGGAGGATCTGATGCTGGAGATCACGGAATCCGCATATACCGGAGATTCCGAGCAGGTGATCCACATGGCGCGTGAGCTGCGCGGCGTGGGCACGGGCTTCAGAATCGAGATGGACGACTTCGGCACAGGCTATTCCTCCCTTGGCATGCTGACCCAGCTGCCCATCGACGTGCTGAAGCTCGACATGAGCTTTGTGAGAAGCGCCTTCAACGAGCGGCGCGATGTGCGTATGATCGAACTGATCATCGATATCGCGAATTACCTGAATGTGCCCGTCGTGGCGGAGGGCGTGGAGACAGAGGAGCAATACCGCGCGCTCAAGGAGCTCGGCTGCGCATATGTTCAGGGCTACTACTTCTCAAAGCCCGTTCCTCCGGAGGAGTTCGACCGGTTTTTGATCGAACGGAGCAACGCTCGCAAGGGATGATACAAAACCTGCCGCGGATCACAGGCCACCGTTTGAAGCAAGCTTGCGCTGTCCGGGATTGACGGACGCGCGTCTGCCGGGTATAATCTATGAGAGCACTGTACTCGCCGGGGAGGGAGGTATGCGTCATGCTGAATGAATACCTGATCGTCGAAAAATCCGCGCTGCCGGATTACTTCATCCGGGTGGTGGAGGCGCGGCGTCTGCTGGAGAGCGGCGCGTGCGCCCAGGTGATCGACGCCGTGCACGCGGTGGGCATCTCCCGTAGCACCTATTACAAATACAAGGACAAGGTGCTGGAGCCCAGCCAGCTGACGGTGGGGCGCAAGGCCTCGCTGATCATGCAGCTGAACCACCGGGCGGGCATGCTGTCCCGGGTGCTGAGCACCGTTTCCGCCTGCAACGCCAACATACTGACCATCACCCAAAGCCTGCCCATCCACGGCAAGGCCAGCATCATGCTGTCCATCGACCTTTCCAACCTCAGCCGGTCCGTGGACGACATGGTGGCCGAGCTGAACGCCATCGACGGCGTGGACCAGGTGCGGCTGCTGGCCCTTGAATAAACATACGGAGGTATCCCATGAAGATTTGTATTTCCGCCGACAGCACCTGCGATCTGAGCAGGGAATACGTCGAGACACACCATATCGCGGTGATGCCACTGACCGTGACCATGGGCGGCAAGGACTATACCGACGGCGTGGACATCGCGCCGGACGACATCTTCCGCCATGTGGACGCGGGCGGCGACCTGCCCAAGACCGCCGCGGTAAACATCCAGGCCTACCGCGAGCGCTTCAAGGCGCTGCTAAAGGATTGCGACGCCGTGATCCACTTCAACATCAGCGCCGAATTCTCCTCCTGCTACGACAACGCCGTGGCCGCGGCCCAGGGGCTGCCGGTGCACTGCGTGGATTCCCGCAACCTGTCCTCCGGCATCGCGCTGCTGGTGTGCGAGGCCGTGGACATGGTGGAGGCCGGCTGCGGGGACGCGCAGGCGATCCTGGAGCATGTGCGCGGCCTGATCGACAAGGTGGACGCTTCGTTCATCCTGGACCGACTGGACTACCTGTACAAGGGCGGCCGCTGCTCCATGGTGTCGGTGCTGGGGGCGAACCTTTTGAAGCTGAAGCCCTGCATCGAGGTCGTGGACGGCAAAATGATCGTGGGCAAGAAGTTCCGCGGCGCCTACTCCCGGTGCCTGAAGCAATATGTGGACGACCGGCTGCGCGACCCCGACGCCGTGGACGGCAAGCGCATATTCATCACCCACACCGGCGTGTCCCGCGAGGATTTCGAGCTGACGAAGGCCGCCGTACTCGCCCACAAGTCCTTCGGCGAGATCATGGAGGTGCGCGCGGGCTGCTCCATCACCAGCCACTGCGGCCAGGGCACGCTGGGCATACTGTTCATCCGCAAATAGCGCACAGGCGCAAGGAGGCATCACCATGGGCATCGACGAAAACGCCAACATCATGGAGACCACCGTGGACACCAAGCGGGTGTTCGACGGTT
>JBGUQG010000008.1:0-3016 GCA_045130815.1 Christensenellales bacterium
CTGATGGGCTCCAACATGCAGCGCCAGGCGGTGCCGCTGCTGAAGCCCGAAGCCCCGCTGGTGGCCACCGGCATCGAGTACAAGGCCGCCTGCGATTCCGGCGTGGTGCTGCTGGCCCGCGAGGCCGGCGTGGTCACCCGCGTGACCGCCGACGAGATCGTCATCCGCTCGAACGACGGCGAGGACCAGGTCTACAGGCTGCAGAAGTTCGCCCGCTCCAACCAGGGCACCTGCATCAACCAGCATCCCATCGTCACCGAGGGCGAGGTCGTGGAAAAGCGCCAGCCCATCGCCGACGGCCCCTCCACCGACCAGGGCGAGATCTCCCTGGGCAGAAACGCCCTCATCGGCTTTATGACCTGGGAGGGCTACAACTACGAGGACGCCGTGCTGCTGTCCGAGCGCCTCGTGAAGGAAGACATGTACACCTCGATCCACATCGAGGAGTATGAATCCGAGGCCCGCGACACCAAGCTGGGGCCGGAGGAGATCACCCGAGACATCCCCGGCGTGGGCGAGGACGCGCTGCGCGATCTGGACGAGCGCGGCATCATCCGCATCGGCGCCGAGGTCCGCGCGAACGACATCCTGGTGGGCAAGGTCACCCCGAAGGGCGAGACCGAGCTGACCGCCGAGGAGCGCCTGCTGCGCGCCATCTTCGGCGACAAGGCGCGCGAGGTGCGCGATACCTCGCTGCGCGTGCCCCACGGCGAATTCGGCATCATCGTTGACGTCAAGATTTTCACCCGCGAGAACCGCGACGAGCTCTCTCCCGGCGTCAACCAGATGGTGCGCGTGTACATCGCCCAGAAGCGCAAGATCCAGGTGGGCGACAAGATGGCCGGCCGCCACGGCAACAAGGGCGTCGTGTCCCGCGTGCTGCCCGAGGAGGATATGCCCTTCCTGGCCGACGGCACGCCGCTGGACATCGTGCTGAACCCGCTGGGCGTGCCCTCCCGTATGAACATCGGCCAGGTGCTTGAGGTGCACCTCGGCCTGGCCGCGAAGGCGCTGGGCTGGCATGTGGCCACCCCCGTGTTCGACGGCGCCCGGGACGACGACATCAACGAAATGCTGGACAAGGCGGCCCATGCCGAGGACGGCCCGCTGTACGACGAGCTGGGCCGGCCCACCATCCAGTTCAGCAAGATCGGCATCAACCGCACCGGCAAGCTGTGGGTGTACGACGGCCGCACCGGCGACCGCTTCGACAACCCCGTCACCGTGGGCTATATGTACTATCTGAAGCTGCACCACCTGGTGGACGACAAGATCCATGCCCGCTCCACCGGCCCGTACAGCCTGGTGACCCAGCAGCCCCTGGGCGGCAAGGCCCAGTTCGGCGGCCAGCGCTTCGGCGAGATGGAGGTGTGGGCCCTGGAGGCCTACGGCGCCAGCCACGTGCTGCAGGAGATTTTGACCGTGAAGTCCGACGATACCATCGGCCGCGTCAAGACCTACGAGGCCATCGTGAAGGGCGAGAACATCCCCGATCCGGGCGTGCCGGAGTCCTTCAAGGTGCTGATCAAGGAGCTGCAGTCCCTGGCCCTGGATATCAAGGTGCTGTCCGAGGACAAGCAGGAGATCGAGATCCGCGAGCTGGAGGATGACATCTACGCCACCGAGAGCGAATTCAAGGACGAGCTCGGCCCGATCATTCCGCCGGAAGCCATGACCGAGGAGGAGGAGGCCGTGGTCGAAGACTTCGACTTCGACGACCTCGACCTTGGCGGCGACGACGATCTGTTGGATGATGATTTTTAATACCGTGACGGGACAGGAAAGGAGAGAGCTCCTTGTTTGAATTGACTAATCTGGATTCCATTCAAATCGGTCTGGCTTCCCCGGAGAAGATCCGCAAGTGGTCCCACGGCGAGGTCACCAAGGCGGAAACCATCAACTATCGCACGCTGAAGCCGGAGCGCGACGGCCTGTTCTGCGAGCGCATCTTCGGGCCCACCAAGGACTGGGAGTGCAACTGCGGCAAGTACAAGCGCACCCGCTTCAAGGGCGTCATCTGCGACAAGTGCGGCGTCGAGGTCACCAAGGCCAAGGTGCGCCGCGAGCGCATGGGCCACATCGAGCTGGCCGCGCCCGTAAGCCACATCTGGTACTTCAAGGGCATCCCCAGCCGCATCGGTACGCTGCTGAACATCAGCCCCCGCGCGCTGGAGCAGGTGCTGTATTTCGCCAGCTACATCGTGCTGGACCCCGGCGATCCCGCGATCTCCAAGCTCCAGCAGAACCAGCTGCTCACCGAGACCGAATACCAGCAGAAGAAGCAGCAGGCCGCCGAGATCGGCTTTGACTTCCGCGTGGGCATCGGCGCCGAGGCCGTGCGGGAAATGCTGCAGAACGTGAACCTGGACGAGCTGAACGACCAGCTGCGCCGCGAGCTGCAGGAGCTGTCCGAAAAGGAGACCAAGCGCAACACCGAGGGCCAGAAGCGCCAGCGCATCATCAAGCGCCTGGAGGTCGTGGAGGCCTTCCGCCAGAGCGGCAACAAGCCGGAGTGGATGATCCTGGACGTGGTGCCGGTCATCCCGCCGGAGCTTCGCCCCATGGTGCAGCTGGACGGCGGCCGCTTTGCCACCGCCGACCTGAACGACCTGTACCGCCGCGTGATCAACCGCAACAACCGCCTGAAGCGGATGCTGGAGATGAACGCGCCGGACATCATCGTGCGCAATGAAAAGCGCATGCTCCAGGAGGCCGTGGACGCCCTGATCGACAACGGCCGCCGCGGTCGCCCCGTCACCGGCGCGGGCGGACGCCAGCTGAAGAGCCTGTCCGACCTGCTGCGCGGCAAGCAGGGCCGCTTCCGTCAGAACCTGCTGGGCAAGCGCGTCGACTATTCCGGTCGTTCCGTTATCGTCGTCGGCCCGTCCCTGCAGCTGTATCAGTGCGGCCTGCCCAAGGAGATGGCGCTGGAGCTGTTCAAGCCCTTCGTGATGAAGCGGCTGGTGGAAACCGGCATTGCAACCCATATCAAAACCGCAAGAAAAACCGTGGATCG
>JBGUQG010000009.1:0-6248 GCA_045130815.1 Christensenellales bacterium
CTGGCGCTGATGCTGCTGCGCGGGCCGGCCCCGGACGACGCCACGCCCGCGGCGCCGCCGCCCGCCGCGACGCAGGCGGCCGACGACGCGGCAACGCAGGCGGCCACGGCCTCCCCTTCGCCCACGCAGGAGCCCACGCCGACCCCTTCGCCCACGCCGGAGCCCACCCCCACCATCGTGCCGGGAAGCATACCGAACGTGGTGTCCTTCTACACCCCCCAGGGCAAAAACTATTCGCCCCGGGTGCGCATGGGCGACAGCTACACCGGCCCGTGGAAGAAGGGCAAGGACATCGGCAGCTTCGAGGTCATTGCCTCGGACGACGCGCTGCTGGACGGATCGTTCTTCGGCGACATCTTCGGAGCCGCCTGGAAGGCCTTCCCGGACGCGGACCGCTGCAAGATCGGCTACACGCTGCGCTACACGCTGGACGACGGCAGCGAGATCCGGTACACGATGCTTTCCCCAAAGCACATCGAGCACACCGAGTACATCGAGTGCTGGCTGTACGACGACTATCACGTGAAGCCCCATAAGTTCTATTCCCACCTGAAGGGCTCGTCGATGAAGTCCGACACGCTGATCACCTCCATCAAGCTGACCGCGGGAAAGCAGATCGAACACGTCACCGACATATGGCTGTCCGCATTCATCTGCACGTCGCTGGATGACTTCGACGAAGACCGGAACTACACCGGCGACACATCGTGCACGATACACATACTGAAGAAATGACGACAGGCCCCGCGCCGTGGATGGCGCGGGGCCCGCATCGTCATTTCTTATGAGATCAGTATGTTGTACAGCTTCGCGGAGCTCTCGTCGTGCACCACGCAGAAGGTATAGTTGGTGGGATAGACCAGCTCGCCCCGGGAGGTCTTCAGCACGAAGTCGAAGGTCACCCGGCAGGTGAAGCAGCTGTCCGACAGCACATAGAAGTCCGTGGCCACCTCGTTGCGGAAGGCGACCTTGTTGTGGGGCGTAAAGTAGGTGTTGCTCAGGTTTTCGAAGATCTGGGCGGCGGGGCTGCCCTTGGCGCAGACCTTCTGGATGGTCTTCTTCTCGGCGTCCTGGGAGGTGAACTTGGCCACCTGTCGGCCCAGGGAGATGGCCGCGCCGCTGTACTGGACGCGGTAGCCCTCGTCCTCCTTCAGCGGGCAGGACCAGGTCAGCGGCTTTTCCGCGGACATCACCACCTCCACGGCGCTGCCGCTCTCGTCCGTGGCGGTGAACTGAGGCGTCACGGTGGGCAGCTCGATCGTGTAGTCGACCACCACCGGGTTGTCCACGCCCTCCGGCAGGAAATCGTCCTGAAACAGGGTCCGTTCGGCCAGCTGGGCATTGTCCGGGCCGAGCGCCGCGCCGTCCAGCACCACGGTATAGCCCTTGGGCGCGCTGATTCGGCAGGTATAGGTGCGCGCCGGCGCCTCCGGCTCCGGCGTCGGCTCAGGCTCCGGCTCGGTCAGCTGTACGTTGGTGGTCACGCTGTCCAGCTTCCACAGCTTGTTGCCCTTCGGCGTCTTCTCGCCGCTGGGCACCAGAGTGAAGGTGGCGAAGCGCTCGCCGTCAAGGGTCACGCTGTAGCGGCGCTCGTTTTCGTTGGCGGAGAAGGCCTCGGACCACGCCACTTCCTTGCCCTCGGCCAGCGCGTTCATGCTGTGCACATAGAAGGCCTCGTCGCCCCCGTCGAACTGGCGGGCCGAGGTATCCAGCGCGTACAGCGCCTGGTAATCCGAATTCTCAAACAGGCGCGCCACGTCCTGGGCCACGTACTTGGGCTGGGCGGATTCATAGTCCTTCAGCCTGCCCCGCAGCCAGGCGGTGCCCACCGCGATGCCGATGAGCGCCAGCAGCACCAGCGCGAAATAGACGCGGTAGAAGGTGCTGTGCCATATGCTGTTTTTCTTCTTTTTACCCCTGTTCATTCATGCCTCCGTCAGCGCACGATGAAGGCCGTGGGCATGTCCCGCGAGCCGGTGAGCACCACGCCGTTGTTTACATAATTGCCCTGGTAGTACATCAGCGACGAGGATCCGCCGTCCATGTTGATGGCGTTGACCGCGCCGTATTCCATCATGATGGCGATCAGGTCGGAATAGGTCGCGCCCAGGCTGGAGGCCTGGCGGCCCTCGATCACCAGCATCAGCACCGCGCCGTCCGAGCGCTGGCCGATGGCCGTGCGGGGATTCAGGCCGGAGCTCAGGCCCGTCACGCTGGCGGGCTCGCCGTTGACGATCAGCGCCGGGCCGAAGGTGATGGCGTCGCGTATGCCCTTCGTCGCGGCCTCCTCGGCGGTCATTTTGCCGATGATCATGATGTCGTCCCGGTTGAAGCCCACGGTGACGTCGTACTTGCTCTCCTCTTCCCTGTGCTTCAGCTCGCCCCCGGACACCACCAGCCCGATGGGCATGCCGCCGTTGCCCATGCCGCTGTGGTCCTTGAAGCCGCCGCCGTTGATGGCCGCCACGGCGTCATACCGCTCGGCGATCTCCTTCAGCTGCAGGCCGCTCTTGCTGCTGAACTTGTCGCGACAGATGCCCACTGTCACGCGGGACGGGTCCTTCACCACCATCATATAGCCCTTGTAGGTACCCCCTGTGACGGTGAAGATGTCGATGCCGTCCTCGGAGGACACCAGGTTCTCCGGCGGGGGCGTGGGGCTGGGCGTCGCGTCCACCACCACGTCCATCTCCGGCATGGGCTCGGGCGTGGGCGTGGGCTTTTCGATCACGATCAGCGAGGTATCGGTCTCGCTGCCATCCACGGAAAGGGAGTTGCGGGCCACGATCCGATCCACCTCCGCCTGGCTGTAGAAGATGCGGGGCACGAACTTCAACGCGCTGGTCTCCAGCATCGTCACGGTCAGCAGGTCGCCCACCGACTGGGAGGGACCCCTGAACGCGGCGTAGCCCGCGCTCAGCGCGCCGATCAGCACCAGCGCGATCAAGGTGAGCACCGACAGGGTGATCCTCCAGCCCACGCGGCGCAGCTTGCGCTTGCGAAGGCGCTTTGCCCTGGCCTGCTGCTTCGCCGTCAACGGCTTCGCGGTCTGCTTTTTTGGGGTTTGCATATCGGGATTTCCTCCGTTAGTTGAACGTCAGGTTGTACAGCTTGCCCTTGCCGTTCCTGCGCACCACGCACAGCGTGTAGGACGTGGGATAGACATAGTCGTTCCCCCGGCGGCTGGTCAGCGTGAAGGTGAACTCCACGTGGCAGGTGAAGCAATCCTCCGACAGCACGTAGAAGTCCGACACCACGGCGTCTGACACGGTGGATGTCCTGTGGGTGGGCGCCCAGCTGTTGCTGAACTTGTTCAGCACGGTCTGGGCCGGTGAGCCGGAATCGGTGTTCTTCAGCACCTTGCTCTTGGACAGGTCGTCCACGGTGTACTTGGCGATCTGTGTGGCCAGCGATATGATGGCGTCGGAATACTGCGTCCGCAGCTCCGCGTTCTCCTTCAGCGGGCACTCCCAGGTGTTCCCGCCGCTTTCGACCACCTCGGCGGGCGCGCCGGAGGGATCGGTGACGGCGATCTGCGGCGCGTTCCCGTCGTCGTAGAAGCCGTATTCGACCATCGTGGGCTCCGGGACCCCGGCGGGCAGGAAGCCCTCCGGCAGTATGGAGGCGCCGGAGGAGATCACGTTGGCCTCGGCGAGCGCCCGGCCGTTCACCGTGACGGTGTAGCCCGCGGGCGCGCTGATCCGATAGGGCGCGGCGGACACATCGCCCGCGGCCTCGGTGCCCCGGATGGCCACGTTGGTGGTGACGCTGCCCAGCTTCCACAGCGTGTTGCCGTGGGCGGTGGTCTGCCCGCTGGGCACCAGCGTGAAGGTGGCGAGCCTGTCCCCCGCCAGGGACACGGCGTACCTGCGCTCGTCATCGCTGGGAGAATAGGCCTCGCGCCAGGTGACGCTCTTGCCTTCGGCCAGCTCGGTCAGGCTGTCCACGTACAGCGCCTTGTCGCCGCCGGACAGCTCCCGGGCCGCGGTGTCCAAATCGTACAGGCGGTCGTAGTCCCCGTCCACAAACAGCCTGGCGACCTCCTCGGCGGCGTGGGCGGGCTGGGAGATCTCATAATCGCGCACCACGCCGTTGAACCAGATCAGGCCGATCACGATGGCGACCACCGCCACGGCCACCACGGCCAGGTACACGCGCCAGAACAGGCTGGACAGAATGCCCTTTTGCTTTTTCTTGCTGTTGCTACTCATTGCGCGGCCTCCGTCATCGCACGATAAACGCCGTGGGCAGCTTGCGCGATCCCGTCAGCATGACGCCCTTGTTCAGGTATTCTCCGTCGTAATACATCATCGACGATGAGCCGCCGTCCAGGTTGGCGGCGTTGATCGCGCCGAATTCCATCAGCACGTTGATCATATCCGAATAGGTGGCCCCCAGGCTGGAGGCCTGGCGTCCGTCGATCACCAGCAGCAGCACCGCGCCGTCGGCCCGCTGGCCGATGGCCGTGCGGGGGTTCAGGCCGGAGCTGGAGCCCGACACCGGGGCCGCCTCGCCGTTCACCACCAGCGCGGGCCCGAAGGCCAGGCCGTCGCGGATGCCCTTGTTCAGGGCCTCCTCGGAGGTCATCTTGCCGATGATCAGCACATTGTCCTGGTTGAAGCCCATCACGATGTTGTGGTCGCCGTTGATCCGGGCCTTGTGCAGCAGCTTGCCATCGGAGATCACCAGGCCCAGCGGCTTTCCGCCGTTGCCCATGCCGCCCTCGTCCTCGAAGCCGCCGCCGTTGATCGCGCCGACCGCGCCGTGGCGCTCGGCGATCTCATGCAGCAGCAGCCCTTCCTTGGAGGAGAAGTTGTCCCGGCACACACCGACGCCGACCCGCGAGGGGTCCAGCACCACCATCATAAAGCCGTTGAAGGTCGCGCCGTGCACGCCGTAGATCTCGATGCCGTCCTTTTCGGAGATCAGGTTCTCCGGCTTGGGCGTCGCCGCCGGGGCGGCGGCCTCCGTGCCCGGCTCGGGCGTGGGCCCGGCCAGCACGATCATGGAGGTATCGGTCTCATCCTCCACCTCGGCGACCTCGTTTCGGGCCACGATCTCATCCACCTGGGCGTTGCTGTAATAGATGTGGGGCACGAACTTCAGCGCGCTGGTTTCCAGCATCGTCACGGTCAGCAGATCTCCCAGGCTCTGGGAGGGGCCCCGGAAGGCGATGAAGCCCGCGCCGAGGGCGGCCGCCAGCACCAGCGCCAGCGCGGTCAGCACGCACAGACCCGTGCGCTTCAGCACGCGCCGGGTGGACAGGCTCTGCCGCTTCGGCTTCGCCGCGTGCTTGCCGGCCGGACGGGCCTTCGCCACGTGGCGGCCCTGCGCAGCGTGCTTTGCGGGCGCGCCCTGGGCCGGCCGCGACGGTTTCTCCTGCATGCTCATTCCCTGCTTTCCGTTCAATCGCCTGTTATTGCATACGCATACAGTTTATTTTACCATTCCCGCTACACATTTGGGTTGTCAAACTGTTAATGTTCGCATTCCAAACGAAAAAAAGCGGGGCTTTGCCGCCCCGCAAGGGTCAAGTATCACAGCATGACGCAGATCATGCCGCCGCTGCCCTCGTTGATGACCTTCTCCAGCGCCTCCCGCAGCTTCTGCCGGGCGTCCTCGGGCAGGCGGTTCAGCTTGCCGCCCACGCCCTCGCGCACCAGGTCGCCGAGGGTCTTGCCGAAGATCTCCGTGTCCCAGATCTCCTGCCCCGCCGCCAGCTTTTCGTTCAGAGACCTGGCCAACCCGTCCGACTGGCTCTGGGAGCCCACGAAGGGATTGACCTCGGTCTGTATGTCGGCCCGGAGCATGTGCAGCGAAGGCGCGACGGTCTTCAGGCGCACGCCGTAGTGCGCGCCCTGCTTCACGACCTCCGGCGGCTCCAGGCGCAGCTGGTCCATCGTGGGCGTCACTACGCCATAGCCGTTCTCCCGCACGCTCTGCAGGGCTCCGGCCACCCGGTCGTACTCCCGCCGGGCGGCCACCAGCTGCTTCATCAGCCTGAACAGGTGGGCCTCGCCGTCGATGCTCTCGCCGCAGGCCTCGCCCAGCACCCGGTAGAACAGCCCGTCCTTCAGGCTCAGCCGGTATTCCAGCGTGCCGTCGTTCAGGCTGATCCGAACGGGCAGCGCGTCCTCGGCATACTCGTTTTCCTCCAGCGCCTTCTTCAAAAGCCCGTGATCCCGCACCCGGCGCATCCCGGCGGCTGCGGTGTTCACGCTGTCCATCACCGACCGGCTCAGCCAGTG
>JBGUQG010000010.1:0-10420 GCA_045130815.1 Christensenellales bacterium
GCTCTCTTCTGGATCTGGCCGCGGAACTGAAAGCGCAGAAAAAGGCGCGCGTCGCGCATAAAATGCACCAGGGCAAGAACATCGCCCTGATCTTCGAGAAGACCTCCACGCGCACGCGCTGCAGTTTCGAAGTGGCCGCGTACGATCTCGGCATGAACGTTACCTATCTGGATCCCTCTGCCTCGCAGATCGGCAAGAAGGAATCCATCGCCGACACCGCGCGGGTGCTGGGCAGGATGTACGACGGCATCGAATACCGCGGCTACGGCCAGCAGATCGTGGAGACGTTGGCGAAGTACGCGGGCGTGCCGGTGTGGAACGGCCTGACCAACGAATTCCACCCCACCCAGATCCTGGCGGACTTTCTGACGATCCGGGAGCGCTTCGGCAAGCTCGCCGGCATCAAGCTGGTGTACATGGGCGACGCGCGCTACAACATGGGCAATTCGCTGATGGTGGGCTGCGCCAAGATGGGCATGGACTTCGTGGCCTGCGCGCCGCGCAAGTACTTTCCCGACCCGGCGCTGATCGACAAGTGCCGCGCCATCGCCGGGTGGACCGGGGCCAGCCTGTCCTTCAACGAGAGCCCCGCCGAAGCTGTGAAGGGCGCGAACGTGATCTACACCGACGTGTGGGTCTCCATGGGCGAGCCGGACGCCGTGTGGCAGGAGCGCATCGACGCGCTGCTGCCCTACCAGGTGAACGCCGCGCTGATGGCCGCCGCGGGCAAGGACGCCGTGTTCATGCACTGCCTGCCCGCCTTCCACGACCTGAACACCGGCATCGGCAGGCAGATCCACGACAAGTACGGCCTGGACGCCATGGAGGTCACCGACGAGGTGTTCGAGGGCCCGCAATCCATCGTGTTCGACGAGGCCGAGAACCGCATGCACACGATCAAGGCGGTCATGGCGGCGACGCTGTAGCGTTTATGGCGGGGGACCTGCTTCCCCCGCCATGACCACCCCTTTGACAGATTTTGCTTGCGCGCTGTGCGCGCCGGCCGCAAAATCTGCAAGGAAGCCTTTTCTTCGAAAAGGCACCCGTCCCCGCCGCGCATGTCGCCGGGGACGATTGAAGGTCGGGGCGCTGCCGCCCCCGACACCCCAGGCAAGTAAGTGAGGTAAGTAATACCATGTCCAAACGCTATCTGATTCTATCCGACGGCACCGTCTACGAGGGCGAGGGCTTTGGCTCGGCGGTGGAATCCACCGGCGAGCTGGTGTTCAACACCGGCGTGGTGGGCTATATCGAAACGCTGACCGACCCCAGCTACTACGGCCAGATCGTGATGCAGACCTTCCCCGCCGTGGGCAACTACGGCATCATCGAGGAGGATTTCGAGGGCCAATGCGCGGTGAAGGGTTACGTGGTGCGCGAGCACTGCGACGCGCCCAGCAACTTCCGCAGCCAGTATACGCTGGATGAATTCCTGAAAAAGAACGGCGTGCCGGGCATCTGCGGCGTGGACACCCGGGCCATCACCCAGCGCATCCGCGAGCAGGGCGTGATGAACGCCATGATCGCAGACCGCGTGCCGGAGGACCTTTCCGCGCTGAAGGCCTACGCCGTCACCGGCGGCGTAGGGGCGGTGGGCGCGAAGGAATGCGCCGTTTATCCCGCCGCCGGCGCGCGGAGCCGCCGGGTGACGCTGATCGACTACGGCACCAAGCGCAACATCATCCGGGAGCTGTGCGCCCGGGGCTGCGAGGTCACCGTGGTGCCCCCGGACACCACGGCGGAGGCCGTGCTCGCCGGAGGGCCGGACGGCGTGATGCTGTCCAACGGCCCCGGCGACCCGGCGGAAAACACCGCCTGCATCGCCGAAATCAAAAAGCTGCTGGGCCGGGCGCCCCTGTTCGGACTGTGCCTGGGCCACCAGATGATGGCGCTGGCCGCCGGCGGGCAGACCACCAAGCTGAAGTACGGCCACCGGGGTGGCAACCAGCCGGTGATCGACCTGGTGACCGGGCACACCTACATCACCAGCCAGAATCACGGCTACGCCGTGGTGTCGGACAGCCTGCCCACGGGCAAGGTCCGCTTCGTCAACGCCAACGACCAGACCTGCGAGGGCGTGGACTACCCCGAACTCAACGCCTTCTCCGTGCAGTTCCACCCCGAAGCCTGCGCCGGCCCGAGGGACACGATCGCTCTGTTCGACAGGTTTGTGGGGATGATGGGAAACAAGGGAACAGGAAACAGGGAATAGGAAATGCCGCGCACAAATAATCGCGGTTATACTGTTCTCATTTCCCGCGATGGTGGGTTGTACAGTATTGGGACGCCATTGCGGCACCAGCCACACACAACCCCATCGTTCAATCCGACTGGCAACGCGACGCTGCCCCTGCAAATGCATAGTCCATGCGGCAGCAACTATTCCTGTTCCCTGTTTTCTGTTCCCTGTTCCCTATTCCGACAAAAGGAAGTAATAATATGCCATTAAACACAAACATCAAAAAGGTCCTGATGATCGGTTCCGGGCCCATCGTGATCGGGCAGGCGGCGGAGTTCGACTATGCCGGGGCCCAGGCCTGCCGGGTGCTGAAGGCGGCGGGCGTGAACGTGGTGCTGGTGAACAGCAACCCGGCCACAATCATGACGGACAAGGCGCTGGCGGACGAGATCTACCTGGAGCCGCTGACCGTGGAGACGGTGAAGCGCATCATCGAAAAGGAGAAGCCGGACAGCATGCTGGCGGGCCTGGGCGGGCAGACAGGCCTGACCCTGGCCATGCAGCTGGACAAGGAGGGCTTCCTGCAGGCCCACGGCGTGCGGCTGATCGGCACCAACGCCGAGGCCATCGACAAGGCCGAGGACCGGCAGCTGTTCAAGGACACCATGCAGCAGATCGGCGAGCCGGTGATCCCCTCGGACATCGCCGAGGACGTGGACACCGCCCTCGCCATCGCCCAAAGGATTGGCTATCCGGTGATCATCCGCCCCGCGTTCACGCTGGGCGGCACCGGCGGCGGCGTGGCCCGCGGGCCGGAGGAGATGCACGAGGCCGCCCGCATCGGGCTGGACGCCTCCCCCATCACCCAGATCCTGGTGGAAAAGTACATCGCGGGCTGGAAGGAGATCGAGTTCGAGACCATGCGCGACGCCAGCGGCAACGCCATCGCCGTGTGCAGCATGGAGAACGTGGACCCGGTGGGCATCCACACCGGCGATTCCATCGTGGTGGCACCGGCGCTGACGCTGTCCAACAAGGAGTACCAGATGCTGCGCAGCGCGTCGCTGAACATCGTGAACGCGCTGGGCATCGTGGGCGGCTGCAACTGCCAGTTCGCCCTGGACCCGAACAGCTTTGAATACGCGGTGATCGAGGTCAATCCCCGGGTCAGCCGCTCCTCGGCCCTGGCCAGCAAGGCCACCGGCTATCCCATCGCGAAGGTCACCACCCAAATCGCCCTGGGCTACCGGCTGGACGAGATCAAGAACGAGATCACGGGCAAGACCTGCGCCTGCTTCGAGCCGGCGGTGGACTACATCGTGGTCAAGTTCCCCAAGTGGCCCTTCGACAAGTTCACCACCGCGTCCCGCCGGCTGGGCACCCAGATGAAGGCCACCGGCGAGGTCATGAGCATCGCGCCCAGCTTTGAGATGGCGCTGATGAAGGCCGTGCGCGGCGCGGAGATCAAGCTGGACACGCTGAACCGCGCTCCGAGCGACCCCCGGCCCGTGAAGGAGCGCCTTGGTGACATGGACGACTGGCGCATCTTCACCGTGTTCGAGGCCATCAAGGCCGGCGTTTCCATCGACGAGATCTACGACATCACGAAGATCGACCGCTGGTTCCTGTACAAGATGAAGAACCTGGCCGACTTCGAGGCGCGCATCGCGGGCGGCCTGTCGGACGCGGACTACTTCCTGGGCAAGAGGCTGGGCTATCCCGACGCGGCCCTCAGCCGCCTGTCCGGGCGCAAGGACCTGCCCGCGGCCCGCTCCGCCTACAAGATGGTGGACACCTGCGCCGCCGAGTTCGACGCCGAGACGCCCTACTTCTACGAGACCTTCGACGCGGTCTGCGACGCCCGCAGCTTCCCCCGCAGCGGAAAGCCCGTGATCATCGTGCTGGGCAGCGGGCCCATCCGCATCGGCCAGGGCATCGAGTTCGACTACTCCAGCGTGCACTGCGTATGGACGCTGAAGCAGCTGGGCTACGACGTGGCCATCGTCAACAACAACCCGGAGACCGTGTCCACCGACTACGACACCGCCGACCGGCTGTACTTCGAGCCGCTGACCGACGAGGACGTCATGCGCATCATCGAGGTGGAGCGGCCCGTGGGCGTGGTGGTGGCCTTCGGCGGGCAGACCGCCATCAAGCTGACCCAGCATCTGGACAGGGCGGGCGTAAAGATCCTTGGCACCAGCGCCGAGGGCATCGACATCGCCGAGGACCGGGAGCGCTTCGACGCGCTGCTGGAGCAGTTCGACATCCGCCGCCCCAAGGGCATGGCCGTGCACACGCTGGCCGAGGCGCACAGCGCCGCGGACAGCCTGGGCTATCCGGTGCTGCTGCGGCCCAGCTACGTGATCGGCGGCCAGAACATGACCATCGCCCACAACGACCACGACGTGACCGTGTACATGAACCGCATACTGGCCGGGGGCATCGAGAACCCGGTATTGGTGGACAAGTACATGTCCGGCGTGGAGCTGGAGGTGGACGTAATCTCCGACGGCGTCGACGTGCTGATCCCCGGCATCATGCAGCACGTGGAGCGGGCCGGCGTGCACAGCGGCGATTCCATCGCCGTGTACCCGCCCTTCAGCCTGGACGACGCCATGATGGACACCGTGGTCAGATCCAGCGAAAAGCTGGCCCTGGCGCTGGGCACCCGGGGACTGGTGAACATACAGTACCTGGTGTACCACGGCGAGCTGTACGTAATCGAGGTGAACCCCCGGGCCAGCCGCACCATTCCCTACATCAGCAAGGTGACGAACGTGCCCATGGTGGATATCGCAAGCCGGGTGATGGTGGGCCAGAGTCTGAGATCCCTGGGCTACGGCACGGGCCTGGTGCCCACGCCGCCCTACTGCGCAGTGAAGGTGCCGGTATTCAGCTTTGAAAAGCTGACCGACGCCAACAGCTACCTGGGCCCGGAGATGAAGAGCACCGGCGAGGTGCTGGGCCTGGGCAAGAACCTTTCCGAGGCGCTGTTCAAGGGCCTGGTGAGCGCCGGCACGCGGCTGCCCCACCCCGGCCAGCACGTGGGCGTGCTGCTGAGCGTGGACGAATACGACTATTACGAGGCGCTGGACGTGGCGCGGCGCTTCAGCGACCTGGGCTGCGCGCTGTACGCCACCGAGGGCACCGCCCAGGTGATCGCCACGCTGGGCATCCCGGTGACGCCCATCCCCGGCATCCGGGAGAGCGACCACGCCTTCGAGCTGCTGGAGAGCGGCAGGGTAAACTACATCGTGTACACCGGCGCGCTGCTGGACAGCACCATCGAGGACTACATCGCCCTGCACCGCAAGGCGCTGGGATTGGGCATCGCCTGCCTGACCTCACTTGACACGGCCAGGGCGCTGACCGACATACTGCTCAGCCGCTACAGCCAGCAGAACACAGAGCTGGTGGACATCAACCACATGCGCGCCCACCGGGAATCGCTGCGCTTCGTGAAGATGCAGGCCGCGGGCAACGACTACATCATCATCGACAACCGCGACGGGCGCATCCAGTGCCCCGAGAGCCTGGCCGTGCGGCTGTGCGAGCAGCACTACGGCGTGGGGGCCGAGGGCATGACGCTGATCGAACACAGCGACATCGCCGACGCGAAGATGCGCCAGTACAACCGGGACGGCACCGAGGGCGGCATGGGCGGCAACGCGCTGCGCTGCGTGGGCAAGTACCTGTACGACAGCGGCGTCGTGCGCCACCCGGACATCACCGTGGAGACGGCGAGCGGCATCAAGAAGCTGCACCTGTTCACCCGCTACGGCAAGGTGACCTCGGTATCCGTGGACATGGGCCCCGCGTCCTTCGACCCGAAGGCCGTGCCCTGCGATCTGCCCGGCGACAGGGCCGTGAACGTGCCCGCCGTGATCGGCGGCAAGGCGTACACCGTCACCTGCGCGTCCATGGGCAACCCCCACTGCGTGGTGTTCACCGACCAGGTGGACGCGCTGGACCTGCAGGCCCTGGGCCCGGTGTTTGAAAACGACCCCCTGTTCCCCGAGCGGGTGAACACCGAGTTCGTGCGGGTGGTCAACCCCACCACGCTGCGCATGCGCTGCTTCGAGCGCGGCAGCGGCGAGACCATGGCCTGCGGCACCGGCGCCTGCGCAGCCGCGGCCGCCGCCGTGGAAAACGGCCTGTGCCGCCCGGATACCGACATCCTGGTGCAGGTGCCCGGCGGCAACCTGTACGTCCGCACCACCCCCGAAACCGTGATCCTCACCGGCAAGGTGGAGAAGGTGTTCGAGGCGGAGACGGAATACTAAAAGAGAGTGAAGAGTGGAGTTGAGGATGCCCCATCCATAGGGACGATCTCCCGATCACCCGCACCGATTGAGCCAATAGTATTGATACGGTCGGATTGCCACATCGGGCAGCCTCACGGCTGTCCGACTCGCAATGACATGAAACGGGGACATAACATGCCGCCCCCAAGCGCGGTCATTGCGAGGACCCAAACGCAGTGAAGGGGACGTGGCAATCCGGTTCTTTTTGACGCAAAAAAGATCCTTCGCTGCGCTCAGATGACAACGAAATCAAAACAAATCCCGAAGGTGCACTTTACACTGTCCAACGTCCACCGTCCACTCTCACAAGAATATCGGCCAGTCGTTCAATATCGCCAGGGTGCCCACCAGGTTCAGGCACAGGCCGAACACGAGCGCGGGGGTGAGCAGAAAGCCGGCCAGGCCCTCCCCTTCCTCCGGGAGCATGAGAGCGATGCCCAGACTGGCGGCGGGAATGGCGTCGATGGTATAGCGCAGGCCCCACTGGATGCCACCCATGCTGCCGTGGGCGCACAGGGCCAGCAGGTGGACGGACACGCACGCCCCGGCGACGGCCAGCGCCGCCGCGGGCAGCTTCGCGCCGCCCCGGGCCCTTTTCGCCACGCGCTCGATCAGGCGCACCAGGCCAACGGCGTAGATGGGGCTGGTGATGAAGAAGGCGAAGCCGGCCTTCGGGAACAGCAGGCGGTTCTCCGACCACTCGGGCAGGCGCAGCAGCTTTTCCCGGATGTTGCCGGGGATGTAGCTGAGGGAGAATTGCAGGTGGTCCGGCGAGCGGGTGAACTCCGGCAGGTAGTCGTGGCCGAACTGGAAGGGATTGCCGAAGCGGGCCGCGTTCAGGGCCATGTAGAAGCCGCCCACCAGGGCCGGGGCGATCAGCCACGTCCAGTGCCTTTTCAGCGCGGCGGCCAGCGTCAGCCCGTTCTTTTTGAACTTCACCACCAGCAGATACGCCACCAGGGGCAGGTAGACGATGTTGAAGGGCCGGCAGCCCACGGCGCAGGCCAGCCACAGCAGCGGCCACCTGCCATCCTCCTCCGCGCCGGTGGCGACGGTGTACAGCGCCGCCGACGTGAACGCGAAGGCGCAGGTCTGGGCCAGCAGCCACACGTCGCCGTTGTAGCCGATCAGCAGGAAATTGGAGCCGATCGTCGCCAGCAGCGTCCAGGCCAGGGCCCGGCGCTCGTCCCCGCAGTAAAGGCTGAACATCCTGAAAAGCTGTATCGCGCCGATCAGGCTCATCGTGGTGGCGATCAGGTACTCCGGGGTGCCGTCCACTCCGAACAGCGCCACGAAGGGCATCACCAGCAGCGTGGGCAGCGGCGGAAAGCTGACGTAGTACCTTCCCTGGTAGATGGCCAGCTCCAGCCACGGGTAGTCCTGCCCCAGGTCCAGATGGCCCGACAGCCAGCGCTTCGCCTGCAGGGCATAGCTGCAATACACAGTGTGCATCCAAGGGGTCTTGTCCGTAAAAAACCACACCGCCGCGTAAGCGGCCAGGATCGAAAGGGCCAGCAGCGCGTACCACTTCCAGCGCGCCCGGGCCTCGCGGCTGACGGACAGCATGACATCCGCTCCTTTGTAGCATAAATAACGCCTCAATTATAGCGCAAACCGCCCGGGGTTGCAACCACAAGGGAGCTGCCTCAACTGAGGCAGCTCCCCCGGCATTTCAAATGAGATTATCCTACGGTGATCACGCTGTTCCGGGCGGCGGCCCAGGCGGCTTCGATCGCGCCCAGCAGGTCGCCGTGGGCGTCGGAGATGGAGATGGTCGCGCCGGACAGGGCGTCTACGGCGGCCTTCTCATCGTCGGTCAGGGCGTTCCACTTGGCCAGGTCGCCCTCGTCCTCGGCGCCCTCGAAGATCACGCGGCCGTTGCGGTCCGAGCACTGCTTTTCAAAGAAGGCGCGGGCGTCCGCGGCGGTCATACCGGCGAAGAAGCCCTCGAAGATATCCATCTCGGATGCCCAGGTGCCGGAGTTCAGCTTGTACAGGGTGTCCAGATCGCGCTTGGTGCGGAAGGCGTTCACCTGGGCGGTGAAGCTGTCCTCGGTCTGCTCCAGCACGGCCTCCACCGCGCCGTCGCCGTCCTCGTCCGCGTTGTAGGACTGGCCCGGCCAGCCGGTGAACGCGCTGTCGTTCGCGCCGTCGTGGTTCGGGGTGATGACCTCCAGGATGTCCTCGCGCAGGGCGACGATGGCGTCATCCGCGCCGAAGACCGCGCCGGCGGCCACGATGTTGAAGGAGTATACCGGTACCTCCCGGTCGTCCTTGCCCGGGCCCAGCCGGGGGGTGACCACCACGCCCAGGCCCAGCTTCGCCACGTCCTGCTGAACGTCCAGCGGAACCTGGCCGGCCAGGGCCTTCTTCACCGCGCCCAGTATGTCGCCGTGGGCGTCGGTCAGGGACATGGTCGCGCCGGAAATGGCGTCCATTTCGGCCTTCTCTTCGTCGGTCAGCGCGTCCCACTTGGCGACGTCCTCCGCCTTGTCGGAGGTCCCGTGCAGCGCGCGGCCGTTCGCGTCGGACAGGAACTTCGCGGCCCAGGCGTCCAGCTCGTCGGCGGTCTTGCCCCGCAGCGCGCTCTCGTACAGGTCCATCTCGCCGGCCCAGGTGCCGGAATTCAGCTTGTAGCCGTCGCCGATGGCGCGCTTGGTCTTCCATGCGGGCAGGTCAGCCATGAAGTTCTCCTCGGTCTGCTCCAGCTGGCCCTCCACCGCGCCGTCGCCGTCCGCGTCCTCGTTGTACGTCGCGCCGGGCCAGCCGGCCAGGGCGTTGTCCTCCGCGCCGTCGTGGTTGGGGGTGATGATCTCCAGGATGTCCACGCTCAGGTCCACGATCCTCCGGTCCGCGTTGGTCACCACGTAGGCCGCCACCGCGTTGAAGGAGTAGACCGGCACCTCCCGGTCGTCCTTGCCCGGGCCCAGCCGGGGGGTGGCGACGATGGCCAGGCCGTGGTTCAGCGCGGAAGCGGCGGCGGTGACGGCTTCGGCCTGCGCGGCCTCCTCCCCGATGCCCAGGGCCGCACGCACGGCGGCAAACACGCCGTTGCTGGTCCAGGTCGCGCCGGTGTAAGCGTCCACGCCCTCCACCGTGCCGGCGGCCAGTATGGCCTCGCGCAGGGGCTCCAGCGCCGCGCCGCCCACCTCGGGCGTCTCGCCCTCGCCGGTCAGGGCCAGGTCGACGATCTTGCCGTCCTCCACGGTGACCTCGGCGACGATCCTGCCGCCGAAGCCGTCCGCCTCGCCCACCGAGGTCTCGGCCAGCGCGGGCAGGCCGCACACGGCCAGCAGCAGGCACAGCGTCCAGGCGATGATTCTCTTCATAGGTTCACGCCTCCCTTCCAATTCATGGATGGTATTCACATGCAGGTATTCCTGCATATTTGCCGTCATTATACCGTATATTGCGCATTGATTTGTGTCAAAACCGGTTCGACCGGGGCTCTTTTCCATGGCGCGGGCTTCTTCATCATGCCGCATTTATTTAACCCCACCATGCTTTTAAGTAACATGCAAATGATTAAAATAAATGCGCCGTGGAAAGCGCGGCGCATCCGTTCATTTTGGAGGATATCGCATGGTTCGTGACATGACGCACGGTTCGCCGATCAGGCTGATCTTCGGGTTCTGGTTCCCGATGCTGCTGGGCCAGCTGTTCCAGCAGGTGTACAACCTGGTGGACAGCATCATCGTGGGGCGCTTCGTGGGCGTGAAGGCCTTTGCCGGCATCAGCGCCACGGGCTCGCTGAACTTCATGATACTGGGCTTTTTGCTGGGGCTGTGCTCCGGCTGCGCCATCCCGGTGGCCCAGGCCTTCGGCGAGAACGACCCCCACAAGATGCGCAAGTATTTTGCCAACGCCATCTACCTGTGCGGCGGCATCGCCGTGGTCATGTCCATACTCACCGTGATCCTGACCCGGCCCATAC
>JBGUQG010000011.1:0-7777 GCA_045130815.1 Christensenellales bacterium
GGTCTTCTTCGCTGAGGGCCGGGTCTCGCAGGAACTCGCCGTTGATGCGGCCGTCCTTCATCACGAATATGCGGTCGGACATGCCCAGCAGCTCCGGGATCTCCTCGGAGATCATGATGATGCTCTTGCCCTGTTTTTTCATCTCCGCCATCAGGGCGTAGATGGCCTGCTTCACCTTCACGTCGATGCCGCGGGTGGGCGAATCCAGCACCAGTATGTCGCTGCCCTTGCCGATCCAGCGGGCCAGCACCACCTTCTGCTTGTTGCCGCCGGACAGATCGGACACGAACTGATTGACGTTCTGCATCTTGGTCTGCATGTTCACAGCGTGCTCGTTGGCGAATTTGATAAGTCAATTGGATATTTTGTTGTTTTGGTACATTTTCTTTCGAAAAAAGGGAAACGGCTGTCGATTTTTCTCATATTTTCGTTCATTTTCTTTCCAAGACACTTGATTTGCTTTGTCACGGCATGCTATAATATATATGAAACGGGCATGGCGTTATGCCTGTTAATAATCCATGTGGAGGCAAGGTATGAAAAAGATTCTCTCTGCTATCCTGGTCCTGTGCCTGGCGCTCATGATGGCGATCCCCGCCATGGCCGAAGGCAAAACCGTTCGCATCGGCATGGTGACCGACGTCGGCGGCGTCAACGACAAGTCTTTCAACCAGACTTCCTGGGAGGGCCTGCAGGCCCTGGCCGCGGAGGACCCCTCCTTCGAGGTCAACTACCTGGAGAGCAAGACCGACGCCGACTATCAGACCAACATCTCCACCTTCGTTGAAGAGGGCTATGATCTGATCATTTGCGTGGGCTACATGCTGGCTGACGCGACCCGCGAGGCCGCCGAGGACAACCCCGACCAGCTGTTCGCCATCATCGACGACGCTTCCATCGATCTGCCCAACGTGGCTTGCCTGATGTTCGCCCAGGAGCAGGCCTCCTACCTGGTGGGTCTGGTCGCCGGTTCCGTGACCCAGACCAAGAACGTCGGCTATGTGCAGGGCATGGTTTCCGATTCCATGAACCTGTTCGGCATCGGCTACATCTCCGGCGTGCTGGAAGCCTGCCCCGAAGCCACCATTCAGCAGTACAACGCCAATAACTTCGGCGACAGCGCCGGCGGCTCCACCGCGGCCAAGAACATGATCACCAACGGCGCCGACGTCATCTACCACGCCGCCGGCGGCACGGGCATGGGCGTTATCGAGGCCTGCAACGAAGAGGGCATTTGGGCCATCGGCGTTGACACCGACCAGTCCATCCTGGCTCCCGATCATGTGATCACCTCCGCCATGAAGCGCGTTGACGTGGCTTCCCAGGACATCTCCAAGGCCGTCAAGGATGGCAGCTTCACCGCCGGCATCCATATGTACGACCTGTCCAACGGCGGCGTCGACCTGGCTCCCACCCGCGACCACATCCCGGAGGATGTGCTGAAGGTCGTCGAGGACGCCAAGGCCGCCATCATCGCCGGCGAGAAGACCGTGCCCACCTCCGTGGACGAGGTTCCCGCCTTCACGCTGGACGACTGATCCCGTCAGGCCAAACAAAAAGCTGCCGCATGGCAGCTTTTTGTTTGCGGTTTTTCATCAGACGACGAACGCCCGCACCGCGCCGAGGCTCCTGGCCAGCCGCGCGTAGCCCTCGGCATAGGCCTCGTCCGTGGTATCCTCGCCCAGTATCTTCTGGTACCTTTCCCGAACGCCGAAGGGGCGATAGCGGATGATCTTGTAATCGCAGGCGTCGCCGATGCTCCCGGCCACATAGCGGACCGTGGTCTCGTTGTCGTGATCCCGCCCGGGGAAGATCAGCGTGCGCACCTCCTGCAGCTTGCCCATGCGCAACAGATAGTCCAGGTTTTTGAGCACGACATCCCTCGGATAGCCGATCAGCGCGTCGTTCCACCGGCTCTCCACGGCCTTCACATCCAGCATTACGCCGTCGCAGACCTGCAGCAGCCGTGGGTCCGCCTCGAAATCGAAGGAGCCATTGGAATCGACCAGGCAGGTCTTGCCCAGCTTCTTCACCTCGGTAAACAGTTCGATCAGGAATTCGTATCGCAGCGTGCATTCGCCGCCCGACGTGGTGATCCCGCCGATGTAGGGCGCGCTGCGCCTGATCTCGCGCAGCACATCCTCCACCGTCATCCAGCGCACCCGGGGCGAGGCGTCGTTGGGGCACGCCTTGATGCAGGCGTCGCAGGACACGCATCTCCCGGCATCCCATTCCACGGCGCCGCCCTCCCCCACGCTCAGCGCGCCAACCGGACAGCCCGGCACACACGCCCCACAGCTTACGCACATGTTGATCGTCTCCGGGTTGTGGCAAAACAGGCAGTTGAACGGACACCCCTGGAAAAAAATGGAGGTCCTGTTGCCGGGACCGTCCACATTGGAAAAGGGTATGATCTTATTGACAGGCGCTGTCTTCATGGTGCTGAACCCTCCGATCCAGCGCATGGCCGCCGTCCTGTGCGCCCATGCCGTACAGTGTGACCTGGTTCAGCGACTGCTTCTTCTGGCGCAGCTTTTCGATCTCGCTCTTCTTCACCAGATAGCCGGTCACGCGGACCACGTCGTTGTTCTCGAGATAGCCGGAGAAATACCGCAGTCCGTTGGCCAGCGACCCCTTGATGATGGCCAGTATGGCGTCCGGGGTCTTCAGATAGGTCTCCTCAAATTTGAAGATGTCGCCGGTACCCGTGGGGAAATACGGGTGGAATTGCTCGTTGACCTCCAGCTGCTCCAGCATCGTGGGCTCCACGCCGATGGGGATGCGGGTGCCGGGCGAATCATCCATGCCATCGGTATCGATGCCCACCTGGGCGTGCAGCCTGTAGCGATGGCCGCAGGCGTCGCAGTAGGGCGCGACGTGCTCGCGCACGCGCTTGTCGATGGCGTCCATGATGCGTCTGCCCAGCGCGGTGGCCGCTTCGTTCATGCCAAAGCCGTGCTTCTTGTCCCCGATGTGCAGCAGGTGGTTGCAGCATTCCGCGAGGCCCACCACGCCGAACATGCCGGTGAAGCGGTCCAGCGTCACGAAGCCCTCGGTGACCAGGAAGTTGGTCTTGAAGAAGGACGACTGCTCCACAATGAACTTCACGCGCTTGTCCATGTACTCCAGCTGCAGGTCGATGTACTTGGGCAGCTCGTTTTCAATGAAGTCCTCCGGGCTCTTGGCATCCAGCGCGCATTCGTACAGCCTCATCCGCGGAAGGGTGAACCCGCCGCCGCCGATGAACAGGCCGTTGTAGCACGAGGCGATGGCATAGCGCTCGCCCCACTCGCTGGTGAACATGCAGTGGTTTGCGAAGGAGGGCTTCGCGGTTTTCAGCATGCACTTCACACAGGCCATGGCGAAGTCGTCGCTGGTGCGCTGCGGATCGTAGCGCAGCGTCAGGTTCGGCACGGCCAGCTGCATCTCCTCGGTCAGTTCCAGTAGCAGTCTGCCGGTCAGCGTGTCCTCCGGGCCGATATCCGCGTGAACGAAGGAATCGGTCTGGATCCTGTCGATGTTGCGCAGGAACAGGCGCAGCACCTTTTTGGCGTAGCTCCTCTCCTCCCGCTGGACGAAGGGCTCCAGCAGCTTGTCAAGGTCACCGAGGTACACCGGATAGGTGGTGATGGAGGGTACATGGCAATAGAAGATCTCCAGCACGTTCACGGCTTCGAGCAGGTCCCTGGGCGGGTCCAGCTGCAGAAATTCGCAGCCCTTTTTGAAAAGCAGCTCGTAGTCCGGGCAGATGTAGCGGGGCCGGAAGGGCATGACGCCCTCGTTCAGATCGCAGAGCGCGCCCTTGGCCTTGGCCGCGTAGTAAGCGTCGGAGTAGCGCAGCGTATCGTCGGCGCTCTCTCCAAGCCGAGCCAGGTTCACCAGCTGCTGGCGATAGGTCAGCGTGGGGTCCTGGATGATATTCAAGGCGTTTGACACGATTTCATCCTCCATATCGAAAACATATTCCAATATGTATATTCTATTCCATTTTCGCGTCGCTGTCAACCGTTTGCCCGGCCGCCGGCGGCCAGCCCGATTGAGAAAATTAACCGTATCACGACATTTTTTTCAAAAAACAGTTGACCATCGTGCTGAAATACCGTAAAATATGGATGTATAAATACCTGTTCGTGCGAGTCCCGGCCCGCGGCAAGCCCAACGGGACGCACCACTGCCCCGGATCATATAAAAAGGAGGCGGAACCCTTGTCAAAAGAACATGTGGACATGTCAAAGCCGGTCATTGAGATGCGCAACATCGTCAAGAAGTTTGGCGATTTCGTGGCCAATGACGGCATCAACCTCACCGTCCACAAGGGCGAGATCCACGCGATTCTCGGCGAAAACGGCGCGGGCAAATCCACGCTGATGAACCAGCTGTACGGCCTGCTGAAGCCCACATCAGGCCAGATCCTGGTCAACGGCAAGGAGATCGTGATGAACAATCCCCGCGACGCCATCGCCGCCGGCATCGGCATGGTTCACCAGCACTTCATGCTGGTACAACCCTTTACCGTGACCGAGAACATCGTGCTGGGCACGGAGCCCGTGAAGGGCATCACGCTGGACATGAAGACTGCCCGCCAGAACGTGGTGGATATCTCCGAGCGCTACGGCCTGTCCATCGACCCGGACGCCAGGATCGAGGATATTTCCGTGGGCATGCAGCAGCGCGTGGAGATCCTCAAGGCGCTGTATCGCGGCGCGGACATACTGATCCTGGACGAGCCCACCTCCTCGCTGACGCCCCAGGAGATCGTCGAACTGATCGACATCATGCACAAGCTGACGGCGGACGGCAAGAGCATCATACTGATCACCCACAAGCTGAAGGAGATCAAGGAATCCGCGGACTTCTGCACCATCATCCGCATGGGCAAGTACATCCAGACGGTGGATGTGGACGCCGTGGACGAGAACGAGCTGGCCAGCCTGATGGTGGGCCGCAAGGTCACCTTCAAGGTGGACAAGCCCGAGCAGGCGCCAGGCAAAGTGGTGCTGGATGTCAAGAACCTGCACGGCGTGGACTATCGCGGCGTGGAGATCCTCAAGGGCCTGGACCTGCAGGTGCACGCGGGCGAGATCGTGGGCATCGCCGGCATCGACGGCAACGGCCAGACCGAGCTGGTTGAGATACTGACCGGCCTGCGCAAGGGCACCCAGGGTGAGGCGAAGGTCAACGGCGTCAGCATTCTGAACAAGCCGCCCCACTTCGGCTTTGATCACGGCGTGTCCAGCATCCCCGCCGACCGCCAGAAGCACGGCCTGGTACTGGAATACTCCATCGAAGACAACCTGATCCTTCAGAATCACGACCAGGATCCCTTCTCCAGAAAGGGCTTTTTGAAGCGGCCTCCGATCTTTTCCCACGCCTCCGAATCCATCGAGCAGTACGACATCCGCCCCCGGCAGAGCGAGAAGCGACCGGCCGGCACGCTGTCCGGCGGCAACCAGCAGAAGGTCATCATCGCCCGCGAGGTTCAGAACGACAAGGACCTGCTGATCGCCGTGAACCCCACCCGCGGCCTGGACGTGGGCGCGATCGAATACGTGCACAAGTACATCGTCGAACAGCGCAACAAGGGCAAGGCCGTGCTGCTGGTGTCCTTTGAGCTGGACGAGATCATGAGCCTGTCCGACGTCATCGACGTCATATTCGACGGCAGGATCGTCAGCTCCATTCCCGGCGGACAGGCCACGGAGAATGAGCTTGGACTGCTGATGGCAGGAGGGAAGAACGCATGAGCAAGAAAAAGAGCTTTCTGGATTTCATCTCGGAAAACCGCTTTATCCACATCATCTTCTCCATCATCCTCGGCCTGCTGGTAGGCGCGCTGTTCCTCGTGGTCATGGGGCTGCGGGTGGACGTTGTCTACGGCAAGCTGGTGGAGAGCGTTTCGAGCGTCAAGGGCTTTTCCAACGTCATCGTCTACGCGATACCTTACATCGTGGCCGGCCTTTCCGTGGCCTTCTCCTTCAGGACCGGCGTTTTCAACATCGGCGCCGAGGGCCAGTTCGTGATGGGCACGATGGGCGCGGCGGTGGTGGGCATATTGCTGCCCGATCTGCCCAACGTGATCCTGGTGCCCCTGTGCTTCCTCACCGCAATGGCGGCGGGCGCGCTGTGGGGCATCATCGTGGGCCTGCTGAAGACCAAGCGCGGCATCAACGAGGTGCTGAGCATGATCATGTTCAACTGGATCGCCTTCTACCTGTCCAACTTCATCGCCGGCCTGCCCATGATCAAGAACGAGGGCAGCGCGGAAGCCACCAAGAACATCTCCGAGAACGCCATGATTCGCTTCCCCAAGGAGATGACCCAGGCCCTGGGGGTGGACAAGACCTTCAACTGGGGCTTCATACTGGCGCTGGTGCTGGCGATCATCGTGTATCTGATCATCGAGAAGACCACCCTGGGCTACCAGCTTAAGGCCGTGGGCTACAATCGCTTCGCCGCGGAGTATGGCGGCATCAATGTCAACCGCTCCATACTCACCGCGCTGGCCATTTCCGGCGCGCTGGCAGGCCTGGCCGGGGCGCTGCACCTGATGGGTCGCTCCACCCGAATCAGCATCTTCTCTTCCCAGGAGGGCTTCGGCTTCGCCGGCATCGTGGTGGCGCTGATCGGCTGCTCCAACCCCTTCGGCGTATACATCGCCGGGCTGTTCTACGGCGCGCTGATGTACGGCGGCACGCGGCTTACGCTGGTGGGCGCATCCTCCCAGCTGATCAACGTGATCGTCGGCACGGTGGTATTCTTCATCGCCATTTCGGTGGTATTCAAGAACCTCAAGTTTCTTAAACGCCCGTCCAAGGCTGCGTCGACCGCCAAGAAAGGGGTGAACGGACAATGACGAGCATCATCAACAGCATCGGCATCATCCTCTACGCCACGCTGGTGTATACTCCGCCGCTGCTGTACGCGGCGCTGGGGTCCTGCTTTTCCGAGGTATCCGGCGTGGTCAACATCGGCATCGAGGGCATGATGACGGTGGGCGCGTTCACCGGCGCGACCGTGGCCTACTTCACCGCCAACCCATGGCTCGGTTTCCTGTGCGCGGGGCTCGCCGGCGCGCTGTTCGGCATGCTGCACGCCATCGCTACGGTCAAGCTTGGCGCGGACCAGACCATCGCCGGTACGGCCATCAACATGCTTGGCCCGGGCGTGGCCATCATGATCGCCATGGTGCTGTTCAACTCCACCGATACGGCTCCGCTGCTGAACGCGAAGATCCCCAGGCTGTTCACCACCGTGTTTGACAAGTCCACGGTGATTGGCCGGTTCCTGGACAACGTGTTCGCTCAGTACGCCTCCACATACCTGGTGTTCATCGCGGTGATCGTGGTCTGGTTCGTATTCTACAAGACCCGCTTTGGTCTGCGGCTTCGCGCCTGCGGCGAGCACCCCAAGGCCGGCGAGACGCTGGGCATCAACGTGATCCGCATCCGCTTTATCTGCGTGTGCATCTCCGGCCTGCTTGCGGGCCTGGGCGGCGCGTGCGTGACCATGGCCATTGCCAACCAGTTCAGGCCGATCTCCATCGTCGGCCAGGGCTTCATCGCCATCGCGGCGGTCATCTTCGGCAAGTTCAAGCCCCAGGGCGCGCTTTTGGGCTGCCTGCTGTTCGGCCTGTGCTCCGGCCTGAAGGTGGTGCTGGGCGACTCCTCCGGCGTGAACATGCAGCTTTTGTCGATGATCCCCTATGTGGTGACGGTCATCGTGCTGATCCTGTTCGTGGGCAAATCCCACGTGCCTTCGGCGAACGGCAAGCCCTACA
>JBGUQG010000012.1:0-2080 GCA_045130815.1 Christensenellales bacterium
ACATTGCCGCCTTCATCGATATTCACCCACTCGCCCGCGTTGGCAATCACCCGCTTGATCAGGATCTTGTTGTTGAAGTAGAAGGCGATCACATCGCCCTTCTGAAAGGTCGTGCCCTTGGGGGCCACCACGATCTCGCCCTGGTAGAGGCTGGGGGTCATCGATTCGCCCACCACCTGCAGCACCGGCAGCACCAGCATCGACACCAGCACGGCCACCGCGGCCACGATCACCAGCGCGCTGATCGTGCTCAGCAGCGTGCTGCGGTAGCTGCGGCGGTGCTTTTCCCGCCGGAGCTCCTTTTCCAGCTGCGCCACGGAGGGCGTTTCGATCGGTCTGCGCTTCATGCTTTCCCTTTCCGACGCAGCAGGCCCCAACGGCGCTTGCCATCGTCCTCCGCTTGCTGCGGTTCAGAGGCGACTTCGGTCGGTTCCGACCGTTCCCCGGCTTCCGCGATCAGCTTTTCGGCCTCCGCCCTGGCTTCGGACAGGATGCGGTCCGCCTCCCTGCGGGCATTGGCCACCGCTTCGTCGGCCTGCCGCTTGGCCCGGTCGGCCTCGGCCTGGGCCTGGGCCTGCAGGACGTCCGCGCGCTCGCGGCACTGGGCGGCGTAATCGTCCGCCGCGGCCTGGGCCGCTTCGAACACGCCGTGCAGCTTCAGCGCCGCCTCCGCCACCGAACCGGCCTGTTCAATGGCGATGCGCTTATCCTGAAGCTGGGCCTCCGCGCGCTTCAACGCCTCCGCCATTTCGTCGTTCTGGCGCTGTTGGTCGATCAGTATTTGAAGCAGATCCTCCCGCCGAAGCTTTCGCAGTTCCCGATCCGTCATCCTCGCTGACCTCCCGTGCCAAACCACTTTTGGGTGCAAATTACCATCATCATTATAGCGCAAAAAAAGCATGAATATATAGCGATTATTTGTTGTTTGGTTGATCATTATTTGCTTTTGGCATGTAACAAAATGAAAAGGCTATAGTTGTCCCTTCTTTGCAAAAAATGTCGCATACGTGTCGCGGCTTTACTGTTTTTACACGCCCTCCGCGCGGCGGCTTGAAGGAAAAACGCAGCCGGTACAGAATAAAACAAGTATAAAAAGAAAGGACTGCTCAATCCTATGGAAAAGTTATTCAAGCTCAAACAGAACGGCAGCAACGTTCGCACAGAACTGATCGCGGGCCTGACCACATTCATGACGATGGCCTACATCATCGCCCTGAACCCAAACCTATTGACCGGCTTCGGCGCGGAGGGGACCGCGCTGTGGAACGGCGTGTTCCTGGCCACCTGCATCGCCTCGGCCATCGGCACCTTCTGCATGGGGCTGCTGGCCAACAAGCCCTTCGTGATGGCTCCGGGCATGGGGCTGAACAGCTTCTTCGCGGTGGTCGTGGGGAACCTGGCCGCCATGAGCGGGCTGAGCTATCTGGAATCGTTCCAATCGGCGCTGATCATCATATTCGTGGAAGGCATCGTGTTCATCTTGCTTTCCTTATTCAATATCCGTGAAAAAATCGTGCGGGCCATTCCCCTGGGCGTCCGGCTGGGCATCGGACCCTCCATCGGGCTGATGCTGATGAACATCGGCTTCGGCAGCAACGTGGGCATCTACAGCGAGAACGGCGGCCCCTTCTACGCCATGCGGGATTTCTTCGGCGCGCTGACGGCCTCCTCCGCCGAACAGCAGATGGGCAGCGGCCACGCGGTGATGGTGCTGACCGTGATCACCATGTTCATCGGCCTGTTCGTGATCGTGGGGCTGGAGCACAAGAAGGTCAAGGGCTCGGTGCTGTACGGCATGCTGGCCGCCTCGGCGGTGTACTGGGCCGGCGAGGCGCTGTTTTTGCACGTCAGCCCCTTCGAGAGCCTGAAGACCGCCTCCTTCATGCCGCCCTTTGCCGACATGGCGCAGACCACGCTTTTCAGGTTGAACTTCGCGGGCATCGCGCAGATCGGCTGGTTCACGCTGATCACGCTGGTGGTCACCTTCTGCATCATCGACATGTTCGATACCATCGGCACCCTGGTAGGCACCGCCTCCCGGGCCGGCATGCTGGATGAAACCGGCAGCATGCCCCAGATG
>JBGUQG010000013.1:0-12069 GCA_045130815.1 Christensenellales bacterium
AGACGCGTCACGCAGTCTCATACAATCTTCTACGCACCTTCGGTGCTATTAAAACAGCTTCGCTATTTTAATAGAAGATTAGTATGAAATGGTTATTCCTGTTTACGCGATCGGCTGGGCCTTCACCTTGGCCAGGCGCACGAAGCGGGGCAGGCTGTTCTCCTTGGGCAGCTTGGTCTCGCCCTGGATCAGCGGCAGCGCGTAGTCGATGAAGTCCTGGGTCAGGCCGTCGCCGGTGGGGGTGATCCACTCCACGGGCACCTTCTTCTCGGTGTTGGCGACGTCGGTCAGGTTGAACAGCTTGATGTTGCACACGTACTTGCCGTCCACATAGCTGCGCTCGAAGCCCACCATCTTGTCGGTGATGCCCGCGACGGCGTTCTCAACGGCGGCCTTGCCGGCGGAGAAGGACTCGTCGATGTCGGTCTGGCTGGCGGAGTGGGCCGCGCAGCGCTGCAGCAGGCTCAGCTCGATGCCGCGCACCTTCGCGCCGGTGGCGGCCTTCAGGTGGTTGGCCAGGAAGGAGGCCAGGCCGCCCAGCTGGGTGTGGCCGAAGGCGTCCTTGGCGGCATTGGCGCTTCCGTACTCGGAGATGAACTTGCCGTCCTTGTCGTGGATGCCCTCGGACACGACGACCAGGCACTTCTTCTGCTTGGCGTAGATGGCCTTGACCTTCTCGGTGAAGGCGTCCAGATCGAATTCCTTCTCCGGCAGGTAGATCAGATCCGCGCCGTCGCCGGCATAGTTTGCCAGCGCCGCGGCGGCGGTCAGCCAGCCCGCGTGACGGCCCATGCACTCGATCACGGTGATCATGCCGGTGTCGTACACGGTGGAATCGCGGTACACCTCCATCACGGAGGTGGCGATGTACTTGGCCGCGGAGGCGAAGCCCGGGCAGTGGTCGGTGCCGTACAGGTCGTTGTCGATGGTCTTGGGAATGCCCATTACGCGGCACTCATAGCCGTTCTTCAGCATGAACTTGCTGATCTTGTTGCAGGTGTCCATGCTGTCGTTGCCGCCGTTGTAGAAGAAGTAGCGCACGTTGTACTTCCTGAAGATCTCCAGGATGCGCTTGTAGTCGGTGTCGTCCTCGTCGGGATCGGCCAGCTTGTAGCGACAGGAGCCCAGCGCGGAGGAGGGGGTGTACTTCATGTAGGCAAGCTCCTTGGGATCTTCCTTGCCCATGTCGATCAGGTCGTCGTCCAGGACGCCCTTGATGCCGTGGCACGCGCCCAGCACCTGGGTGATGTCCGGGCACTCCAGCGCGGTCTTGATCGCGCCGTAGGCGGAAGCGTTGATGACGGCGCTGGGGCCGCCGGACTGACCGATGATGCATGCGCCTTTCAGCTGGCTCATATTGATTCATTCCTTTCAAAATACTGTACTTTGGCAATCGCGCGGCAGAGCTCCGCGCGCACAGCATAAATATAGCACAAATCCCCACGCCCGTCAAACCCGCTGGCGTTAAATCTGCAACGCCGCGAATGTGACGTCATTCGCGCGGCAATTCGACCGCAGTTTGACAGCAGGGACAAAAATGACACTATACAACTGTATATTCGATGCAGTTATGCATTTGTTTTCACAATGAAGCGCAGGAATTTGCAGGAAAAATGTCGTATATTTATTTACATATGCAATGCATATACATAGGACGGACTGCATATAACAAGTGTATGACCAACCTTTCAGGAGGGCTTTCATGGAACGTGTAAGGGACGATTTGCGCGCCTTTTCAACCCTCAGCGCGCGCAGAAAGGCGATTCTGATCGCGGCGCTTTTGCTGATCGTCGCGCTGGTCGCCGTGTTGTGCATATCCATCGGTATGCGCGCGAATATACAGCGTCAGTACGTGGCCGCGCGCAACCGGGCCGGCGAGGCGCTGTACTCCAACCTGTATATCCTGATGCAGACCTTCGACATGACCGCCGTGCCCAACGCCGACGTGCGCGGCGCGATACTGCCCCAGATGCGGGACTACTACGTGGCCTCGATCACGCTGAACAACCTGCTGGCTCAGACCTACGGTCCCCGCTACGCGGTGCTTTCCGAATCGGACATCAACAGCCTCACCAGCGCCTTCACCGGCTACGAGGCCGCCTACACCAACAACACCAGCACCGACCTGGCCCAGAGCAACATGCAGCTGTGCATGGACCGGGTCAAGGAGCTGCTGAACACCCGCTACAGCCAGGGCGTGCTGAAGGCGGGCAGGTAGAAAATCAGAAATCAGGGGGACGGTTCTCTGTGTGGTTTCACGCAGAGAACCGTCCCCCTGATTTTGGCTGTCACCGGCCGACATAGACGGGCGGCGCCTCCCGGGTCATGCCCGCCCGCTTTCGCGCCTCGCGGATCTGCTCGCCGATGTTCGCCATAGCCTGCGCACCCATGTATGTATTTCAACATCCATTTCAGCTCACCCGACCGGCAAAGGCAACGCCGGAGGTACATAAACCCCGGTTTGCCCGGGCATACTGGCAGCGAGGTGATTTCATCATGGGCTATCCCAAATACTCGGGCCTGGCGGAGCTCTTGAAGCACGACCGGGCCGCGCTGGACTTCTTCAAGGGCCTGCCGATGGATACCCGCGACGCCATCGCGCCCAACGGCGAGCACATCGACTCCTTCGAGACCCTGAAGCACTACGCCGAGGCGGTGTCGAACAAGGATTGATCCCACCAACACAGGGGACGGTTCTCTGTGCGACTGCACAGAGAACCGTCCCCTGTGTTGCCCCCTGTGTCGTGGCTACAGCAGCGCCTCGAAGGCCCGCACCGCCGGGGCGATCAGGGCGTCGTCGAAGGCGTAGCCCTCGGTATGCAGGCCGGGGGCATCCTCCCCCGCGCCGATGCCGAAGAACACGCCCGGCACGGCCTTCAGCAGGTGGCCGCAGTCCTCGGACCAGCGCATGGGTTCGGCCAGCTCGTGAACGGGCAGGCCCGCCCCGCGGAAGCGACGCAGCGCGTCGTCGTAGAGGTCGTCGTCGTTGGTGGTGTCCGGGAAGGGGTCCCGACGCTCGAAGGCGCAGCGCATGCCCTCCCCGGCGCAGCCCGCCCGGGCCTCGGCCTCGATGGCGTCGATCAGCGCGTCGATGTCCGCCTGGCGGTGACCCCGCAGGGTCTGGTTCAGGCGGCCCCGGGAGGCCGATATGCCGTAGTCGTCGCCCCCGGCCACCAGGCCGATCAGCGTGCGCATCAGCAGGCGGTCGTCGCCCATCAGTATGCCGTCGATCAGCGCCGGGGTGTCCAGCGCCAGACGGCTGAGCAGCGCGATGGGGTTCGCGCCGTCGCCGGGATAGGCCGCGTGGGCGGGCCGCCCCTGCACGATCACGCTGTGGCCGCAGGAGGCGCAGGAAAAGCACCCCCGACGCGCCAGTACCGCGCCCTTGGGGAAGCCGGGGATGTTGTGCAGCGCGTACAGCGCCGACAGCTTCGTGATCTCCGGCCAGTCCTTCAGCACCCGGGGCGCACCCTCGCCGGTCTCCTCGGCGGCCTGGAAGATCAGGCACACGTTCCTGCCCGTGCGCCTGCCGTTCAGCAGCAGCGCCAGGCCGCACAGTATCGCGCTGTGGCCGTCGTGGCCACAGCGGTGGCAGGCCCCGTCTTCGGTGCCCTCCAGGGGCAGGGCGTCCATGTCCGCCCGGAAGCCCACGGCGGGCAGGCCCTCGCCCTCGAAATGGGTCGCCAGCAGCCAGCCGCCCATGTCCCGGACCTCAAGGTCGGTGTTTTCGGTCAAAAAGCCCCTGATCGCCCGGAGCGTTTGCCGCTCCCGCCCCGAACGCTCCGGGCAGGCGTGCAGCCCTTGCCGCAGGGCGATGATCTCTTCAAGCTGTCTGTCATTCAGCATGCCCGCGCCTCCTTCTCTGCCAGTATTATATGGTGGAACCGCGCCGCTGTCAATGCGCGGGGGATACTTGCAACGGCGCTGAAAACGAGTTATAATAGAGTTGTAGGAGGTGGTGACCATGGCCCAGGGCAATCAGGAGTACAAGGACCGTCTGTTCAGCTTCCTGTTTGGCAACGAGGAGCACAAGGAGTGGACACTGAGCCTGTACAACGCCGTCAACGGCACCCACTACGACAACCCGGACGACATCTCCATCGAGACCATCCGCCAGGTGCTGTACATGGGCATGCACAACGACGTGGCCTTCATCATCGCCAACACGCTGAGCCTGTACGAGCAGCAGTCCACCTTCAACCCGAACATGCCGCTGCGGATGCTGGAGTACACCGCCAACCTGTTTGAAAAACACATCAAGCAGGCGGGCAAGAACAAGTACGGGCGCACCCAGATCATGCTGCCGGTGCCCAGGCTCGTGGTGTTCTACAACGGCCTGGAGGAGGAGCCGGACGAGCGAACGCTGCTGCTGTCCGACGCGTTCGACCCGGAAAACCGCGGGGAAGCGGACATCAGCGTCCGGGTCCGGATGCTCAACATCAACCGCGGCCGCAACGAAAAACTGATGGACCGCTGCCATCCCCTGACCGAATACGCCTGGATCGTGGAGAGCATACGCGCTATGAACCGAACGGAATCCCTTGAAGCCGCCATCGACAAAACCATCGACGCCATGCCCGGAGACTTCGTGACGAAGCCCTTCCTGGAGGCGCACAAAGCGGAGGTGAAAAGCATGCTGCTGACCGAATACAACGAGGCCGAGACCATGGAGCTGTTCAAGGCCGAAGGACGCGCCGAAGGACGCGCTGAAGGACGCGCCGAAGGACGCGCGCAGGGGCGCGATATCGCAAACCTGGAGCATATCCGAAACGTCATGAAAACGCTGAAGTACACCGCCCGCCAGGCCATGGACCTGCTGTGCATCCCACCGGAGGATCAGGAGCGCTACGCCAGGCAGCTGTAGGATTACTACAGCGAAGCACACGAAGGCCGCACGCAAACGCGTGCGGCCTTCGTCATTGGCTTGGCGGATCAGCTTTCCCGCTTCTTGGACAGGATGTCGAACACCACGGCCGCCAGCAGCACGAAGCCCTTGACGACGCGCTGGTAGTTGGCGTCCAGGCTGATCTGGAACATGCCCAGGTTGATCACGCCGATCAGCGTGGCGCCGATCACCATGCCCAGCACGGTGCCCGCGCCGCCGCTGGCGGACACGCCGCCCACCACGCAGGCGGAGATGGCGTCCATCTCAAAGTTCTTGCCGGCGTCGGCGTTGGCCGCGGTAAAGCGGGACAGCACCGTCATGGCGGAGACGGCGGTCAGTACGGCCATGTTCAGGTAGGCGATGAACATGATCCTGCGGGTGTTCACGCCGGACAGGCGCGCGGCCTCCATGTTGCCGCCCACCACGTAGAAGTGACGGCCCACGGTGGTCTTGCTGGTGATGAAGCTGTAGACCAGCACCACCGCCGCCACCCAGATCAGTACCACGGGGATGCCGCCCGCGAAGGACAGCTTGCCCATGATCAGCAGTATCGCCGCCGCGCCCAGGCCGCTCTTGGCCGCCGCCGCGCCCACGGAATCGGCCTCATAGCCCTTCCTCAGGCGGGTAGCGCGGGTGCGGAACACCATCAGCACGACCAGCGCCGCCGCGGCGACGCCCGCGATCATGCAGGGCAGGTTCATCTGACCCTCCGGGGTCTTGAACAGCACGCCGGAGAAGATGTTCAGAAAATCCCTGGGGAACGGCGCGATGGAGCCGGTGACGGAGTTGCTCCTGAGGATCGAGGTGCCCAGGCCGCGGAAGGACAGGTAACCGGCCAGCGTGGCGATCCACGGCGGCACGTTCACATAGGCGATCAGAAAGCCCAGGCCGCAGCCGTAGACCACGGCGATCAGCAGCATGATCACGATGGACAGGCCCACAGGCATTCCGTTGATGACCATCATCACGCCGCCCAGCGCGCCCAGCAGGCACACGAACGCGCCGCAGGACAGGTCGATGTTGCCGCCGGTCAGCATGCACATCAGCATGCCGCAGCCCAGGATGTACACATAGGCGTTCTGGGTGATCAGCGCGTTGAAGCTGGAGGGCTTGAAGATGCCGCCCCCGGTCAGGATCATGAAGAACAGGTACACGAGGACCAGGATGACGAGCATCGCGTTCTTTTTCAAAATCGCAGCGACCATTTTCTTATCCATTGTTGTCATCCTCCCCCTGTTATCGCTTTTGCCGCTTGGACAGCACGTCGAACATGACGGCCACCAGCAGCACGATGCCCTTGACGACCTTCTGGTAGTTGGAATCGACGCCCATGATGACCATGCCCTGGTTGATCACGCCCATCAGCACCGCGCCGATCAGCATGCCGGACACCTTGCCTGTGCCGCCGTAGGCGGAGGCGCCGCCGATGAAGCAGGAGGCGATGGCGTCCATCTCATAGCCTTCGCCGTAGGTGGGATCGATGCCCTTGGCGCGGGCGGCGGTCAGCACGCCGGCCAGGCCCGCCAGCATACCGATGTTGGCATAGGCAAACCAGTATACGTTGCGGGTCTTGACGCCGGAGAGGGCGGTGGCCTTCTCGTTGCCGCCCACCGCGTACAGGTGGCGGCCGATGGCCGTCTTGGTGGTGATGTAGTTGGCGATGCCCAGCACCAGGCCGATCCAGATCAGCACCGTGGGGATGCCCTTGTGGTTGGCCAGCTTCCAGGTCAGCCACAGCACCACCGCGCCGATCAGGGCCGTGGTGATGGTCTGGCCGATGATGGACTGGCTGATGCCCAGCTTCTTCTGCACGTGGATCCTGCGCGCCGTCATCAGCGCATAGATCACCACGATCAGTATGCCCGCCGCCAGGCAGGTATAGTTCGGCTTGCCTTCATGGCCCATCATCCGGCCGATGAAGTCCGGCACGTAGCAGTTCGCGCCGCCGCCGAAGATGTTCAGGAAGCTTTCGTTGGTGATGGACACCTGGTAGCCCTGCAGCACCACGTTGGAGAAGCCGCGGAAGGCATACATGCCCGACAGCGTGGCGATGAAGGGCGGCACATGGACCTTGGCGATCCAAAAGCCCTGGAACGCGCCGATGGCCAGGCCGATCAGCAGCATCGCCGCCACGGCCAGCCACATGTTCACGCCCGCCTGCATCATCACGCAGCCGATGGCGGCGGTAAAGCACACCACCGAGCCGACGGACAGGTCGATGTTGCCGCCGGTCAGTATGCACAGCAGCATGCCGGCCGCCAGCACGAACACATAGCCGTTCTGGGCGATCAGGTTGTTGATGTTGCCGGGATACAGGGTCTTGCCGCCCGTGCGGATGGCGAAAAACGCGGTCACGAGCACGAGGGCCAGGACCATCGTGTATTTTTGGATAAACGCGCTAACCTTGCTTGCTTTCATCGTCACGCACCCCTTCCCGATCTGAGGATCGCGGCCATGATGTTTTCCTGCGTGGCCTCGCTGGCCTTCATCTCGCCGACCATCTTGCCCTCGTTCATGATGTAGATGCGGTCGCTCATGCCCAGCACCTCAGGCAGCTCCGAGGAGATCATGATCACGCACTTGCCCTGGGCCGCCAGGTCGTTGATGATGCAGTAGATCTCATACTTCGCGCCCACGTCGATGCCGCGGGTGGGCTCGTCCAGGATCATGATGTCCGGCTCGGCAAACATCCACTTGGCCAGCAGCACCTTCTGCTGGTTGCCGCCGGACAGGTTGCCCACCAGCTGCTCCACCGAGGGGGTCTTGGTCTTCAGCTTTTCCCGATACTCCTCGGCCACGGCGTATTCCTTGTCCTTGTCGATCACGCCCATATTCGCCAGGCTGTTCAGGTTGGCCAGGGACGTGTTCACCCTGATGGACTGGGAAAGGATCAGGCCGTTGCCCTTGCGGTCCTCGGTGACATAGGCGATGCGGTGCCTGATGGCGTCGGTGACGCTCTTCTTCATCTTCACGGGCTTGCCGTCGATCTTCAATTCGCCGGAGAAGTTCGCGCCGTAGCTCTGGCCGAAGATGGACATGCCCAGCTCGGTGCGGCCGGCGCCCATCAGGCCGTAGATGCCCACGACCTCGCCCTTGCGCACGTTTATGGACACGTCGTCCACCACCTTGCGCTCCGGGTACAGCGGGTGGTGCACCGTCCAGTGGTCCACCTCCATCAGGATATCGCCGATCTTCACGCCCTCGCGGGCCGGGAAGCGGTTGGTCATCTCGCGGCCCACCATGCCCTTGATGATGCGCTCCTCAGACACCGGCTCGGGCCCCCGGTTGTCGATGGTCTCGATGGTGGTGCCGTCGCGGATGACGGTGATCTTGTCGGCCACGTAGGCCACCTCGTTCAGCTTGTGGGAGATGATGATCATCGTCATGCCCTGCTTCTTGAAGCCCAGCATCAGATCCAGCAGCGCCCTGGAATCCTCCTCGTTCAGCGAGGAGGTGGGCTCGTCCAGGATCAGCAGCTTGGCCTGCTTGGCCAGGGCCTTGGCGATCTCCACCAGCTGCTGCTTGCCGGTACCGATGGTCTTGACCTGCACCTTGCTGCTCTCATGCAGGCCCACCATGCGCAGGTACTTGTCCGCCTCGGCATAGGTGGTATTCCAGTCGATGGCGTATTTGTGGCCCCGCTCGTTGCCCAGGTACATGTTCTCGCCGATGGTCATCTCGGGCACCAGCGCCAGCTCCTGGTGGATGATGACGATGCCCAGCTTTTCGGAATCCTTGATGTTGGAGAACTTGCAGACCTGCCCGTTGTAAATAATGTCGCCCTCGTAGGTGCCGTGGGGATAGATGCCGCTTAAGACGTTCATCAGCGTGGACTTGCCCGCGCCGTTCTCACCCACCAGGGCGTGGATCTCGCCCTGCTCCACCTGGAGGTTGACATTATCCAGGGCCTTCACACCGGGGAAGGTCTTGGTGATGTTCTTCATTTCCAGCAATATGTTTGCCATTGCTCTCCTCCTGCTTTCCAAGTGGATTACAATCCGCCCGGGACTCCCCCGGGAGCACAAGAACCATGGCCCGTCACGTCAATCGCAACGCACAGGTTCTTCGCTTCGCTCACAGCGGCACACAGCCCGTCGCCCTGGACGAAGCGAAGAACCTGCACGCAGCGGCATGTTCGCCCGCCTGTGCGATGGGATTGCCTTTCTCAAATGATGCAGGCGGGGCATGCCCGCCTGCATCTGGTGAAGTCTCCCGGGAGAATTACTTCAGATCGTCCTCGGTGTAGTAGCCGGATTCGATCAGCAGCTCCTGATAGTTGTCCGCGTTCGCGAACACGGGATCGCACAGGAAGGAAGGAACGACCTTCACGTTGTTGTTGTAGGTCTCGGTATCGTTCACTTCAACCTCTTCGCCCTTCAGGATCTGGCCGACCATCTTCACGACCTGAGCCGCCAGGGTGCGGGTATCCTTGAACACGGACATGGCCTGCTTGCCGGCGATCATGTTCTTCACGTTCGCCTTGTCGCAGTCCTGACCGGTGATGATGGGCCAGGCTTCGGTGTAGTTCGCGTCCAGGGAGTTGGTCACGCCCAGGGCGGTGGAGTCGTTGGAGCACAGCCAGGCATCCAGCACGGTGCCGTCGGCATAGAAGGAAGCCAGGATGCCGTCAGCGCGCTGCTGGGCGACCTCGGTCTTCCAGGTGGGGGTGGCAACGTCGGTGAACTCGGTCTGGCCAGAGGGCACGACCAGCTTGCCGCTCTCGATGTAGGGCTTCAGCACGTCCATCGCACCATTGAAGAAGAAGCCAGCGTTGTTGTCGCCGGGATCGCCCGCGGTGAACTCGATGTTGAAGGGGCCTTCAGCATTGTCCAGGTCCAGAGCGTCGCGCACGAACTCGCCCTGCACGGTGCCGACCTTGTAGTTGTCGAAGGTGGCATAGTAGTCCACGTTCGCGTTGTCCATCAGCAGGCGGTCATAGGCGATGACCTTGACGCCCTTCTCACCGGCCTTGTCCAGGGCGGAGCCCAGGGAAGAGCCTTCGATGGCGGCGATGACCAGCACTTCGCAGCCGTTGTCGATCATGGTCTCGATCTGGGACAGCTGATCGGCCACGTTGTTGTTGCCGTACTGCAGCTCGACCTCATAGCCGGCTTCCTTCAGCATGGCCTCCATGTTGGCGCCGTCCTGGTTCCAACGCTGCAGGTCCTTGGTGGGCATGGAAACGCCGACCTTCTCGGCCAACGCGGCGGTGCAAGCCATCAGCAGCATCGCACAGAGAACCAGTGCAAGAATCTTCTTCATACCAAGATACACTCCTTTGCCTTATTTGTGCCGGGGATTCGTTCTTCCCCAACATCAGCATGTGTATTTTAACACTTCACCGTGATTTTGTCAATGCGCGGACCTCTCATTTTTTGTTTTTGTGGATTCTGACAATAAAGTTTCCGAAAAACGCCGAGCCCGGCGAATTCCGTGTGAACTCGCCGGGCTCGGCGCCGTCATTGCTTTACCGGTCCGCCTCCAGGATGCTGTAGGTCACCGCGGCCAGCGCCGCGCCGATCATCGGCCCCAGGATGAACACCCACAGGCTGGCGATGGGCGCGAAGTTGCCCTTGAACATGGCAAACAGCGCCGGGCCCAGGCTGCGGGCGGGGTTGACGGAGGTGCCCGTCAGGCCGATGCCCAGGATGTGCACCACCACCAGCGTCAGGCCGATCACAAGGCCGCCGAAGCTGCCGTGCTTCTGCTTCTTGCTGGTCACGCCCAGTATGGCGGTCACGAAGATGAAGGTCAGCACGATCTCAACCAGCAATCCCGCCAGCACGTTGCCGTGCACGCCCGCCAGGCCGTTGGCCCCGAAGCCGCCGGTCATGTCCGTGACGCCGCCCAGGCCGAAGATCGCCGCCAGCACCGCGGTGCCGCACACCGCGCCCACGCACTGGGCGATCACATAGGCGATGAACTCCGTCATGCCCATGCCGCCACTGAGCATCACGCCCAGGGAAACCGCCGGGTTGATGTGGCAGCCGGAGATGTTGCCGATGGAATAGGCCATCGCCACGATGGTCAGCCCGAAGGCCAGCGCCGTCAGTATGTAGCCGCCGCCGCTCGCGGCGTCGCAGCCCACCAGCATCGCCGTGCCGCAACCCAGGATCACCAGCGTGGCCGTGCCGATCGCCTCCGCGATAAGCTTCTTGTTCATAGTACTCCCTCCTTGTGGCCCGGGGCTTCCCCCGCGCCGATTGTGGAAGTATTATAGCGCTTTGCCGGAGCGCGCACAAGCGAATGTCACAGTTGTTAATAGCTTCGTCGAAGCAGGGTCGAAATTCACGACTGCGCGGCGGTCAAATCACGCGCGCGGCGCAATGCATGGCGAAGCCAATACATTCACCCTTCCCCCTTGCATTTTTCGCCCGCATCGGTTATACTATGGTCAGGAAGACCAGTCTGGTCAGCCTGGTCAATCTCATAGGGGGTGACGACATGCTGCAGGTGAACATTTTGGAGGCGAAGACCGAGTTTTCCAAGCTCATACGCCTTCTGGAAACCCGGAGGGAGGACGCCATCACCGTGGCGCGCAACGGCAAGCCGGTGGCAAGGATCACGCTGATCAACGAAACGCCCGTCTCCAAGCGCATCGGCGTGGGCAAGGGGCGCTTTAGCGTCTCGGGCGATTTCGACGCCGACAACGATGCCATCGCCAACCTGATGACGGAGGGCGGCCTATGAATCTTCTGCTGGACACCCACATCGCCATCTGGGCACTGAACGACGACCCCGCGCTGTCCGACAAAGCCCGCGCGCTGATCCTCGATCCCGACAACGCCGTCTATTACAGCACGGTCTCCGCGTGGGAGGTGCTCCTGAAGCACGCCCGACGGCCCGACAGCATCCCCTTTGACGAGAAGGATTTCTCCGAGGCGTGCCGGGAAGCGGGCTACATCCCCCTCACTCTGGCGGACAAGCACATCCTGGCCGTGCGCACGCTCTGCCGAGCGCAGGACGCCGAGCCCCACAACGATCCCTTCGACCGGCTGCTCCTGGCCCAGGCCAAGGTCGAAAACCTGTCCTTCCTGACCCACGACCGCCTCATCCCAGGCTACGGGGAGAGCTGCGTCATATCTGTGTAGGCCGTTTCATACTAATCTTCTATTAAAACAGCGAAGCTGTTTTAATAGCACCGAAGGTGCGTAGAAGATTGTATGAGACTGCGTGACGCGTCT
>JBGUQG010000014.1:0-7924 GCA_045130815.1 Christensenellales bacterium
CCGCCCCTACAAAAACACACGTTATTCCCGGCAAATCGCGCGACGTGGGATCGGCGACAGAAATAAACAAACTTGGAGAGGGGCAACGACCGTGTGGAAATTCATCGTCCGGCGCACCGCGCTGGCACTTGTCATCATATTCTTCGGCGCGTTCATCATCTATGGCGTGATGCGCTGCCTGCCCACCAGCTTTGTGGAGAGCATGGCCCGTCAGAGGGCCGCGGCCTCATCGTCCATCGGCGGCAAGAGCTATCAGGAATGGCTGGCGGAGCTGAACGAGGCCTATCACATGAACGACGATGTGGTCACCGGCTATTTCAACTGGCTGGGCGGCGTGCTGAAGGGCGACTTCGGCGTCAGCTGGAAGTACGGCATCCCGGTCACCGAAAAGTTCAGCCAGGTCATTTGGTATTCGGTGGTATTGAACATCGTCACGCTGGTGCTGGAGGTGTTGATCTGCATACCGCTGGGCATTCAGGCGGCGCGGCACCAGTACAGCGGCTTCGACTACGGCATCACCGTGTTCGCCATGCTGTGCATATCGCTGCCCACCTTCTTCCTGGCGACGGTGCTGAAATTCGGCTTCTCGGTGAAGCTGGGCTGGTTTGACCTTTACGGCATCGTGGGCCGGTATCACGAGCAGCTGTCCGCTTCCGGCAAGATCTGGGACATGGTGCACCACATGGTGCTGCCGGTACTGACGCTGACGATGCTCAGCGTGGGCGGCCTGACCCGCTATACCCGCACCAACATGCTGGAGGTGCTGAACGCCGATTATATCCGCACGGCCCGCGCCAAGGGCCTTTCGGAAAGGGTGGTCATCAATCGCCATGCCTTCCGCAACACGCTGATCCCGCTGGTCAGCTATATGAGCTATCTGGTGCCCAGTCTGTTCTCCGGCTCGATGATCACCGAGACGCTGTACCAGATTCCCGGCATCGGCTATATCTCCTACGACGCCATGGTGGCGGGCGATCTGCCGTTCACGATGTTCTATTCTGTGTTCATACTGGCGCTGACTCAGGCCAGCCTGATGCTGGCGGACATCATGTACGCGGTGGTCGACCCCCGCGTGCGCGTGAATTGACGCGGAAGGAGGCGATCTGAGATGAGCGAAAACAACAGCATAAACAACAATACCGAACAGCTCGCTCTGGACGACGGCCGCCGCGTGAAGGTGCTGTCCCCGGGCATGATGGTCTTCAAGCGCTTCATCCGCAACAAGCTGGCCATCGCGGGCATCATCATACTGGCGTTCATGTTCGCGTTCTCCTTCCTGGGCGGCGTGATCTCACCCTACCGGCAGGATCAGGTATTCTACAAGACCGACAGCGCCAACAAGGAATTCGCCAGCGCCGTGGTGAACACGGAGTACCGCTTTCTTACCGAGGACGGCTCGCAGCTTTCCACGCTGGTGCGCGCCAATTTCAGCCGTCTTGTAAAGGATGCGGGGGAGGAGAGCATCTCCTTCGAGGCGGACGGCGCGGCCTGGAGCATGCAGCGCCTGGCCCAGGATTTCTACGGCATCGGCACCGCCAAGCAGCTGGGCACCGTCACGCTGTTGGGCAAGATCGCGGATGTGAAGGCGAACCCCGGCGAGGAGATCTCTGACGCCGTGAAGGCCGCCGCCCTGAATGCGGCCAAGTCCGGCGCGGACAGCTTTGAGGTGGACGGCCAGAGCTACATGCTGACCAAGGGCAAGGCCAAGAGCTATACCCTGGGCACCGTGGACGAGGCGGCCCTGGCCAGCCTGCTGAATTACGATGTGCACGACAGCGCCGACACCGCCACCGTCGCCGCATATGCCTTCCGCCGCGCTGCCGAGCTGGCCCTGCGCAACGGCGAAAAGCGCTTCGAGGCCGACGGCGCGGCCTACACGCTGGATGCTGCCGACAAGGACAGCGGTGTGATCTATCGCGAGGGCGAGGACGCGCCCATCGCCACCGTCAGCAATGTGATCGTCAATCCGGTGACCGCCGGCAGCTTCCTGGCGATGGATTACAAGGCCGCCGTGGCCAAGGCCATCGACGAAAAGCAGACCGCCTTCGACTATGTCAACGCCGAGGGCGAGACCGAGAAGCATACCATCCGCATGCGCGGCAACAACTATATCGTGTACACCGAGCAGCAGACCTACCTGATCGACATGTACGCGGCCCCCAGCCTCAGCCACCCGCTGGGCACCGACGACCACGGCATGGACGTGCTCACCCGCCTGATGTACGGCGGCCGCATATCGCTGCTGGTGGGCTTTGTGGTCATGCTGCTGGAGAATCTGATCGGCATCATCGTCGGCGGCGTGTCCGGCTACTTCGGCGGCTGGGCGGATACCCTGCTGATGCGCTTTGTGGACCTGTTCAACTCCATCCCCTACTATCCGATGATGATCATTGCCGGCGCGATCATGGACGCCTTTGAGGTGCCCCCCTACACGCGCATCTTCCTGCTGATGGCCATCATGGGCATCATGGGCTGGACGGGCGTGGCCCGCGTGGTGCGCGGCCAGATCCTGTCCCTCAGAGAGCAGGACTTCATGGTGGCCACCGAGGCCACCGGCATACGGGTCAGCCGGCGCATCTTCCGGCACCTGGTGCCCAACGTGATGCCGCTGTTGATCGTGCAGGCCACCATGGGCCTGGGCGGCATCATCCTCACGGAGGCGACGCTGAGCTTCCTGGGCCTGGGCATCAAGTATCCGCTGGCCTCCTGGGGCTCCATCATCAACGCGGCCAGCAACATCTATGTGATGACCAACTTCTGGTACATTTGGATTCCGGCGGGCGTGTTGATCGTGCTGACGGTGTTGGGCTTCAACTTCGTCGGCGACGGCCTGCGCGACGCCTTTGACCCCAAGATGAAGCGCTGACGGGAGGGCAGGAGAATGAGCAAGAAGAGCAACGAAACCAGTTATATCTCCGCCAGGGAGTCCCGAAGGATCAGCCGCGAAAACCAGAAGATCACCCGCAAGCTGGACAAGCGCCTGTCCCGCAAGCACGTGCCCGAGAGCGAGTACCTCACGAAGATGAAGAACGAGGACAACGTAGTGGAGTTCGACAACCTGCACACCTACTTCTTCACCGACGTGGGCACGGTCAAGGCCGTGGACGGCGTGACCTTCGAGGTGCCCGTGGGCAAGACCGTGGGCATCGTGGGCGAATCCGGCTGCGGCAAGAGCGTGACCAGCCTGAGCCTTATGCAGCTGGTGCAGCGGCCCAACGGCCAGATCGTGGACGGCGCGATCCGCCTGAACCTTGGCGAGGTGGCCTACGACGTGGCGAAGATGCCCATCGAGGCCATGCAGAAGGTGCGCGGCAACATCGTATCCATGATCTTCCAGGAGCCGATGACATCCCTGAACCCGGTGTTCAGGATCGGCTTCCAGCTGGACGAGGTCATATCGCTGCACAACCCCCACATGAGCAAGGACGAGGTCAAGGCCCGCTCCATCGAGAGCATCAAGATGGTGGGCATCGCCGACGCCGAGGGCATCTACGAGCGCTATCCCCACGAGCTGTCCGGCGGCATGCGCCAGCGCATCGTCATCGCCATGGCGCTGGCCTGCAACCCGCGGCTGATCATCGCGGACGAGCCCACCACGGCGCTGGACGTCACCATCCAGGCCCAGATCCTGGAGCTGCTGCGCAACCTGAAGAACGAGATCAACGCCTCCATCATGCTGATCACCCACGACCTGGGCGTCATCGCCGAAATGGCGGACTACGTGGTGGTCATGTACGCCGGGCGCGTGGTGGAAAAGGGCCTGGCCAACGAGGTGTTCCTGGATCCCAGGCACCCCTACACCATCGGCCTGATGGAATCCAAGCCCGTGATCAACAAGACGGTGGATCGGCTGTACTCCATCCCCGGCGCGGTGCCGAACCCGGTGAACATGCCGGATTACTGCTACTTCCGCGACCGCTGCGAAAAGTGCGTGGCGCGCTGCCAGGGCCAGTATCCGCCGGAGATCCACGTCTCCGATACCCACATCGTCAGCTGCTGGCGGTACTTTGACGAAGGAGGTGCGAAGTAAGCCATGAGTTCCACCTATGAAAACGTGGTGGAGGTGCGCAACCTCTGCAAGTACTTCCCGATTCGCGCCGGCCTGTTCGGCCGCGTGGTGGGCCAGGTGCACGCGGTGGAGGGCGTGTCGTTCTCCATCAGGCGGGGCACCACCATGGGCCTGGTGGGCGAGTCCGGATGCGGCAAGACCACCGTGGGCAAGACCCTGCTGAACCTGACGCCCAAGACCAGCGGCGAGGTGGTGTTCAACGGCGACACCCATCTGGACCAGCTGAAGGGCAGGGCCCTGCGCGACTTCCGCCCGAAGATCCAGCTGATCTTCCAGGACCCCTATTCCAGCCTGTCGCCCCGCCTGCCCGTGGGCGAGATCATCGGCGAGGCCGTGCGCGAGCATCATCTGGTGCCGGAGCATGAGTTCGACGCCTATGTGTCCCGCATCATGAAGGCCTGCGGCCTGCACGACTATCAGAAGGACCGCTATCCCCACGAGTTCTCCGGCGGCCAGCGCCAGCGCATCTGCATCGCCCGCGCCATCGCCCTGAACCCGGATTTCATCGTGTGCGACGAGCCGGTGTCGGCGCTGGACGTGTCCATACAGGCCCAGATCATCAACCTGCTGGAGGACCTGCAAAAGGAGTTCAACCTGACCTACCTGTTCATCAGCCACGACCTGTCGGTGGTGCAGCACATCTCGGACACGGTGGGCGTGATGTACCTGGGCAACATGGTGGAGTATGCCAGCAAGGAGGAGATCTTCGCCAACCCGCTGCATCCCTACACCCAGGCGCTGTTCTCCGCCATACCGATCCCCGATCCCACGGTGAAGATGAACCGCATCATCCTGGAGGGCAGCATCCCGTCGCCGGCGAACCCGCCTTCGGGCTGCAAATTCCACACCCGCTGCCGCCAGTGCCGTGGCGTGTGCAGCCAGAAGATCCCGCGCACCATGGATATGGGCAACGGGCATCGGGTGGCCTGCCACATCTACGACCCGGAGAGCGGCTATGGCGAGGCGTAGGCGCAGGGCCAACCTGCCCGAGGGCGACGACGGCAGGACCATCGTCAGCATGAACGTGGAGGGCATGCCCTGGTACGCTCCCGAGCGCCCGGACGGGGCGGGGGAGGGCGGCGCCCGGGAGCGCCCCGCCGAACCCCTGACCCGCGAAGAGAGCCTGTTCTTCACCTGGGGCGCGCTGAAGGCCGCGCTGCTGGTGATCGGCGTGATGTGCGCGGGCATCGTGCTGTTCGTGCTGTTCTGCCAGTTTGTGTGGTTCAGGTGATATGATATTGAAAGGACTGTGTGATATGAAGGTAGCTATCGGAAACGACCACGGCGGCGTGGAGCTGAAAAAGCATCTGGTTGAGTATTTGGAAAAGAACGGCCACGAGGTGGTGAACGTCGGCATCGACGAGGTCGTCAGCACCGACTATCCCATCTATGCCGAACGCGTGGCGAAGAAGGTGCTGTCCGGCGAGTGCGAGCGGGGCATACTGATCTGCGGCACCGGCATCGGCATATCGATCTCCGCCAACAAGATCCACGGCGTGCGCTGTGCGCTGTGCTCCGAGCCCGTCAGCGCGGCGCTGGCCCGCCAGCACAACAACGCGAACATCGTGGCCATGGGCGCGCGCACCATCGGCCCGGTGATGGCCGAGGAGATCGTGAAGACCTTCCTGACCGAGGGCTTCGACGGCGGCCGCCATGCCCTGCGCGTGGAGAAGATCATGCAGCTGGACCGCGGCGAGACGCTGGAATAAACGTTTGAAACCCTGGGGGAGGCATCGCGCATCGCGATGCCTCCCCCAGGGTTTGTCGCGCTCAATCCAGAAGTCCGCGGTCATCGGTGAAATCCGGGTCAGGGTTCACCGTGTATACGCCCCTGTCCCGTCGCATCCAGCCCAGGCCGATGAATGCGCGGCGCACGGTACAGTAATCGGCGTGGCCCCGGGCAATGATGTCGTTGACCTCCCGCTCCGTATAGCTGCGGGCGGGGTCGAAGGGGCGAAACAGCTCGCGGTATACGATCATCCGCTTCTTTACCTGGGCGGGCAGCGTTTCGCAATAGCCGTTGGGCATGAAGGTGCGGATCACCTTGCGGCGATACTGCTCCTCGCGCACGGCTTCGTTGGCATGGGAACCCTGCTGCAGCAGCAGGCCGCCCAACGTGGCGTCGAACACATCCCTGCGCAGGGCGTACACGGTGTAGTACTGTTCGCGCCGGGCGTCCACAAGCCCCGCGGCCAGCAGCTTTTTCAGGTGAAAGGACACTGTGGGGGCGGACAGCTGCAGGCGCTCGGCCAGCAGCTCGACATACATGTCCTTCTCATTCAGGGCGCGCAGCAGGTTCAGCCGGGTCTCGTCGGCCAGCGCCTTGAACAGCGTCAGTGTGTTATCCATGGGTCGCCTCCAGCTGGCGCAGCGTATCCATCGCGAAGCGTATGGTCTCCGCCTTCAGCGCCTCCCGGTCTGCGCCGTCGAAATCGTCCCTTGCGCGCAGGACCCCGGCCCTCTGTACCGTGGCCTCGATCTGCCCTTGCAGGATCCCCCGACGCGGGCCGTGATCCGCCCGCCCCAGGTGCTTGAGCATGTCGCCCAGCATGCTTTCCCGCATCAGGGCAATGGAATGGGCGCGCTCATCGCCGCGAAGCCGGGCCTGCTCGGCCTGGGCGTGGAATTCCGCGGCCTTCGCATCCAGCGCCGCATCGTATTGCTCGATGATGCTCATAGGCTCACCTCCAAATATATTTTGATAGCTATCGAAATGGATTATACATTCTGATTAGATGTATGTCAATATAAAAAAAGCCCGCCAGCGGCGGGCTTAACGATATATTTACTTTTTGCGGGCGAAATCCCTTTTCAGTATCGCGTACAGCTCCACATCCACGTACTTGCCCTTGTTGTACAGCCGCTGCCTGAGGGTGCCCTCGTGTACCATGCCGCACTTGCGCATCACCGCGCCGGAGGCGGGGTTGGTGGTCTCATGCTGGGCCTCGATGCGGTTCAGGTTCATGCTGCCGAAGCCGTGGGCGATCACCGCCCGCAGCGCCTCGGTCATCAGGCCACGGTTCCAGTAGTCCCTGGACAGGGAATAGCCCACCTCGGCGGCGGAGTTGTCGCTCTGGATCCACATGAAGCCGATGGTGCCGATGATCTCGCCGGTCTGCGCGTATTCGATGCCCCAGCTGGCGGGCTCGTGGTTGCGATAGCGGCGCAGCATGTAGCGCAGGTAGGCGCGGCTGTCGCCGATGGAGCGGTGGGCCTCCCACAGCACGTGGCGGGCGACCTCGGTATCCTTGCTGTAGTGATAGATGTCCGGCGCGTCGCGCATGGCCAGCCGCCGCAGCAGCAGCCGAGGGGTGGTCAAATCGGGCATATAGGTATAGCTGTCGGTGTAGATCATGGGCGCGCCTCTTATCCGTTGATCACCCTGTTCGCCAGCATCACGGCGCAGACGGTCTTGCTGTCGGGCACCTCGCCCCGGGCGATCATCTCCACCAGCTCGGGAAGGGGGAGCTTCACGACGTTCAGGAACTCGTCCTCGTCGGGATGGCTCTCTCCGGCGGACAGGTCCCTGGCCAGATACAGGGAGATCAGCTCGTCGGTGAAGCCGGGGGTGGTCACGATGTCGGTCAGGTGCGTCCAGCTTCCGGCGGTCAGGCCGGTCTCCTCCCGGAGCTCCCGCTTCGCGGCCAGCAGCCGGTCCTCGCCGATGGCATCCAGCTTTCCGGCGGGGATCTCCAGCAGCACCCGGTCCAGGGGGGCGCGGAACTGCTTCACCAGCCAGACGTTGCCCTCATCGTCCACCGGCACCACCGCGGAGGCGCCCACGTGGCGGGCGATCTCCCGGGCGGCCAGCTTGCCGTTGGGCAGGCGGTTGGTGATGTGGTCGATATGCAGTAT
>JBGUQG010000015.1:0-4117 GCA_045130815.1 Christensenellales bacterium
AGCGCCGCCGGCGTCAAGTACAACGGCAAGACCGTCAAGCTCGGCGCAACCACCAGCAAGGAGACGCTGGTGAAGGTCTTCGGCTCCGGCTGCAGGACCGCGAAGGTGGCCGTCTGCGGCATTATGCCCTACGGCGGGCGGGTGTACAGATTCGCCAGCAAGGGCATCAGCATCGAGACCCGCTACAAGAACGCGAAGAAGACCAGCGAGCAGGTCGTGACCATCACCCTGACCAAATCCACCGTGCCCACCCTGGCCGGTCTGAAGGTCGGCGACACAACCTCCAAGCTCAGCCAGAAGTACGGCAAGAAGTGCTATGTGGATTACGGCAACAAGAACCACGTGTACTATGAGTCCGGCGATTACGTGATGGACGTGTTCACCAGGTCCACAAAGAACAGCAGGGGCAAGAAGGTCAACACGATCACCAAGCTCGTGTTCCTGATCTACTGATTTCCAGGGAACGCGACGAAATGGCGTTGTCCGCATCGGGCAATGCCATTTTTCAGGATTCGACTGTACAAGGAGGCCTGTCTGATGAAAACCGCGCGCGTCGCGGCCATTGTGCTGTGCATGACGCTGCTGATCCTGCCCTCGGCGGGCATGCCGCTGTGGGGTTCCCGCCAGTCCACAGCGGAAAACCGGGTGCTGGCGGACGCTCCCGTGCTGCTGGACGAGGAGGGCGCGCTGAACGAAGCCTTTGACGAGGATTTCGAGGCATGGCTTTGCGACCGCTTCGCGCTGCGCTCCGCCGCCGTGCGGGCCAACGCGCTGATGCACTACCGGCTGCTACACACCTCCGCCAGCGACCAGGTGGTGGCGGGCAAGGGCGATTGGCTGTACTTTACCCCCACCGTGCCCGACTACACCGGCGAAGGGCGGCTGACGGAGGAGGAGCTGGACACCATCACCGACAACCTGCGCGCCTTTGCCGAGGCCTACGGGGCCCGGGGCGCGCGGGTGTACATCGCCATCGTGCCCGACAAGAACAGCGTGTACCCCCAGTACATGCCGGATCGCTATCCTCACCGTGCGGACGGGGGCAACCTGCCCCTGCTGCGGCAGGCCTGCGAGGCGCTTCCGCTGACGTGGATCGACCTGGCCACGCCGCTGACGGAGGCGGCCGAGGGCGATAGGCTGGTCTACTATAAGACCGACACCCACTGGAACGCCCTGGGCGCGGCCATCGCGGCGCAGGCGGTGCTGGAGGCCACCGGCGCCCCGGCCTGCGGCTACGCCGCGGCGGAGGACGCCGGGTTCTCCGACGGCGATCTGGCGCAGCTGATGGGCCTTTCCGGCGCGCTGAAGGAGATCGCGCCCCAGGTCGCGCCGGAGCACCCGCTGCCCGAGGCCGACTACAGCCAGCGGGAATTCACGCTGCCCGGCAACGGCGAGGGGCGGCTCACCGTGTTCCGGGATTCCTTCGGCATCGCCCTGGGGCCCTGGCTGACCGACGCCTACGAGCGCTGCGAGATGATCTGGCGCGCCCCGATCGAGGCCGGACACGCCGCGGACGACGTGCTGCTGCTGTTCTGTGAGCGCAACCTGCGGGACTACCTGCTGACCGAGCCGGACCTGGAATACGAGGCCTTGGAGGACGAGGCGGAATACATTCACGACGAGGCCCCGGTGAACCGGGCCAACTTCGTGGAGATGGACGAAAACGACGACTTCTTCGGCGACGGTGAGGACGAGGAGGGCGACTTCTTCGGCGAAGAGGACGAGGAGGACGGCTTCTTCGGCGAAGAGGACGAAGCGGAGGACATCTCCGACGATGAAGCGGGCGAAGCCGAGGAAGGCCTTGATGCCGCAATGAGGAGGGTTGACGATGGTATTTAGCTCGATGACCTTCCTGACGATGGCGCTGCCCCTGGTGTTGGGGCTGTACTACGTCCTGCCCCGGCGCTGGCGCAACGGCTGGCTGCTGCTGTTCAGCCTGGCCTTCTACGGCTGGGGCGGCCCGGTGTACCTGCTGCTGATGCTGGCCAGCATCACCTGCAACTACCTGTGCGGGCTGGGCATGGGCCGGCTGGATAAGCCCGCCGCCCGCCGGGGGCTGATGGCGCTGGCGCTCGTGATCAACCTGGGGGCGCTGTTCGCCTTCAAGTACCTGGGCTTCTGCGCCCGCACGGTAAACGCGCTGCTGGGCCTGAAGCTGACGGCGCCGGTCCTGGCGCTGCCCATCGGCATATCGTTCTACACCTTCCAGGCGCTGTCCTACGTGATCGACGTGTACCGTGGCGACGTGCCCGTGCAGCGCAGCTGGGTCAGGCTTTCGCTGTACGTCTCCTTCTTCCCCCAGCTGATCGCCGGCCCGATACTGCGCTACGACGCGGTGGCCCCCCAGCTGGAGCACCGCCGGGAGACCCTGGAGGGCTTCTGGCAGGGCATGAAGCGCTTTGCCGCGGGCCTGGGCAAGAAGGTGCTGATCGCCAACGCCGTGGCCGTGGTGGCCGACGAGGCCTTCTCCACGGCCGGCCTGACGGTCACCGCCGCGTGGATCGGCGCCGTCGCCTATTCGCTGCAGATCCTGTTCGACTTCTCCGGCTATTCGGACATGGCCATCGGCCTGGGCAAAATGTTCGGCTTCAGCTATCCCGAGAACTTCAACGCCCCCTACACCGCCGTGACCGTGCAGGACTTCTGGCGGCGCTGGCACATCAGCCTGTCCACCTGGTTCCGGGACTATCTGTACATCCCCCTCGGCGGCAGCCGGTGCGGCAAGGGGCGGCACGTCGCAAACCTTCTGATCGTGTTCTTGGTGACCGGCATCTGGCACGGCGCGGGCTTTACCTATCTGGCGTGGGGCGCGTACTACGGCGTGCTCAGCGCGCTGGGCGTGCTGTTGGGCTACAGGCGCTCTGAAAGCGCGGCGCTGCGCCTTTGCCAGCGGGTCGTCACGCTGCTTTTGGTGATGGCGGGCTGGGTGGTGTTCCGGGCCGAGAGCATGACCGCGGCGCTGGCCTATCTGCGCGGCCTGGTCGTTGGCGGCGCGCGGCCCCTGTACAGCCTGACCCCCCACGCCGTCCTGGCGCTGGCGCTGGGCTGCCTGCTGGCCTCGAGCCTCCCCCGCCGGGCCATGGACAGGCTGGGCGAGAGCGCCAGGGAACGGCTGTCCCTGGCCTGCGTGCCGGCGCTGCTGGTGCTGTGCATGCTGTCGCTGGCCTCCGGCGCGTACAACCCGTTCATCTACTTCCAGTTCTGAAAGCACAGTCTTTTGCGTCGTTATGGAATCTTAACCTCAATAAGCCGCAAAAGATTGATGGCTTAACAATGATCATGGTATACTTATGCCAAATCTTTGAGAAAGAGGTTTGATGCAATATGGCTAACATCGATCTGACCAGATATGGCATTACCGGCACGACCGAAATCGTCTACAACCCCTCCTACGAAGAGCTGTACAAGGCCGAGATGGATCCTTCCCTGACCGGCTTTGACGTGGGCGTGGAGACCGAGCTGGGCGCCGTCAACGTGATGACCGGCATCTACACCGGCCGCTCCCCCAAGGACAAGTACATCGTCGTGGACGAGAACAGCAAGGACACCGTGTGGTGGACCACCGAGGGCTACAAGAACGACAACCATCCCATGACCGAGGAGACCTGGGCCATCGTGCGCGACCTGGCCAAGAAGCAGCTGTGCGGCAACAAGAAGCTGTACGTTGTGGACGCCTTCTGCGGCGCGAACAAGGACACCCGCATGGCCATCCGCTTCATCATGGAGGTCGCCTGGCAGGCTCACTTCGTGCGCAACATGTTCATCAAGCCCACCGAGGAGGAGCTGGCCTCCTTCGAGCCTGATTTCGTGGTGTACACTGCCTCCAAGGCCAAGTGCGAGAACTACAAGGAGCTGGGCCTGAACAGCGAGACCGTGGTGGCCTTCAACGTCACCAGCCGCGAGCAGGTCATCATCAACACCTGGTACGGCGGCGAGATGAAGAAGGGCATGTTCAGCATGATGAACTACTACCTGCCGCTGAAGGGCATCGCCGCGATGCACTGCTCCGCCAACACCGATATGGAAGGCAAGAACACCGCCATCTTCTTCGGCCTGTCCGGCACCGGCAAGACCACCCTGTCCACCGACCCCAAGCGCCTGCTGATCGGCGACGACG
>JBGUQG010000016.1:0-3257 GCA_045130815.1 Christensenellales bacterium
GAGACTGCGTGACGCGTCTTGCGCGGCACGGGCGCGCGCAGCACGCGGCTTCTCAAATTGCTGTTGCAATTTGAGAACAGTATCAGATCACCGAACCGTGGCCGTGCATCCAAAGGGGTTTCCCCCGCCGATCTCCATTTATGGAACAGGAGACGGTTCCCCATCCCACCCCGTGGAATGAGGAACCGTCTCCTGTCTCATTTTCCGTTCTCAGTTGAACACCCATTCGTCGCTCTGCGCTTCCGGCTCGGCCTTCACAAACCCGTCAAACGTGCGGGTATTGCTCATCCAGTGCTCGCCGGTGCGCTCCAGGGTGGCGACGGCGCACAGGTTCAGCGGGCCGTCGCCCCAATCGGCGGCGACGCTGAAGGAGGCGGTCATGCTGTTGCCCCCGTTGGCGCGCAGGTTGAAGCCGTCCACGACCAGGGCGATCACATCGCCGGTGAAGTCGCAGTTCTCGCCGTAGCCCAGCAGCAGCGCGTCGAAGCGGCAGGCGGAGCCACCCAGGTTCGTCAGGGTCATGTCGTAGGCGCGCATGTCGCCGTTGCCGTCGTCCGCGGGGGTGACGGTGAGCATCAGGTTCACCGGGGAGCTCCGGTTGCCCTTGCCCTGCCACTTGTCGCCGCCCTCGGCGATCCAGGCGCCGGCCAGCGCGTCGATGTCGTCGGCGGTCAGCTGGCCCATGGCGAAGTCTCGGTCGTGCTCCAGGGCGAAGGTGGCGTAGGCGGCGTCCAGCTTGGGGCCGTACACGCCGTCCGCGGTGCCGGCGGCGTAGCCCAGGTCGCCCAGCATCTTCTGGATGGTGCGCACGTCCTCGCCCCGGCTCCAGGTGGGGATGGGCTTGGGCGCGGCCAGGGTCTCCCGCTGCTCGTAGCCGCAGTCCTTGCAGGCGCGCACGCGCACGCCGTCGTGGGCGCGGGTCAGCGGGGTGACGGTCTCCCAGTCGCCGAAGTCGTGGTGCAGGCGCTTGATGGTCTGGGGCCAAGCGATGCCGTCCGGATTCAGGTTCTGGTCCTTCTGGAACAGCTTCAGCGCCCGCTCGGTGCCCGCGCCGTAGCTGCCGTCCACGCCGCCTGAGGTCAGGTAGCCCTGGTCGGCCAGCAGCTGCTGGATCTCCCGCACCGCGTCGCCCCGGGCGCCCTTGCGCAGGGTACCCTCGGGATCGAAGGACTCCGTCTCGGACCGCTTGCACATGCTGCAGGTCTTGGCCCGGGTGCCGGCGGAGTGGTCGGTGGCCTGTACGGTGATCTGCCAGGGGCCGTAGCTGTGGGGCAGCTTTTTCAGGGTCCGCACGTCCTCATAGCCGCAGACCTCGCACTCCCGGACCTCCTCGCCCTCGCGCACGCAGGTGGCGGACAGGGTCTCCTCCCAGTCGCCGTAGGTGTGGGGCAGCTTTTCGATCTCCTCCTCGTCCTCATGGCCGCACTCCTCGCAGGCGCGGATGCGCAGGCCGACCTTGGCGCAGGTGGGCTGGCGCACGATCTCCCATTCGCCGTAGGTGTGCTCCAGCATCTTGAGGACCTTGGTCTGCGCCTCGTCGCAGTTCAGACAGCGGCGCACCTGCTCGCCCTCCTCGGTGCAGGTGGCCTCCTTCGTCACGCGCCAGCGGCCCCACTCGTGGCCGGTCTTTTCGATGGCCTCGGTCTCGGTCTGGCCGCACAGCTTGCAGGTGCGGGCCCGCTCGCCGTTCTCGGTGCAGGTGGCCTCGGCGGTCACGATCCAGCGGCCCCAGTCGTGCTCGCACAGCATCTCCTCGGAGAGGTACTTGCGCAGCACCCAGCCGCCCTTCTTTTTCCTGGTCTCCGGGTCCCGGAAGGCGAAGCCGACCCACTTGCCGTCGTCGGTCTCGCGGACCACGGTGATCTCCTCGTTGTAGGCCAGCTTGATCAGCACGTCGGCTTTGCTGCTGGCCTTGGCATACACCTTCACGTCGTCCTGGACGGCGTACATCTGGTAGGGCTCCTCCACCTCCACCGTGGCGGCCAGCGCGCAGGCCCCCAGGGCCAGAAGCACCAGCGCCGCCAGCAGCGTCGCGATCCTCTTCATGCTCCTCATCCTTTCGAAATGGCGTCGATGCGGCGCAGCTCCTCGTCCGTGAAGGCGAGGTTGTTCAGCGCCCCCAGGTTGTCCAGTATCTGTTCGGGCCGGGACGCGCCGATCAGCACCGAGCACACGTCCCCGTCCCGCAGCACCCACGCCAGCGCCATCTGCGCCAGCGTCTGTCCGCGCTGCCTGGCCAGGTCGTTCAGCGCGCGGATCCGGGCAAGGCGCTCGTCGGTCAGCGCGGTCCTGTTCAGAAAGCGCCCGTCCCGCCCGATGCGGCTGTCCGCGGGCACGCCGTTCAGGTACCGGTCCGTCAGAAGCCCCTGGGCCAGCGGGCTGAAGGCGATGATGCCCATGCCGTTCTCCCGGCTCCAGGCCTTCACGCCGTCCGCCTCGATGCCCCGATCAAAAATCGAATAGCGCCGCTGGTTCACGATCAGCGGGCAGTGCAGCCCGCGCATGATCTCCCGGGCCCGGGCGGCGGTGGGCGCGTCGTAGTTGGAGATGGCCGCGTACAGCGCCCGGCCGCTCTTGACGATGTAGTCCAGCGCCTCCATGGTCTCCTCCAGGGGCGTCTCGGGGTCCATGCGGTGGTGGTAGAAGATGTCCACATAGGAAAGCCCCAGCCGCTTCAGGCTCTGGTCGCAGCTGGCCACCAGGTACTTCTTGCTGCCCCAGTTGCCGTAGGGTCCCTCCCACATGTCGTAGCCCGCCTTGGTGGCGATCACAAGCTCGTCCCGGTAGGGCATGAAATCCTCCCGCAGGATGCGGCCCGCGTTCGCCTCGGCGCTGCCGTACACCGGGCCGTAGTTGTTGGCCAGGTCGAACTGGGTGACGCCGTGGTCGAAGGCCGTGCGGCACATGGCCTTCATGTTGTCATAGCTGCCGTTGGAGCCGAAATTGTGCCAGAAGCCCAGCGTGACCGCCGGGAACTTCAGCCCGCTGCGCCCCACGCGGTTGTAGACCATGCCCTGATAGCGCTCTGGCGAAGCGGCGTAGACGTCCGACATAGGCGGAACCTCCTTTGGTTGAATTGATAACGGAAAATGGAGAATGGAAAATGACAAAAGCCCGGGCATACCGGCATTTTCCATTCTCTGTTATCGATTTTCCATTACATTATAACACTTCCTTTCCCCTCGGGCAATACTTTTCGTCGGAATCCCTGTGAAAGGGTCTTGTCAGGCCCTGAAAAAAGCGCTATAATATGTTAA
>JBGUQG010000017.1:0-12280 GCA_045130815.1 Christensenellales bacterium
AGACGCGTCACGCAGTCTCATACAATCTTCTACGCACCTTCGGTGCTATTAAAACAGCTTCGCTATTTTAATAGAAGATTAGTATGAGGGGCGATATTCAGCTTTCAGGCGCTTATGCCCTGCGGCCCCCGAAGATCCGGGACAGCCAGCCAAAGGAGCGCATTGCGCTGTGCCTGGGATTGCGCAGCTCGGGTGCGCCGGCGTCCTCCGCCAACAGCGCCGCGATGCCGGCAGTGCGATCATCATACCACGTATTCATATTGCATACCTCCTTGATGCGTGATATCGTCGTCTCCCGACGACCGGTGTATCATAGCAGATTTTTTCCGGAGGCGCTAACAAATACGTTGGATTTCTTGCATATTCATTTTTGAATCTGCGTGAAATCCGGATTGTGACTGAATTTTGACCTTCCCATTGCCCCGCCATAACCCACAGTACGCGGAATCGAAACCTGGGCCGTTCCCCCTTTTCAGGCACAGCCCGTATATCCCGGAGACCGCTGTCCGGGGCTTGGGAAACAGGAATTGCCTGTTCCCTACTTCGCCGTCTTGATCTTCAGCTTCCTGCCGTCGGAGATCATGGTGACGTGGCTGTCGCGGTTGCTGGCGGTGATGTAGTAATCCGCGCCCCTGTCACGAATGTATCTGAGATACTCGGAGGTGGGCAGGCGGCTCGAGACGGTGGAGAACACCACGATCTCGGGGTCGGACACCTGCACGGCGTACTTCTGGGTGCCGTGGTGATGGGGATTCTTCAGCACCTGGGCCTTCATGCAGCCGGGATTGCGCCTTTCGATCTCCGTCAGCTCGCTGCCGGTGGCGTCGCCGGTCAGCAGGAAGCTGTTTTTGCCGTAGGTCAGCTTCACCACCAGGGAATTGGCGTTCTCAGCGGTGTCGCCGGGATTGCAGCTCAGTATCCGCACCGGGCCCACCACCTCGAAGACGGCGTCGCCCAGCTTGAAGGTCGAGCCAACCGACACGACGCGGCTGCCGACGTTGTTCACGGCCTTGCGCTCGTCGCTGTTCTCGGCGAACACCTTGATCTTCTGGAAGACCTTGGAGTGGCTGACGATCACCTCGTCGGTATCGATGGCGGCCATGATAGCCGGCGCGCCGCCCACGTGGTCCCTGTGGGCGTGGGTGCCGATGTAGTATCTCAGGTGATCGACATCGTGCTCCTTCATATATTTGGCGGCCTGCAGGCCCTGGCCGCGCATGCCGGAATCGATGAAGGCATACTCGCCGCCGCACTGGATCAATATGCCGTCGTTGCGGCCGATATCCATGAAGGTGATCTCGAACTGGGGCAGCACCTTCAGCTCCACCGAGGCGGTCACGCCGTTGTGGGTGGTGACGGTCACCGTGGCGATGCCCGGCTTCCTGGCGGTCAGCAGGCCGTCGTAGGACACCTTCGCCACGCCTTTGGGCGACACGGAGTACCTCCAGGTCGCCATGGTGTTCCCGGGAATTACGGTGAACAGCTGCACCGTGTCGCCGACGCTCAGCTTTTTGCGCTCCGCCGTCAGCGTGACCCTTTTCGGAGCCTTCAGCACATGCACGTTCACCCGGGCCACGGCGTTGCCGGCCTTCACGGTGATGACAGCCTCGCCCTTCTTCCTGGCGGTGACCAGGCCGTGGCCGGACACGGAAGCGACCCGCTTCTTGCTCGAGGAGAAGAGGAGCTTCCTGTACACCGCGTCCGCCGGCTCCACCACGGGGTCCAGCTGCAGCGTGTCGCCCACGCCCAGGGTGATGTCCTCCTGCACGATCACCCACTCCGGCTGCGGCTCGGGCACCGGCGTGACCGTGGGGGCGGGGGTAATCGTGGGCTTGGGCGTGTTCGTGGCCTCGGGCGCGACCGCGTCCTCTGCCTCCGGCGCGGCGGTCGCTCCGGTCCCGTCTTCGGCGGGCGGCTCGGCCGTCGGCGCGTCCTCCGTCTCCGTCGCCAGCACGTCGGCGTCGTCCCCGGCCATCATCCCTTCGCCCAGGGCCAGCTCCAGCTCCTCCACGGGCTGGTCCACGCTCTGGGACAGCAGCTCGTCCTCCGCGCCGGCCCAGGCCAGGCATCCGCCCAGGGCCAGCAGCATCGCCAGCATCGCGCACAGCGTCTTCATCCACTTCATCGGGCCGTTCCTCCTTAATCGATTGCGTTGCACGTCTGTTCGACGAACGCCGCATAGTCCCCGGTCAGCCCCATGTCCCACAGCAGCGAGCAGGTCAGGTACTTGTCCCGGATATCCCGCGCGCCCAGGAAGGCGTCCACCGCGTCCCTGACGGGAATGCCGATGTCCGCCGGAGTCAGGGGCATGCCGGTAGCGGCCATGGTGTCCTTCAGCATGTCGTAGTCGGGCAGCTCCTGGCGGATGATGGACAGTATGTCATCCCAGTGGGCGATGATGTTGTCCAGCCGCCTGGCGTGCTTTTCCGGATCGTTCTTGTGGGTCTTTTCCTCGATGGCCAGGATCTGGTCCGCGGTCTTGCCGAAGATGCGCCGCACCTGCGCTTCCCAGGCCGCGGGCTCGAAGGCGCGCATGTGGGCCTCGGCCCGCGCCCGGTCCGGCACGGTGCCGTCGGAGATCAGCTTGCGGTAGATCTTCATGGTCAGAAGCGTCCCCACGCCCACCTGTATGCCGTGCAGATCGTAGGGCACGCCCCGCTCCAGGGCCATCATCTCCCACATGTGGCTGAAGTAGTGCTCCAGTCCCGAGGCCGGGCGGGAGATCTGCGCGTAGGCCATGCCCACGCCCGCCAGCACCAGCCCCTCGGCGATGGAGGCCACGGCGTCCGGGTCCCGGGCGGGTATGCGGTCCGCCACGGCCATCAGCTTTCTGAGGGCCGCGCGCATCAGCTCCGCCACGTCCTCGCAGTAATACTCGCCGGTCACCAGGTGGCAGATGCGCCATTCGCACACGGCGATGTACTTGGCCACCATGTCTCCCAGGCCCGCCCACAGCATGCGCATCGGGGCCCGGGCCAGTATCTCGGAATCCAGCAGTATGCCCTCCGGCCCGTGGTTGTACAGCGACACCTTCACGTGGTTCAGCTCCATGGAGCTGGAGTTGGAGGCATAGCCGTCCATCGACGGCGCGGTGCCCACCACGGCGCTGGGCCGCCCGGTGGCGTGGGCCGCCACCTTGCACAGGTCGTTCACCACGCCGCTGCCCACGGCCAGGAACATGTCGCAGGCGGGATCGAAGTTCATGATGATGCCGCCCGTCTCCCACTCCGCGGGGGCGATGCGGTCGCTGTCCGGCCGCTGCAGCGGCACGACGTACACCCTGTGGTCGATGCCCGCCGAGGTCAGGATCTCATCCACCCGCTTTCCGGCCACCGCCCAGGTGTTGTCGTCGCACACCACGAAGGGGCGCTTCTTTCCCATGGCCGCGATCATCTTCGGCACCTCGCCGATGATCCCCCGCCCGATGTTCAGATACTTCAGCGCGCATACGTGCTTCCTGCCGCAGGCGCACTCAAATCCCTCCGGCCGCACCAGCTGCGACAGGGTCATTCTTCCAAAGTCCGGCAAAAAACCGCCTCCCCGATGTTGCTACTGACATATTATAGCATATCGGGGAGGCGAATCACAATACTTTTTATTCCGCCCTCGGCAGCGTCGATCCCCCGTAGGGCATCGCCAGCACGGTGGCGTCGGGGCCGAGGCGTTCAAAGGCCTTGTCCAGGGCCTCCTGGGCGCTGTGGGCGGGCTTCAGGAAGATGCGCTCCACGAAGGCGTCGTCCATGTCGCTGACCAGGTAGATCTCGGCGTTCTCCAGCACCATGGCGATGGCCGCGGCCTTGTGGCCGCCCAGCTGGAACTGGCGTCCGATGCGCTCGATCATGCTGTGGGCCGTCGGCGCGGACAGCAGCCACTCCTCGAACACCTTGCTGCCCAGGCCCTCCTTGCAGCTGCCGATCAGTATGATCGTGCCGCCCTTCTTCACGGCGTGCTTGGCGTTGTCCAGGGCCTTCTGGGTCTGGTACAGGTTCAGGTCCTTGGGCGCGCCGCCCTGGGAAACGATCACGATGTCGGCCCGGCTGTCCAGCCGCTTCAGGTACATGCTGTCCAGGAATTTACAGCCCTCGCGGTGGGCCTTCACCAGGTCGCCGGCCACGGCGCGCACGATCTGCTTGTGCTCGTCCAGCACCACGTTCACGATGAAGTCCACGCCCACCATGGCGGCGGCCTGCTCGATGTCCCGGCGCAGGGGGTTGCCCTCCAGGTTGCCGGCGCAGGCCTCCTCGCGCACCATCATGCTGTGGTTGCACTGTATGGCCGCCGGGGTGGACACGCCGGGCATGATGGCCTTCGCGCCGCCGGAATAGCCCGCGAAGTAGTGATACTCGATGTTGCCCAGGCAGATGCGGCGGTCCGCCTCGGCCACCACGCGGGTGATGTCCACCGGGGTGCCGCAGTCGGTATCGCCCACGTGCACGCAGTCGTTCGGGGTGCTGTCCATGCAGCGGATCTCGCGGCAGGCCCGCTCGCCCGCCAGGTGCTGCATCTCCTCCGGGGTGTGCTCGCGGTGGCTGCCCAGGGCGAACACCAGGGTGATATCCTCCGCCCTGCAGCCCGCGGCGTACAGCTCGTCCAGCAGCGGCGGCATGATGCGATACGTGGGGCAGGGCCGGGTGATGTCGCTGGTGACGATCACGATCTTCTCGCCGGGCTTCACGATGTCCTTCAGCCGGGGCGCGCCGATGGGGCTTTGCAGCGCCCGCGTCACCTCTTCCTCGTTCATCAGGCCCCGGGGCACGTCGTTTGACATCAGCACGCCCATCAGGTTCTTCTCCGGCACCTCCACGCTCTGCACGCCGGTGCCGAAGCCAAATTCAAGTTTCATAGGCATCCCTCGTTATTTCATGTGCCGGACAGGGATATAGGGGAACAGGAGGTTCCGGTAGCGCTATTCCTGTTCCCTGTTCCCTGTTCCTTAATCCCTAAAACTTCTTCGCCGCGAACCGCAGGGCCTTGACCACGGGCAGCTCCTCGCCGGTCAGGAAGCGTATCAGCGCGCCGCCGCCGGTGCAGATGTAGCCCAGCCTGTCGGTGACGCCGTACTTCTTGGCCGCGGTCACGCTATCGCCGCCGCCCACCACGGTGTAGCCCTCGGTGTCGGCCATCGCCTCGAACAGGGCCTTGGTGCCCAGCTCGCTCTCGGCCACCTCGAACACGCCCACGGGGCCGTTGGCGAACACGGTCTTCGCCGCCAGGATGCACTCGCGGTACTTCGCGGCGGTCCTGGAGCCGATGTCCACGGCGTTGAAGTCCGCCGGGATCGCGCCGGCAATCGCCTCCTGGCGAACGCCGTCCACCACCTGGGCCAGATCCTCGGGCAGCACGATCCTGTCGGCGTACTTTTCATAGATGCCCTTGGCCTTCTCGATGTATTCGCCGTAGCCGGACTTGAGGATGAAGTCCAGCGTGCCCTTGCCGATCTCCAGGCCCTTCGCGGCCAGCAGGATCTCGCCCACCAGGCCGCCGGTCAGCACGGTGTCCGCCGCGCCGGAGGACAGCACCGTCTCCATCATCATAAAGGCGTCGGAGATCTTGCTGCCGCCCAGCACGAACACGCAGGGATGCTCCGGCTTCTCCATCAACTCGGACACCACGCAGTACTCCCGCTCGAACAGGCGGCCCATGGCGCTGGGCAGCACCTGCTCGAAGCCGCACAGCGTGGGCTGGTCGCGGTGGGCCGCGGCGAAGGCGTCACACACGTACAGGTCCGCCAGCGGGGCAAGCTTGGTGACCACCTGGGTCTGGGCCTGCTGCTCGTGGGTCAGCTGCAGCTTCATTTCAAACAGCGTCTGCTCCTCGCTGCAGAAGCGCACGTTGTCCAGCAGGATGATCTCCCCGTCCTTCATGGCCTTTATGGCCGCCCGGGCGGTGGGGCCGCATACGTCCTCGATCCACTTGACCTCGCGGCCCAGCAGCTCGGTGAGCACCTTTGCGTGGGGGCGGGTGCAGTAGAAGTTCTTGTACTCGATGTCGCTGCCCTGGTGGGCCAGCAGCACCACCTTCGCCCCGCGGTCGGAAAGCTCCTTCACCGTGGGCGCGCAGGCCGTGATCCTCTGGATGCTCTTGAGCGTGTCGGTGGCCTTGTCCACGGGCTGGTTCATGTCCACGCGGCACAGCACCGTCTTGCCCCGAACGTCAAACTCGTCCAGGGTATGGATTCCGAATCTCATATGTCATCAACCTCCAAGAATGGGTATCTCTCCGCAGGCAAGGCTAACTTACCTGGGGTATCGGGGGCGGCAGCGCCCCGATTTTAAATCGTCCCCGGCGACATGTGCGGCGGGGACGGGTGGTAATTTTCGTCAGAAAATTCCTACCTTGCAGATTTGCCGCCCGGAAATCACTTGTGATTTCAGGCAAATCTGTCAGGGGGGTTCGAACGCCCGGAAAGCAGTCCTGTGGACTGTTTTCAGTGAGAACGGGCCGGTAGGCCCCCGTAGGTCTTGGAGGGGGAAGGATTCCCCCTCCAAAATGCGTGCGTTACTTCTTGAACTTACCGATGCCCAGATACTTGTTGGTCTCGGCGGTGCCTTCCTCGCGGGTCAGCTGCATCTTCATGCTGGCGCGGATGGCGTCCATGGTCTCGGGGATGGTCACGCTCTCCTGGGGAATATTGATGGCATACATGATGTCGTTGCCGGACTCCACGATGCTGTCCTCCCACAGGCCGATCTCATACATGTCGCCGCGGCGGTTGCCCAGGTCGCGGGCGTACTTGAACAGGCTGGCGTTGCCCTTGAAGCCCTCGTCGATGGAGACCACGCGGATGCGGGGATGCTTCTGGAAGGCTTCCAGCGCCATCTCCTTGGTGATCTTCTTGCCGTCCTTGCCGCTGGCCAGCACGGTGATGATGTGGCCATGGGTCACGGGGGTGTGCACCAGGATGCCGGTGGCGTGCACATGGGGCATGATGGTCATCAGGTCCACGGCCTGGTGGCTGGGCGCCTTGTCGATCTGCAGCGCGTTGGTCAGTCCGCGATGATAATCGCCCGGGTCGGCCACGCGGCGGATGATGGTGATGGCCACCTTCTCGATGCCATAGGCGCGATCCAGCGCGTCCACGGAGCGGATCAGGCCGGTGGTGTTGCAGCTGGTCAGCTTCAGGTAGTTCTGGCCGACGCCCTTTTCATAGTTGGCATAGCCGTGGAAGAACACATCCGCCACGGAGTTCTTCTCGCCGCCCTGGAAGATGGCCTTCACGCCGTACTTGTCGTAGTAGTTTTCCTTGTTCTTGGCGCCGACGCCGCCGGGCGCGCTGTCCAGCATGATGTCCACGCTCTTGCACAGCTCTTCGAAGGTGCCCGCCACCGGGATGTCCTTCGCCTCGAAGGCGGCCTTGTCCGCGCCGTCCACCAGGTACAGCTTGTACTCCACGCCGTTGGCGCCGATCATGTCGCGCTCACGCAGCGCCTGAAGGGAAAGGGTCGGGGCCAGGTCGGCGATGCCCACCAGCTCCATGTCGCCCTGCAGGGCCACGCCGTCCGCCAGACGCTGTCCAATAGTGCCGTAACCGGCCACGCCAACGCGAATCTTCTTGCTCATTTGAATCAATCCTCCATTTCGATATTTGGTTTTTCTTACTTCCTCGCCAGCGTCTTCTCCGCCTCGCTGATCACGTGCTCGGCGGTCAGACCGAAGCGCTCGGCCAGGTAGTCCACGGGGCCGACCTCGCCGAAGGATTCCTCGATGGCCACGCGGCCCATCGGGGTCGGGCAGCTCATGGCCAGGCAATCGGCCACGGCGCTGTACAGACCGCCCACGGCGTTGTGGTTCTCCACGGTGACCACCGCGCCGGTCTTCCTGGCGCAATCGATCACCAGGGCCTCGTCCAGGGGCTTCACGGTGAACATGTCGATCACGGTGGCCTCAATGCCCTTCTTCGCCAGCTCCTCGGCGGCCTTCATGGTGCAGCCCAGGGTATAGCCCGCGGAGATCAGGGTGATGTCCTTGCCCTCGCGCAGCACCACGCCCTTGCCGATCTCGAAGTCGCTGCCGGCCTCGTACATCAGGGTGTTGGCCTTGCGGTTCACGCGGATGAACTTCACGCCCTCGCGCTTGACCAGCTTGGGGAACACGTTCTCCAGCTGGGCGGCGTCGGCCACGTCGATCACGGTGGCGCCGGGGATGGCGCGATACAGCGCCATGTCCTCAAAGGGCATGTGGGTGCCGCCGTTCATGGCCGCGCACACGCCGGGGTCGGTGCCGATCATGGTGATGGGGTTCTTCGCGTAGCCGCCGGACAGGAAGATCTGGTCATAGCAGCGGCGGGAGGCGAAGGTGCCGAAGGAGTGGCAGATGGGGTTGAAGCCCGCCATCGCCAGGCCCGCGGCGATGCCGACCATGTTGGCCTCGGCGATGCCGCAGTTGATGGCGCGGTCCGGATGGGCCTTGCCGTACTTGGCGGTGCCCAGGCAGCTCATCAGGTCGGCGTCCAGATAGATCAGGTTCTCGTCCTCGTCCAACATCCTGGGGATCATCACGGAAAAGACGTCCTTGAAGGTCCGCGGATCCGGGGTGCCGTTATAAATCACTTTCATTTCAGACGCCCTCCTTTTCCAGCGCTTCAAGGTCTGCCTTGACTGCGGCAATGAAGCTGTCCCAGGTCTCCGCGTTCACGGTCATCGAATGGTTGGCGGCGGTCTCCTCCACGGCCTTGACGCCGCTGCCCTTGATGTTGTCCATCACGATGGCGATGGGCTTGTCCGCGGGCTGCTTCGTCAGCGCGTCGTACAGCGCCTCCACGTCGTTGCCCTTCACGCGCAGCGCCTCAAAGCCAAAGGCCTCCAGCTTGGCGCGCAGATCGAACTGGGGCATGATCTCCTCGGTGGGGCCGTCCAGCTGCTTCTTGTTGTCGTCCACGATCCAAACGAGGCTCGTCAGCTTCTTGCCGGCGGTGAACATCGCGGCCTCCCAGCACTGGCCCTCGTCGATCTCGCCGTCACCCACCACCAGGAAGGTGCGGCTGGCGCGGCCCTTCAGCTTGTCGCCCAGGGCGATGCCCACGGCCTGAGAGGTGCCCTGACCCAGCGAACCGCAGGTGCAGTCCACGCCGGGGGTCTTGTTCCGGTCGCAGTGGCTGGGCAGGTTGGTGCCCGGGCGGTTCAGGGTCTTCAGCTCCTCCACCGGGAAGAAGCCCTTCAGCGCCAGCGTGGCGTACACGGCCGGGCCGGCGTGGCCCTTGGAGACCACCAGCTTGTCGCGATCCGCCCACTTGGGATCGTCCGGCCTGTAGTTCATCACCTTGCCGTACAGCACGGCCAGAAGATCGCACACGGACAGCGATCCGCCGATGTGGCCGAAGCCGCGGGCCTTCATTTCCTCCAGCAGCGCGATGCGGATCTCCAGCGCGAAATGCTTCAGCGCATAGCTGTCTGCCTTATTCATAAGAAATTCCCCCTTATCGGTATTACTTCATCACCTTCACCGGCACGCCGCCCTTTTCGCAGCTCTCCTTGGCCGCGATGGCGATCAGCACGGGCTGCAGGCCGTCGAACGCGCCCACGGCGGTGTCGGTATTGTTCAGGCAGGCCTCCACGAACGAGCACTCCTCGGCGATGAAGGCATCGTTGTAGCGCTCCAGGAAGAACCACAGGGGCTTCTCCTTGGTCACCGCGTCGGCGGTGTACAGCGTGGTGTTGTTGGGCGTCTCGTTCTCGGCGGTGATGCAGCCCTTGCTGCCGAACACCTCGATCCGCTGGTCATAGCCGTACACGGCCTGGCGGCTGTTGTCGATCACGCCCAGCGCGCCGTTGGCAAACTTCAGGGTGATGATGCAGGTGTCCACGTCGCCGGCCTGGCCGATCTCGGGGTTCACCAGGCAGGCGCCGAAGGCGGAGACCTCCTCGACCTCGCTGCCGGACAGATAGCGCACCATGTCGAAATCATGGATGGTCATGTCCACGAAGATGCCGCCGGAGACCTTCACATAGGAAAGCGGCGGAGCCTCGGGGTCGCGGCTGGTGACCTTCACGATGTGCACATCGCCGATGCCGCCGGCCTTCACCACGTCGCGCACGTGCTTGAAGTTGCGGTCAAAGCGGCGGTTGAAGCCCACCTGGTACTTGACGCCGGCCTTCTTGACCTCCTCCAGCACGGGGCGGATCTTGTCGATATCGTGGTCGATGGGCTTTTCGCAGAAGATGTGCTTGCCCGCCTTCGCCGCCTCCATGGAGATGGGCGAATGGGTGTCGGTGGAGGAGCAGATGAACACCGCGTCGATGGTGGGATCCTCCAGGATCTTGTGGTAATCGCTGTAGTAGGCCGGCACGCCCAGCTTCTCCGCCAGCTCCTTGGCGGCGGGCTCGTACACGTCGGAGATGGCGGCCAGCTCGGCGCCGGGCACGCGGGTGGCCAGGTTGTTGGCGTGCAGCTTGCCGATGCGGCCTGCGCCGATCACGCCGATGCGAAGGGTTTTGCTCATGGGAATCGTCCTCCTTTAGTTTGCTTTGAAAATGTGTTCGTTCGCGTCTGCCTTCCACAGCCATTCGTGCTCGGGGTCGTCGATGCGGGTCTTGCGCCAGGGGTCGCCGGGCAGGTGCCGAATGCCCCACATATAGCACATGGCGTAGCCCGGGGCAGCGCCCTGGGAGTGGAAGGAGTGGTTGATCACAAGACAGCCGTTGTGGTGGGTCTCATAGATCTGGCCGTTGGCGAAGCCCGCGCCGAAGCCCATGGGCTTGTCGAAGCGGTAGAAGTAGACCTCCGGCTGGGGGTGGTGGTGCGGCGGATAGCTGGACCACTTGCCCGGATAGTTGAGCACCTCGCCCAGCACCATGTTGCTGTAAGGCGCGGACTCGTAGTCGAAGAAGGTCTGGATCTCGCGCTGCATGCAGCCCATCAGCTCGCCGTTGGAGCCCGCGTGCTGCACCATGATGTCCTCCGGCCCGTACAGGCGGGCGGGGAATTCCCGCTCGTTGTCCGTCAGCTGCACATAGAGCTCCGCGTGCTCCACGGCCTTCACGACCACCTTCGTGCCCCTGCACACGTGCAGGCAGTACGCGGCGTAGTGGAAGGTGTCGGGGCGGACGGCCTCCTTGCGCTCGCCGGCGTACCCGAACTCGACCTTGCCGATCAAAAGATCCAGCGCCAGCTCCTTCTCTGGCTCGTCAAAGCTGTAGGCGTCGCCCGGCTCCAGCACCAGCAGGCCCACGTCCATGTTGGTGTTGCAGTCGGTGTGGCCCATCTCCATGTAGGGGTTGTAGCCACGCTTTACGTCCTTTTGAATGTACATTTTGCATCCTCCGTTGGGAGCAGGGCCCAGGCGATTCCTGTTCCCAGTATCCTGTTCCCTGTTCCCTGTATCCTGTTCCCTTACAATCCCGTATGCTCGCGGATGTACTTGCGGGCCTTGATGGCGTACTCCAGCGGGTTCGCCTTGGCGGGGTCCTGCTCGGCCTCCACCAGCAGCCAGCCCTCGTACTTCGCGTCGCTGAGCAGCTTGATGATGGGGTCATAGTCCACGCAGCCGTCGCCGGGCACGGTGAACGCGCCGTTGCGCACGGCCTGCAGGAAGCTCCAGCCCTCGGGCTTGACCTTCGCCACTACGTCGGCGCGCATGTCCTTCAGGTGCACGTGGCCCACGCGGCCCACGTACTTCTTCAGCACGGTCAGCGGGTCCTCGCCGGCGAAGGTGAAGTGACCGGTGTCATAGCACAGGTACACCAGGTCGGGGTCGGTGTTGGCCAACATCCGGTCGGTCTCCTCGGCGGTCTGCACCACGGTGCCCATGTGATGGTGGAAGCACAGCTTGAAGCCGCGGTCCTTCGCGATCTTGCCCAGGCGGTTCAGGCCCTTGCAGAAGCGATCCCACTCCTCGTCGTTCATCACGTGCTTGGCGTCGCCCAGGATCGGCACGTCCAGCTTGCCCTGAATGCCGTAGCTCTGCTCGGAAACGTTGATGCGGTTCGCGCCCACGGCGGAAAGGAAGTCCAGCTCCTTTATGAAGTCGGCCTCCACCTGCTCGATGGGCTGAGTGAGGATGAAGGAGGAGAACCAGCGGGACGCGATGCGCATGCCGCGCAGGTCCAGCTCCCACTTCAGCTCCTTGGGGTCGGAGGGATACTTGTTGCCGATCTCGCAGCCGGTGAAGCCCGCCAGGGCCATCTCACTGACGATCTGGCGGAAGGTGTTTTCAGAGCCCAGCTCCGGCATGTCGTCGTTGCACCAGCCGATGGGGGCGATGCCCAGAAAGACCTTGGTGGAATCAAACATAGACATTTTGAATCGACTCCTTTACTGTGTTTTCAGGCCGGCGGGCCCCCCC
>JBGUQG010000018.1:0-2817 GCA_045130815.1 Christensenellales bacterium
GTTCCCTGTTCCCTGGGTCTACCGACCCCACCTCGCTGAAAACGGCGCACTGTGCCGTTTTCCGGGCGCTCGGTGTCCCTGTTCCCTGTTCCGGACCGCCCCCATATCTCAAGGAGGTGCCCCATGCTGCTGCTCTGCTCCAACGGTCTGTCGAGCCCCACGCTGCTGGAGGCCGTGCGGCCCTGCGTCGCCGGGAAGCGGACCGCCGCGCTGGTGGTGACCGCCGACGACCGATACAAGGAAAAGAACCGGCACGTGCCCCGCTGTCGTGCGGAGCTGGAAAGCCTCGGCCTGGCGGTGACCCTGTTCGACGTGGACGCGCGCCCCGCCGACGACCTGCTGGCCTTCGACGCGGTGGAGTTCATCGGCGGCAACCCGTTCTACCTGCTGGACGCCCTGCGCCGCGCCGACGCCCGTCGGGTCCTTCTGACCCTCGCCCGGGACAGACTGTTGATCGGCTGGAGCGCCGCGGCCTTCGTGTTCGGCCCGACGCTGGCGCTGGTGAACCGCTACTCACCGGAGTTGAACACCGTGGGGCTGACCGATCTGACCGCCCTGGCCCTCACCGACGCGCAGGTGCTGCCCCACTACAGCCGCTTCCTGACCCGCTTTCAGGATTTCGAGGCCACCTGCGCCGCCTATGAGCGCGAGACCGGCTGCAAGGTCCTCCGCCTTGACGACGGCGAAGGGCTGTTCATCGAAAATGGTTTGGGAAACGGCTCCTGAACCAAAAGGAGGTACCCATGCTCATATCCAAACAGGACGCCCTGGCCTGGTTTGAGTTCTTCGCCCAGCTGCCGGAGGACGAGCCGCTGCCGCCCAGGCAGCAGGAGATCGCGCTGGCCACGCTTTCGCAGATCGAGGTGGCGGAGGCGGCGCGCATCGACGCCCTGCGCGCGCAGATCCCCGGCATGAAATCGCTGTGCGGGCGCAGCTTCTACGTGGGCGAGGACGCCTGCTTCCCCAAGGGCTGCCGCTCGTGCCTGACGGGCACGGGGCTGAGCGCGGTGCGCAAGACCAACCGCTGCAACCTGCGCTGCCCCTTCTGCTATGACTACGGCGCGATGGACGACCAGCCGCCCATCGGCGAGGGCTACTGGGAGATCGGCGGCAGCCGCTTCCGGCTGGAGGACCTGCCGCTGCTGCTGTCCGCCAGCAAGCGACCCACGGGCATCGCCTATGTGTACCTGGAGCCGTTCATGGAGATCGAAAAGTACTACCCCGTCATCCGCGCCTTCCGCGAGGCGGGCATCTACCAGCACATGTACACCAACGGCACGCTGGCCACGCCGGACAACCTGCGGGCGCTGGGCGAGGCGGGGCTGGATGAGCTGCGCTTCAACCTGGGGGCCAGCGGCTGCGCGGACCGGGTGATCGACGCCATCGGCGAGGCCAGGCGGCACATCCCGATGGTGGGCATCGAGACGCCCATGACCCCGGCGCTGTTCGAGGCCTTCATGGGCAAGAAGGCCGATATCCTCGATACCGGCCTGGACTTCATGAACTGCGCGGAGCTGCACCTGAACCCCAACAATCTCGAAAACTACTGGGGCGAGAACATGTACATGTACCGGCTGGGCTACCTGTCCCCCATCTCCAGCCACGAGCTGACGCTGAAGCTGATGGCCGCGGCCGACCGGGAAAAGTGGCCCGTTGCCGTGCACGACTGCTGCAACGCCACCAAGTTCGCCCGGGGCCTGAACCTGCGCGCCCACGAGGGCGGCTGGTTCGGCGCCAACAGCTATGGCATGGAGTTCGATTGCATCCCCTACGCCGCCTTCCTGCCCATACTGTCCGACCCGGGTTTTGAATTCCTCGGGGAGGAGCCGCTGCCCGAGGGCTATCGGTTGGGAGAGGTCGTGCTGTAGGCGAGGGCTGGGGACGGCTTCCGAATCAAAAGGAGGATCATCATGGCACATCTTTACGTCGAATTCTTCTCCAACTGCCTGCACCGGCCGGTGCCGTTCCGCATGGTGCTGCCCAACGACCCGAACGACGGCTATGAGCCGCCGCAAAAGCGCAAGGGTCTGCCGATGAAGACGCTGTTTTTGCTGCACGGCTACACCGGCGCGGCGGACAACTGGGTGCCGGAGCGGCTGGCGACGCTGTACAACTTCGCCATCGTGATGCCCAACGGCGAAAACGGCTTCTGGATCGACGGCCTGTCCACCGGCCACCGCTACGACGCCTACCTGGGCGTGGAGCTGGTGGACTACGTGCGCAAGACCTTTCACCTGGCCGAGCGCCCGGAGGACACCTTCGTGATGGGCCTGTCCATGGGCGGCTTCGGCGCGCTGCACGCGGCGCTTGCCCACCCGGACCGCTTCGGCAAGGCCGCCGCGCTGTCCAGCGCCCTGATCAACTACGAGCTCGCCCACATGAAGCCCACCGATGAAAACCCGGTGGCCAACTACGAATACTACCGCGAGTGCTTCGGCGACCTGGACCAGCTGGAATCCAGCCGCAACAATCCGGAGGTGCTGGTGGACGACATCCTCTCCCGGGGCGAACACATGCCGGAGATCCTGATGGCCTGCGGCACCGAGGATTTCCTCCTTGAGCCCAACCGACGCTTCCACGCCTTCCTCCAGTCCCGGGGCGTCGATCATCGCTACTTCGAGTCCCCCGGCGCCCATACCACCGAATTCTGGGACGAATACGCCGTGAAGATGGTGGAGCTGATGTTCGGGGAGTAGGCAGTAGGGAGTAGGAATGGTGGCTGCCGCCTCCAAAAGCCTTCCCCAGCCTTCCCCTTTAGGGGCATCGAGCGCCCGGAAAACTCTCCAGTGGAGAGTTTTCAGCGAGAACGGGCCCGTC
>JBGUQG010000019.1:0-5812 GCA_045130815.1 Christensenellales bacterium
GTATCCGGTAAATTCTTAAAAGCCTCAAAACGCCCTATTTACGGGCCTTCTGAGGCTTTTTTCTCGTTTTTGCTGTCAAAAACCGGAATAATCAAGTGCCAATTTCAAGCGGCATCAAAAAAGCGCCGATGGGCGCTTCAGTCACCGTCAAGCCCTTCAAAAAAATCGCTGTAGTCGCAGCCGTACAGCTTTTTCAGCCCAACCAGCACGCTGATGTGGATGTTGAGCTCGCCGGACTCGTACTTTTCATAGGTGGTTCTGCCGATGTCACAGCCGCGTCGCTGCAATTCGGCGCACAGCTTTTCCTGCGACAGCCCGGCGCGCTTTCTCAGCGCGCGCAGATTGCCGCCCATACGCCGGTCCCGCCGCAGCTTCTGCTCCATGAACGATCATCGCCTTTGACCGGTATTGGTTGCGATCGTGTTCATTGTATGCTGTACTGAACCCGGCTATTGACCGTGATATTGGTCGGGACCGCACAATCTTGAACGCATGAATAGATGAATGATCCTGTAAGCAGGGGCGGCGATGCACAGCTCGCCGGGTACGACGAATCACGTATGTTCGAATGAAATCGACCTCATCCGTCACGACTTCGTCGTGCCACCTTCCGCCCACGGGCATGGCTACGCACACCCAAAGGGGAAGGCTATGGCGGGCGGCGCATCGCCGCCCCTGCGGCGAACGCGTCAGCCACTATTCCTGTTGACTGTTCCCTCGTCCTATTTCTTTGCCACCAGCCGGTGATAGCTCTTCTTGCCCTTGCGGATCAGAAGGCCCTCGCCCTCCAGCAGCTCGGGGGTGATGCGATAGTCCACATCGGTGATCTTCTGGTCGTTCACGGTCAGGCCGCCGGCGGTCATCGTCTGGCGGGCCTCCTTGTTGCTCTTGCACAGGCCGACCCTGGCCACCCAGGCCAGCAGGCGGTTTTCGCCCTCGAGCTCGTCGGGGCCGATCTCGGTGGTGGGCACGCTGCCGGACATCGCGCCGCCGCCGAACAGGGCCTCCGCGGCCTGCTGGGCCTTTTTGGCCTCCTCCTCGCCGTGCACGTTCTTGGTGACCTCGTAGGCAAGCACGCGCTTGGCCTCGTTGATGGCGCTGTCCTTCAGCGCGCCCAGGCGGCGCACCTCGTCCATGGGCAGGAAGGTCAGAAGGCCCAGGCACTTCTCCACGTCCTGGTCGTCCACGTTGCGCCAGTACTGGTAGAAATCGTAGGGGCTGCACTTGTTGGGGTCCAGCCACAGCGCGCCTTTCTCGGTCTTGCCCATCTTGCGGCCGTCGTGGGTCAGCAGCAGCTGGAAGGTCAGCGCGAAGGCGGGCTTGCCGTCCTTGCGGCGGATCAGGTCCGCGCCGGAGAGCATGTTGCTCCACTGGTCGTCGCCGCCGCACTGCAGCGTCACGTTGTGGCGGTGGTTCAGCTCCAGGAAGTCATAGCTCTGCATCAGCATGTAGTTGAACTCCAGGAAGGTGAGGCCCCGCTCCAGGCGCTGCTTGTAGCACTCGGCGGTCAGCATGCGGTTCACGGAGAACAGCGCGCCCACATCCCGCAGGAAGCTGATGTAGTTCAGGTCCCGCAGCCAGTCGGCGTTGTTCACGATCTGGGCGCAGTTGGGCTTGGAGGGGTCGAAGTCCAGGAAGGACTCCATCTGCTTTTTGATGTGGGCCACGTTGTTGTCGATGTCCTCCACGGTCAGCACCTTGCGCAGGTCGCTCTTGCCGCTGGGGTCGCCGATCATGCCGGTGCCGCCGCCCATCAGCGCAAAGGGCTTGTGGCCCGCCTTCTGCAGGTGCGCCATGGCCATGATCGGAATGTAGTGGCCGATGTGCAGGCTGTCCGCCGTGGGGTCGAAGCCCACGTAGAAGGACACCATGCCCTCGTCAAAGGCCTTGTACAGCTCGTCTTCAAAGGTGATCTGCTTGACGAAGCCGCGCTCTTTCAAAAGGTCCAGTGCGTTCATGATCTATCGTTCCTTTCAGATTATATTGCTTTGATGACTTTCCCAAGCCGCTCCATGCCCTCGTTGATCGTCGGGATGTCGCTCATCGAGAAGTTCAGGCGCAGGGTGTTCATATGGCCGCCCTCGGTGTAGAAGTGGGTGCCGGGCACGAAGGCCACGTTGTTGTCCACCGCGCGCTGGAAGATCTGCATGGCGTCCATGCCCTCGGGCAGCGCGGCCCATACGAACAAGCCGCCCTGGGGCACGGTGTGCGCGGTGCCCTCGGGGAAGTGGGCAAAGCCCTGCAGCATGGCCTCCAGCTGCTTTTTGTAATCGCCGCAGATGCGCTGCAAATGGCCCGGCATCAGGCCCTTGCGCAGGTAGGCGTCCACGATGGCCTGGTTCAGCAGCGGGCTGTGGGTGTCGGCAGACTGCTTGCCGATCACCATCTTCCGCAGCAGCAGCTTGTTCTTCACCGCCGCCGCGCCCACGCGCAGGCCGGGGGCCACGTACTTGGAGAAGGACGACATGTACACCACCCAGCCCTCCTCGTCGAAGGACTGTATCGTGGGCAGCGCCTCGCCGGAATAGCGCAGGTCGCGGTAGGGGTCGTCCTCGGCGATGACCACGCCGTACTTGCAGGCCAGCGCCGCCAGCGCCTTCCGGCGCTCCAGCGACAGCGTGATGCCGGTGGGGTTCTGGAAGGTGGGGATCACGTACATCAGCTTCGGGTGATGCTTTTTGATCAGCTCCTCCGCGGCCTCCACGATTACGCCCTGCTCATCGGTGGGCATGCTGATCAGCTTCGCGTTGTACTCCCGCATGGCCTGGATCGCGCCCAGGAAGGTGGGGCTCTCGCACAGCACGGCGTCGCCCGGGTCCACCAGCGCCTTCAGCAGCACGTCGAAGGCCTGGGTACCGCCCTGGGTGGGCAATATGTCCGCGGCCTCACAGTTGACCAGCGAATCGCGCAGGAACGCCGCGGCGCTCTCCCGGAAGGGGCCAAAGCCATCCGTCGCGCCGTATTGCAGCAGCGTCGTGCCATACTGCTCCAGCGCCTCGCGGGCCAGGTCAGAGATCACCCGGGGCTCCAGCGCGGTGTTGGAGGGGTTGCCTCCGGCGAAGGAGATCATCCCCGGCTTGGCCAGCAGCTTGAAGATCTCGCGGATGGCGCTGCCGTTGATGGGGCGCATGTGTCGGGCGAATCTTTCCTCGGTGAATTGCATAGCTCATTCCTCCCAATGAAACAGCCGCCTTCCCAACCGGGAAGGCGACTGTGAATCGCGGTACCACTTCCGTTCGCCGCGCGTGCGCGGCCTCGTGTGCGCTGTGTCGGGCGCGCCCGGGCGGCCTACTGCCGTTTCAACCGCCGGCTCCGGGATGTATTCGCCCGCGCGCCCGCATCCCCTTTCACCTGCCGGGGACTCTCTGGATTGGACTGACGCGACCTACTTGTTCCCATCATCGCTGTTATTGAACTGTAGGTTGATGATAGCATGCCGCGCCCCGGCTGTCAAGGGGCGGGGGAGTTAAAAAATCTACCCGCACACGCGCCGTATGAACCGGACGCACGCCTCGGGCCAATCCTTCGCCTCCGGGTTGTCTTCCGCCAGGCCGATGCCGTGGCGGCCGTCGGGGTACACGTGCAGCTCGAAGGGCACGCCGCAGCCCGACAGCGCGGCGGCCAGCAGCAGGCTGTTCTCCACGGGCACGGAGCCGTCGTTGGCGGTGTGCCAGATGAAGGCGGGCGGGGTGTCGGGGGTGACGTTCAGCTCTGCGGAGAAGAAGCGGCGCAGGTCGTGCCGGTCGATGCCGCCCTCGCCCAGCAGGCTTTTCACGCTGCCCAGGTGGGCGAACTGGGTGAAGCTGGCCACCGGATAGCAGGGCACGAAGAAGTCGGGCCTGCAGGACAGCCGCTCCACCGGGTCCGCGGCATCCGGGGTTCCGCGGTCACAGTGGACCGCGACGGCGCAGGCCAGGTTGCCGCCCGCGGAGAAGCCCAGTATGCCCACCCGGCGATAGCCCAGGCTGCGCACCACGCGCACGGCCCGCCGAGCGTCGGTCATCGGGGCCATCGGGTGGCAGGGCGCCACCCGGTAGTCCAGCACGTAGCCCGCGATGCCGTTGCGGTTGAAGCGCTCGGCCACGGGCCCGCCCTCGTGGGGGGCCTTGTGGGTGTAGCCGCCGCCGGGGATCACCACCACGGCGATGTCCGCGCCCTCGGCCTCATAGGCCTCGAGGATGGGCTGGGGCTGGTCCGGGGATACTTCGCTGTAGGGCGCGACTGCCCCCGGCCATAGCGGGATCCCGCTGCGCTCGGTGCTCATACGATCACCCCCCGCATACATGCTTGATGAAGCGCAGGCACTCCTTCGGCCAGTTCTTGACGATGAGATAGTCCGCGGCCAGGGCCACGCCGTGCTTGCCGCCGGGATAGATGTGCAGCTCGTAGTCCACGCCCGCGTCGGTGAGCGCCTGGGCCAGTGCCAGGCTGTGCCCTGGGGAAACCTGGGTGTCGCCCGCGCAGTGCCATATGAAGCCGGGGGGCGTGTCGGCGTCGGCGTTTTCCTCGGCGGAGAAGAAGCGCAGCAGCTCGGCGTTCTCCGCCGCGTCGCCCAGCAGGTTGGTGCAGCTGGGTTGCTGCGGATAGCGGGCAAAGCTGGTCACTGCGTAGCAGGACACGAAGAAATCCGGCCTGCAGGACAGGCGCTCCAAAGGATCGTCCGCGTCGGGGTCGCCCCTGTCCCAGTGGGTGGCTGCGGTGACGGCCAGGTGGCCCCCCGCGGAAAACCCCATGATGCCTACGTATTCATAGCCCAGGCTGCGCACCAGCCGTATGGCCCGCTGGGCGTCGGCCAGCGGGGCCAGCCAGTGGCAGGGGGAAATGCGGTAATCCAGCACAAAGGCGGATATGCCGTCCCTGCGCATGCGCTGGGCCACGGGCTTGCCCTCTCTCTTGCTCTTCATGAGGTAGCCGCCGCCGGGACAGAGCACCAGGGCGATCTTCGCCCCCTCCGCCTCATAGGCGGTCAGGGAGGGCTGAGCCTGTTCCGGGGATTGCTGCGCATAGGGGGCGGCTTCGCCCTCCCACAGCGGCAGCACGTCCGCCTTTGCCGGTGCCCCGGGCGCGGCGATGGCAAGGATGGCCAGCAGCGCCGCCAGCGCGCGCCGCACCCGAAGGCGCTTTGCGCTCATCCTTGCAGACCGCGGGACTGGCGGTCCATGTCCTCCACCACGATGTCGTAGATCTCGCCCAGCGTGGCGCAGTATTCCAGCACCTTCCAGGGCTCGTTGGTGTGATAGTGGATCTTGATCAGCTCGTCGTCGCCCACGGCCAGCAGGCAGTCGCCCACAAAGGCGGTCTCGAAGTGCTCGCGGATGGCATCCTCGTCAAGCCCCTTGCCCTCGATCAGCAGCTGGGTGTCATAGCGGTATTCAGTGTATTCGCCACTCATATTCATATCCTCCTACAGGTACGGTATCATGTCGGAAAGCCTGCCGAACTTCAGGTCCGGCCGGGTATGGGATTCGGCCAGCATGGCCTCGGTGGTCTCGCCGCTCATCACCAGTATGGACAGCATGCCGCTGCGCAGGCCCGTCTCGATGTCGGTGTACAGCCTGTCGCCCACCATGGCCAGCTGGTCGGGCCGCAGGCCCGTGCGCTTCAATACCGCTTCGACGATGCCGGTGTTGGGCTTGCCCACCACCAGGTCCGGCCTTCTGCCAGTGGAGGCCTCGATGAAGGCCATGATCGCGCCGATGTCCGGCATGAAGCCGGTCTCGGTGGGGCAGTTGAAGTCCGGGTGGGTGGCGATATAGGGCAGCCCCGCGCGCACGAAGTTGCACACGTCCCACATCTTCCGATAGTCCAGCGT
>JBGUQG010000020.1:0-5485 GCA_045130815.1 Christensenellales bacterium
CCCGGCGTGCACCAGCGTGCTTTCGGCGCTCTGGTAGGCCTGGGTGACGCTGCAGTGGATCGTATAGCGCCACACGGGCGCGATCCGCAGCACCGCGCCGTCCACATCCTCGCCGGGATCGGCCTCCGCCAGCGACACCGTGCCGTCCCAGGCGGCGAAGGCGCGGGTGGGGGAGAGGGTCAACAGCGCCTCTCCCTCCGCCACCCGCTGACCAACGAGGACATCCGTGGAGGCCAGCGTGCCGGAGACCTCCGAGACGACGCTCACCGTGTCAAGCGCCGCGGTCACGCCGACATAGACCTCCGCCGAGGCGGATGCGCCCAGCAGCAGCGCCAGCAGCAGCGCCGTTGTTATTTTATGCATTTTCATCGATCAGTTCACCGCCCTCCGTAAGGCGATAGGTCTCGCCGTCCACCGAGGCCCACAGGCCGTCCGCGCGCAGCGTGAAGTCGTAGTCGCGGGACACCCGCCCCTCGGCGCACAGTCGGGCGTAGCTGTCGCCGGCGAGGCTCATGCGGGTGGCAAGCTCGGCGGTCTCATCGCCGACCTTAAGGCGAAGAGTGGAGATGCCGCTGTCCGCCAGCGTCCTCAGCGCGTAGCCGTTCAACAGCCAGGCGTCGCCGCTTACGACGGGGGACAGGGTGAGCACATCCTCCTCGATGGCCGCGGTGAACGCTTCGCCGCTCTCCAGGGCGATGTCGAGCTCCTCGCCGCCCAGGGTCAGCCGCGTCATCGGTGCTTCATCGGAAGTCAGTGCCACCGTGCCGTACAGGCGCATGTCCCTGTCGCCGGAGGCGTGGGTGTAGATCAGCGCCTGGCCCGGTGTGACGTTGAAGCTCTGTTCCCCGGAGGACGCATTGCCGCCCTGACCGCTGCCGCCGGAGCGCGAGCTGCCCCCGCGTGAGCCGCCGCTTCGTGAGCCGCCGCCCCGGGAGGGGCGCTCGCCTTCCGGAAGCTCGCCCTCCCCGGGCATGGCATCCTCCGGGTCCGCCTCGGCGGGTTCCTGCTGATCTTCGGGGTTTTCTTCCTTGCCGTCTTCGGTCAGTTCAAAGTACAGCCTCGCCTTGGCGACGGACGCGCCGTCCGATACGGCGGCGACAGTCACGGTGTACCTGCCCGCCGGAAGCCCGGTCAGGGAGAGCTTCAGCGTCTTTTTTTCCAGGGTGCTGCGCAGCACGGTCTGACCATCCTGGCCCTTGACCACCACGGCATAGCTGTCGCATTGCGCGCTGCAGGACCACTGAAGCGTGATCGTCTCCACCTGTGAAGTATCGATGTTATAGACCTCCTGGATCACGGGAAGATCCTTCGGCTTCTTGATACTGATGGTCAGATCCGCCTTCGGCGCTTGCGTGGCCTCGGGCGTCGCGGTGGGCTCCGCGGTCGGCTCCGGCGTGGGCTCCGCGGTCGGCTCGGGCGTGGGCTCCGCGGTCGGCTCCGGCGTGGGCTCCTCTGTGCCCTCCCCTTCAGGGGAGGGTGGCACGGCGTCAGCCGTGTCGGGAGAGGTCGTATCCTCTTCCGAAGGGTTGCCACTTGACGTGTCGTTTGTGGGAACGACCTCTTCCGGCTCGCTTTGCTCGCCACCTTCCCCTAAAGGGGAAGGCTCCGCCGTCGGCTCTTGCGTAGGTTCCGCGGTCGGCTCCGGCGTGGGCTCCGCCGTGGGTTCGGGCGTGGGCTCCGCCGTCGGTTCCGGCGTGGGCTCCTCTGTCGGTTCAGCCGTTGGCACCGGCGTGGGTTCCGCGGTTGGCTCCGGCGTGGGCTCCTCTGTCGGTTCAGCCGTTGGCTCCGGCGTGGGCTCCTCTGTCGGTTCCGGCGTGGGTTCCGCCGTGGGTTCAGCCGTTGGCTCCGACGTCGGTTCGGGCGTGGGCTCCGCCGTGGGTTCCGCCGTCGGCTCCGCAGTCGGCTCTGCCGTGGGTTCCGCTGTCGGTTCCACGGCTTCGATCCCGCTTCCCTCAGTCGGCTCCTCCGCCACCGCGAGGGTCAACAGCGCGGCGGCGGTCAGCCCGGCGATCAGCAGGCGCTTAACCCTGCGCATCTTCGCTCACCTCGTCGTCCTGTTCGACCTCCGCCGCCTGGGGCTCCAGCGTGGTCACCACGGCGGTCATGCCGTAGCGGGTGCCGGCGTCGGGGGTGAAGTCGATATACACGTCATAGGTGGTGGCGTCGCTCTCGCCGTTCCCGCCGGCACTCTCGTTGGCGATGGCGGAGATCATCGAGATCGTGCCGGGATACTGAACCTCCTCGTCCTGGTTCCACAGCAGCTCGATGCTCACCGGGTCGCCCACGTCGATCGAGGCAAGGTTCGCTTCCGCGATCTGGGCGACGACGCGCATGACCCCCTCGGGGTAGATCGTGGCAACGACCTCGCCCTTCTGCACGCTGCCGCCCTGCTGGGCGCTGATCGCGCCGAGGGTGCCGCCCACGCCGGCGGTAATCACATTGCCGCTCATGTACAGGCCGTCAAAGCTGCCCTCCAGGGTCTCAAACAGCAGATCGCCCCGCTGTACGGTGTCCCCGGGCTTCACCGAGATGGCGGCGATGCTGCCCGTGCCGGTGACGGCGGTGGGGGTGGTGCGGTTCAGCGTGCCCCGGCCGATGCGCTGGGCCGCCGTGGCGCTGTCGCCGCGGTACACGTTCACGGTCTCGCCGATCAGGAATTCGCCGGACAGCACCCGCACGGTAAAGTCGGTGCCCTCCAGGGCGGTGACGACGCCGGTGCCGGTGTGTGTGCCGTCGGAATAGCAGCTCAGGTATACGTCCTCGCCCACGTGCACGAACTTGGTGGCGGTGGAGTTGTAGGCGTTGTCGGTGGAGGCGGAGATGTTGTATACGCTCTCCCCCTCGATGGAGATCACCGCGCCCCAGGTCTGGGCCACGGTCTCGGCGCTGTCGCCGGGCTGGCCGAACACGGCGGTGACGGTGCCCGCCTCCTGGGCGTACACCTTGTTGGTGGACAGGGTGACCAGCGCGTCGCCGGCGGCGACCTTCTGGCCGACCTCGGCTCCGACGCTCTCCACGGTGCCGCCGATGGGGGCGTACACCTGTATGGCCTCGCCGGGTTCGATGGTGCCGCTGAAGGTGATGGTCTCGGCCAGGGCGCAGGGCATAAGCAGCAGCGCGGCGGACAGTGCGACGGTCAGTGCGCGAATGGAACGGAACTTCATGGATGTTTCCTCCTTATCAATGTTGGTCGTGGTTCAGGCGGAGCGCAGCGCGTCGATGGGGTTCAGCCTGCTGGCCTTCCGGGCCGGGGCCCAGCCGAAGATGATGCCCACGGCGGCGGAGAAGCCCGCCCCCAGCGCGATGGCAAAGGTCGATATCACAAAGCCGGTGCCCATCGCCCTGGAGAGGATCAGCGACAGCATCAGGCCCAGCGCGATGCCCAGCGCGCCGCCGATGATCGACAGCAGGAACGATTCGATCAGAAACTGCATCTGAATCTGCCAGGGGATGGCCCCCAGCGCCTTCTTCAGGCCGATCTCTGCGGTGCGCTCGGTGACGGTGGTCAGCATCATGTTCATGATGCCGATGCCGCCCACCACCAGCGCGATGGAGGCGATGCCCGCCAGCAGCGCGCTGACCATGTTCAGCATGCTCTGCATGGTGTCCTCGATGCTGGACATGCTCATGATCTCATAGCAGTCCTCCTCGTAGCTGAACAGGGCGTCCAACTCCGCCTCGAGGGCATCCTGGGCGGCCTCGGAATCCCAGCCGTCCGCAAGGTAAACCGTGAACGAGGTCACCACGTTCGCGTTGTTCAGCTTCATCGCCGTGGTGTAGGGGATCAGCAGGTCCGGGCTGCCGCTCATGAGCCCGGCGATGGAGGTGTCGCTGTCCTCGTCCATCAGCCCGACCACCGTGAAGGGGATGCCGCCCACGTACAGGCTCTCGCCAATGGGGTCCACGCCGTAGAAGAATTCCTCCACCATGTCGGGGCTGATGATGCAGACGAAGGTGGTGTTCTGCTCGTCGGTGATGTTCAGGGCGCGTCCCCGGGTCACGGCGTCCGCGTTCTGCCGGAAGTAGAAGGCGTTCTTGCCGGACACGGAGATATTGGTCTTGTAGCTGCCGCCCCGGGAGATACGGGCGCTCAGCGCCACGCTGGGGGTCACGCCACGCACGGCCTCAAGCTCCGTAAGCGCGTCGAGGTCCTGGGTGGTCAGGCCGGATTTCAGGTCGCTGCCGGTGACGCTGACGGTGAGGGTGCCCGCGCCCATGGCGCTGAACGAGCTGGACAGCGATCCGGAAAAGCCGTTGACCGTGGTGATCAGCGCGATCACCGCCGCGACGCCGATCAGTATGCCCAGCACCGTCAGAAACGAGCGGACGCGGTTGCCCAGGATGTTGGCAAGGGACATGCGCACGCATTCGCCGATCATGATGAAGGCGGCGCGAATCGATTTAAGCATCGTTTACATTGCCCCCTTCCGTCAGCTCCCCGTCGATGATGTGCACCACCCGGCGGGCGTTCTTGGCGATGTTCATGTCGTGGGTGATCATGATGATGGTGCGGCCCTCGTCGTTCAGCTCGCGAAACAGCGCCATCACCTGGCGGCCCGTCCTTTGGTCCAGCGCGCCGGTGGGCTCGTCCGCCAGCAGCAGGGTGGGGTTGCCCACCAGCGCCCGGGCGATGGCCACGCGCTGCTGCTGGCCGCCGGACAGCTGGTTCGGGGTGTGGCCCATCCGGTCGGAAAGGCCCACGCGCTCCAGCATTTCCCGGGCCCGGCGCCTGCGCTCCGAGGGCGCGACACCCGCGTAGATCAGGGGCAGCTCCACGTTCTTCTGGGCAGTCAGCCGGGGCAGCAGCTGGCTGTTCTGGAAGATGAAGCCGATCTCCCGGCTGCGGATGCGGGCCAGCTCCGCCTCGGGAAGGGCCTCGATCTGCTGGCCCCGCAGGATGTAGCGGCCGGAGTTGGCCACGTCCAGGCAGCCGATGATGTTCATCAGCGTGGACTTGCCGCTGCCCGAGGGCCCCAGCACCGACAGGAACTCGCCCTCGTCCAAGCTCAGGTCGATGTCCTTCAGGATGTGGGCCTGCTCTTCGCCCATCTGGTAGAACTTGTTGATCTTCTCCATTTTGAAGAAGGCGTCCTCCGTCGGCTGCGCGCCGCGGCTCATAAGACCCATGCTCATCGTCCGCCACCGCCAGTGCCGCCGGGGGGGCTGCCCTGGCCGTTCTGGCTGCGCTCGCCGCGCTGGGTGTCGCCGTCCCGGTTGTAATTGCCGCGCTCGAAATTGCCGCCGCCGGGCATGCCGCCGGCCGGCTGGTTGAACTGCTGCCTGCCGAACAGGCCGGACAGCAGGCTGGCGGTGGTGGACTCGGTGGCCTTGGCCTCCACGTACACCTCGTCGCCCTCGGAAAGACCCTCGGTGATCTGGATGTAGTTGCCGTTGGACACGCCGGTCTTCACCTGCACCTGGTTCAGCGCGCCGCTCTCGTCCTTCATGTAGACGTAAGCCTGGTTGGTCTGATCGAAGCTGAGGG
>JBGUQG010000021.1:0-6661 GCA_045130815.1 Christensenellales bacterium
AGGGCGCGAGGTATTACTCCGCCTGGACCGCCTCGAAGGTGAAGAAGACGAAGTAGGGAACCGGGACACCGAACGCCCGGAAAACAGTCCAGTGGACTGTTTTCAGTGGTTCGAGCGCCTGGAAAACAGCACAGTGTGCTGTTTTCAGCGAGAACGGGCCGGTAGACCCCCGTCGGTGGGGCCGGCAGGCCCAAAGCAGGGAACAGGGAACAGTATCGCTTATTCCCTGTTGCCTATCCGTTTTTCCATACACACCAGCATCACATTCGGTATGCCGTTGAATACGGTGGGGACGACGCCGCTTTCGATGTAGCCGTGCTTTGCGTACATGGCCCGGGCGGCGGCGTTTTTTGCATTGGTGTCGATGCGCAGCACGGGGCAGCCGTGGGCGAGAGCGTATGCCTCATAGAATTCGAGGAACTGCCGTCCATAGCCACGACCCGATTTCCGCGGGTCCACCGTCAGCGTATGCAGCACCATCACTTCATCGTCGGCGGCGGGGAAGCGCCAGATTACCTGCGCGTACACGTTCACCTGCTGCCGGTTGATTCGCGCCGAGGCGACGACTTCGCCGTCCTCCTCCAGCACGAACAGGTCGCCCGCGGCCAGCGCCGCGCCGGCGGTAGCCGCGGTGGGGTACGCGCCCCGCAGCCAGCCCGTGGTCAGGATTCCCGCCTTCTCCGCGTCGTGTATGCGATCGTAGATCGCGGCAACGGCGGGAAGATCGCATGATGTGGCAAGTCGTATCATGGGCACCTCGACTGACTGTCTACTCTCTGCTCCCTTTTCCCCTCCGCTTTGATCCCCGATCCATGTTCTTCCGATTTCCCTTCACCGGCCTGGGCTTGCGGGCGCGGGTCTTCTCGGTGATTTCGAACCGACCGAGGTCTGCTCCGTCGAGCAGGCGGGCCCTGGCCTCGGGGGACAGCTTCACGCGGCCCCGGGGGCGGGCTTCGGGCTTGCGGAAGGATTCGCGCTGGGCGGGAGCGCGCCCGGCGGACGGCCTGCGGGGCTCGCGTCCCCGGGCGGAAGGCGCGGGCCTGGCCGAGGCGCGCTCTTCGCTGAGCTTCACGCGCACCGGCTGGCCGCAGATGGTCGCGCCCTGCATGGCCCGCTCGATGGCCTCGGCTCGCTCTGCGGGCACGCCGACCACGGTCTTTTCATCGTAGATCTCGATCTTGCCGATGTCGCTGCCCCGGATGTTGGCCCGCCCTGCCACGGCGCTGACGATGTGGTTCGGGGCGATGCGCTGGCGGCGGCCGATGCTGATGACCAGCTTCTTATACAACCGACCGGAGTCTGCTTTCCTGTCGAACTCGATGTCCACCAGTCCCGCCTCGTCCCGGGTGAAGCACAGCTGCATGGCGGCGGAGGCGATCAGCGCCGGCTCGTGGCCCTCGGCCATCAATTTGCCGACCATGGTCTGAAATTCCATCGGAATCTCGCCGGACAGGGCGTCGCGCACCCTTTGAAGGCTCTTTTCGTCCTGCTTCAGCCGGATCTGGGCGATGGTGGGTATCGGGATCTCCTCGGCCACGGTGCGTATGGATCGGCTGATGTCCCGCATGCCGAAGAACTGGCGACGCCCGCTGCACAGCGTGATGGCGGTGCCCGCCTTGCCGGCGCGGCCCGTCCTGCCGATGCGGTGCACGTAGATCTCGCTGTTCTGGGGCAGGTCGTAGTTGATCACGTAGTCGATATCGTTTACGTCGATGCCTCGCGCCGCCACGTCCGTGGCCACCAGGATCGGTATGCGGGCGGACTTGAAGCCCTCCATCACCCGGGTGCGCTGGCTCTGGTTCATGTCGCCGTGGATGCCCTCGCAGGTGAAGCCGTTGTGGTTCAGATAGGCGGACACCTCGTCCACCATCAGCTTGGTGTTGCAGAAGATCATCGTGCGCACCGGCTCGGTGGCGCGCAGCAGCAGGTTCAGCGCGTCCAGCTTGCGGCCCATGGGCACCTCCATGAACTGCTGTTTGATCTCATCCAGCGTGGCGCGGCCCGCGTCGATCTCGATCAGCTGGGGGTCGCGCATGAACTGCTCCGTCAGCTCCAGGATCGCCTGGGGCATCGTGGCGGAGAACAGCACCGTCTGGCGGCTCTCCGGCACGTCCCTGAGGATCGTCTCGATGTCCTCCCGGAAGCCCATGGACAGCATCTCATCCGCCTCGTCCAGCACCACCAGCTTCACGTTTGAAAGGGACAGCGTGCCCCTTCTCATGTGGTCCATCACGCGGCCCGGGGTGCCGATCACCAGGTTTGCACGCTTCAGCTTGAAAATCTGTCGGTCCATGGCCGCGCCGCCGTACACCTCCGCCGGCCATACGTTCAGCATGAACCGGGTCAGCTTTTTGATCTCGTCGCAGCCCTGCTGGGCCAGCTCGCGGGTGGGGCACAGGATCAGCACCTGCACCGTGGGCTCGGCCTCGTCCCGGTCGATCAGCTCTACCGCCGGGATGGCGAAGGCCATGGTCTTGCCGGTGCCGGTCTGGCTGCGACCGATTACGTCCACGCCTTCCCGCAGCAGCGGTATCGCCTGGCGCTGTATGCCGGTGGGCTCGGAAAAGCCCAGGGCCTCCACCGCCTTTTGCAGCTCGGGCATCAGGCTCAGCGCCTCAAAGCCGGCGGGCTCGGGGACGGCCTCTTGCTTCGTGAGCCCGGAGTCAGTCTCTTGCTCAGTGGGTTTCAGGATGTCGTTTTCACTCATGTTATTGCGCCTTTCGGTGGGTTTGACGGAGGCGAAGGTCGCATAGGATGACATGGCGCGCGGCGCAAACCATCCAGGGCGAAGGTATCCGTGTAAACAGTATAAGGCCAAACGAAAACCCCTGCCATGGGGCAGGGGTTAAGTTGCAGTTTTATTTGCGCGTCATTTCACTAGCAGCTCCGCGATCTGCACGGCGTTAGTGGCCGCGCCCTTGCGGATCTGGTCGCCGCAGCACCACAGGCTCAGGCCGTTTTCGCAGGTCAGGTCGTCGCGGACGCGGCCCACGAACACGATGTCCTGGTCGCTGGTGTCCAGCGGCATGGGATAGGCCTTGTTGGCCAGGTCGTCCACCAGGCGGCAGCCGGGGGCGGCGGCGATGGCGGCGCGGGCCTCCTCCACGCTGATCTTGCGCTGGGTGCGCAGGGTGACGCTGATGGAGTGGCTGCGCAGCACAGGCACGCGCACGCAGGTGCAGGTGACCAAAAGCCGGGGCAGGTGCATGATCTTGCGGCCCTCGTTCTGCATCTTCATCTCCTCGGTGGTGTAGCCGTTGCCGGTGTCGCTGCCGATTTGGGGAATCACGTTGAAGGCGATCTGCCAGGGGAATACCTTGGCCTGAAGCGGCTTGCCGGCGGCGTAGTCCGCCACCTGGTTCTCCAGCTCCGCCAGCCCGCCCGCGCCCGCGCCGGACACGGCCTGGTAGGTGCTGGCCACCATCGTTTCGATGGGGGAGACCCTGTTCAGGCCCGCCACCGCGGTCAGCGTGATGATCGTGGAGCAGTTGGGGTTGGCGATGATGCCATGGTGCTTCCCTACGTCCTCCGGGTTGATCTCCGGCACCACCAGCGGCACGCTGTCGTCCATGCGGAAGGCGCTGGAATTGTCCACGAACACCGCGCCGGCCTTCACGATGGCCGGAGCGAACTGCTTCGCCAGCGGGTTCTGGGCCGCGCCCAGCACGATGTCCATGCCCTCAAAGGAGGCGTCGGTGGCTTCCTCCACCACCACGCTGCCCTTGCCGAAGGGCAGCTCGCTGCCCGCGCTGCGGCTGCTGGCCAGGGCCTTCAGGTGATTCACCGGGAATTTGCGCTCGGCGAGCACCTTCAGCATTTCCCGTCCGACGGCGCCCGTGGCGCCCAGTATGGCGACATTAACCTTGTTCATAGGAATCTACCTCCAAATTTCAGTCTGAAATGCCGGCGAAGAACAGCTCGGGATCAGCTTCGCGCAGCTGCTTTGCCAGATCGTGCATGGTCCGCACGCTGACGGGTTCGGTGATATAAGCGTCGCCGACGGCCTTGGCCGGAAGCGGCAGCTTCTGCGTGGTGCGCACATAATAGCGGTGCGCGGCGGCGCTGTTGTCCACGGCGGCGTAGCCGTCCGGGATGGGGCTCATGCGCTCGGACACGCCCGCCAGGATGTCCCGCAGCCCCAGCTCCACGGCGAAGGCGGTGGGGTCCTTGCCCGCGCCCTGGCCCTGGAAGGCGTGCACGCCGAAGTATTCGCCGGTCACGAATATGGCGTTGTTGTTCAGCTTCACCGCGGCCTCGGTGGAATCGGCGGCCACCAGCGTGGGCTCCACATACGCGGACACGCTGCCGTCCGGGTTCAGCGCGGAGCTGACCACCAGTCGGCACACCCGGCCCTCCTGCCTGATCAATATGATGTCCCCGGCGGTGATGTGCCGGATGCCCTCGGTGTCGATGTCCTCCGGGCGCAGGTATTTCTGGTAGGCCACGGCGCTGGCGATGCACAGCTTGCACATGGCGTCGACGCCGTCGATGTCCGCGGCGGGGTTCGCCTCGGCGTAGCCCATCCGCTGGGCGTCGGCCAGCACCTCGTCAAAGGGCCTGCCCTCGGTCTGCATGATATCCAGGATCAGGTTCGTGGTGCCGTTCACGATGCCGGACACGGCCACCAGCCGGTCCGCGCCGCGATAGCGCATCAGGTTGTACAGATAAGGTATGCTGCCGCCCACGCTGGCGTCGTAGCGGTATTGCACGCCCATGTCCCGGGCCAGGGTCAGCAGCTCCTCCATGTGGTGGGAGAGCATCAGCTTGTTGGCGGTGACCACGTTCTTGCCCGCCTTCAGCGCCTGCACGGTGAAGGTGTGGGCGGGCTCCATGCCGCCGATCAGCTCGACGACCGTGTCGATCTCCGGGTCGTTCAGGATCTCGCCGAAGTCCGAGGTCTCCAGGTGCTCCAGCCCCGGGTGGCGCTTGAGCTCCAGTATGCGCTTGACGTGGATGTCATCGCGCTTCAACAGGTGCTCGTAGATGCCCGAGCCGATGGTGCCGAGGCCCAACAGTCCGATATTCAAGGACAACAACTCCTTTGTGTCTTTTGTAGGAAGACACGTGTTTTTGCAGTGGAAACACTATAGCACAACCGGGGAGATTTGTCAAAGCCTGCGGTGTTAAATCACAGGTTTTACATGGCCTGCTTGCTTTTTCCCGGAAAAAACGCTATGATAATAGCAGATTCTGACGGGAAGCGAGGAAAACCCTATGGATTTTTACAGCAGCCGTTCCGATAAATTCACCGCCACCTCCGCCCAGGCCGTGCTGAAGGGCATCGCGCCGGACGGCGGCCTGTATACGCCGCTGGATTTCAGCCGGATGCAGGTGGACGTGGGCAGCCTGCTGAGCAAGGACGCCGTGTCCATCTCCGCCGAGGTGATCGGGAAGATACTGAACGACTTCACCCCCGACGAGATGCGGGCGCTGATCGAGGCCGCCTACGAGGGCAAGTTCGAGACCGAGGACCTGACCCCCGTGGAGAAGGTGGGGGAGGATTTCGTGCTGGAGCTGTTTCGCGGCCCCACCTCCGCCTTCAAGGACGTGGCGCTGTCGGTGCTGCCCCGGCTGATCATCGCCGCGAAGGAAAAGCTGGGCGTCACCGACGACATCGTGATCCTGACCGCCACCAGCGGCGACACCGGCAAGGCCGCGCTGGAGGGCTTCCACGACGTGCCCGGCACCCGGATCGTGGTGTTCTATCCCGACGGCGGCGTCAGCGACGTGCAGAAGGCCCAGATGGTCACCCAGGCGGGCGGCAACGTGGGCGTGTGCGCGGTGAAGGGCAACTTCGACGACGCCCAGACCGGCGTGAAGAACATCTTCGCCGACGATGAACAGAACCACTGGGCGGCGGCCGCGGGGGCGCGGCTGTCCAGCGCCAACTCCATCAACATCGGCAGGCTCGCGCCCCAGGTGGCCTACTACTTCAAGGCCTATTGCGATTTGGTGCTCCGGGGCGAGATCCGTCTGGGCGACCCGGTGAACTTCGTGGTGCCCACCGGCAACTTCGGCGACATACTGGCCGGCGAGTTCGCCCGCAGGATGGGCCTGCCGGTGGCGAAGCTGGTGTGCGCCTCCAACGCCAACAACGTGCTGACCGACTTCATCGGCACCGGCGTGTACGATAAGCGCAGGGAATTCTACAGGACCGCCTCGCCCTCGATGGACATCCTGGTGTCCAGCAACCTGGAGCGCTACCTCTTTTTGGCCTCCGGCGGCGACTTCGGGCTGGTTTCAAAGCTGATGGCGGACCTGAAGAACGAGGGCGTGTACACCGCGCCGGAGAGCCTGATGGCGGAAATGCGCGCACACTTCGCCGCGGGCTGCGCCGACGACGCGAAGGCCCTTCAGACCATCGGCAAGGTCTGGCGCGAGCAGGGCTACCTGATGGATACCCACACCGCCGTGGCCTGGTCCGTGATGGAGGACTTCAAGGCCGCCGAGGACAACGGCTGGGTCAACGTGGTGCTGTCCACGGCCTCGCCCTATAAGTTCAGCCGCGACGTGCTGTCCGCCATCTGCGACGACCAGCCCGAATCCGGCTTCGGCGCGATGGATATGCTCCATGAGCTCACTAAGGTGGATGTGCCGAAAAACCTGGCCGCGCTCCGGGACATGCAGCCGAGGTTCAGGGACGTCGTGGAGAAGGATGGGA
>JBGUQG010000022.1:0-3605 GCA_045130815.1 Christensenellales bacterium
GGGCGTGCGCTCCACCGTGTAGCGCAGGGATACGCCATAGGCGTCCCCGGCGGCGAAGCGATCCCGTATGGCGTCGGGCAGGTAGCCCAGCGTGGCCGCCACCTCGCACACGCCGTGCTTTTTCAGCAGCGCCAGCGCGTATTGCATCACCGGGCGGTTCATCAGCCGGATCATCGGCTTCGGGCAATCGCAGGTCAACGGCCTCAGGCGCGTGCCTTCGCCGCCCGCCATGATGATCGCCTTCATGAATACGGTCACATCCTTTATAGAAGCATGGATACTATGTATGCGCTATTATGGACAAAATAGACGAAAACCATGCAAACGCGCCGCCGCTGTCGCATTTTCGCCACGAGAAACGACAGGTTTAAGCGTTGACGCCATATGTGAAAGAGGTTATACTGTAAAGGAGGATGACGGGGCTTACCCGTTCCGATTCTTGAAGACAAGGGGGATACCTCAACAATGAAAAGGATTCTGGCATGTTTGATCGCGGTGGCCTGCCTGCTGACGGCGTTTGCCCTGGCGGAGGAGCCAAAGCCGACGATGACCATGAAGGTTATCAAGTGTAAGCAGGCGGTGAACCTGCGCAAAGGTCCCAGCACCGATACGGACAGCCTGGGGCTGGTTCCGCTGGATACCGAGCTGACCGGCTGTGTGGCCGAGGAAGGCACCGACTGGGTTCGGGTGACCTTTCAGGATGTCACCGGCTATATCCGCAATGATTTTCTGGAGCTGATCGCCGTCGAGCAGCCCGAGACCGGTGAAGAGGAGGAAGAGGAGGTCTACGTGCCCATCGCCGACCGCCCGCTGGTGGCGGAGGCGCCTATCGCAGACATCAACCAGGCCTCCGGCTATACCGACGACAGCCTCGTGCTGGAGCAGAACCTGGGCGATGTGCGCGTGGTGGGCCGCAGGATCTACATGCCGGCCAACGAGTACCTGATGGTCGTGGGCCTGGACGCCAATGGCAACCAGCTGTGGAAGCGGGAAGTCATGACGCCCGACCTGACCGAAATGACCCAGACCGACGCGCTGATCGGCGGCACCGCCGCCGCGCCGCTGGTGCTGCTGTATGACGACTGGCTCGGCCTGACCGCCCTGGACCCCGCCACCGGCGCGATCCGCTGGGAGATCACCAAGGAGCAGATCTTCCTGGGCGGCAGCGTCTCCCGCGTGGTGGACGCCAACGGCACGCTGTATATCGGCGGTTACTACGGGCCCGATCCGGTGGCCATCTCCGCCAACGGCGAGGTGCTGTGGCAGGCCGATTGCAGCGACAGGGCGGCCCACTGGATGACCAGCATGGAGCTGACCGAGAACGGCATCGAGTGCTGGTACGGCAGCATCAAGAGCGACGAGGGCGAGACCACCGCCACCGTGGTGTACGACTTCAACGGCGCGGTGAAGGAGATCATCTACGACTGATAACAAACGATAGCGCAAACCGGCGCGATGCCATGCATCGCGCCGGTTTGTTTTGTCCGGGCGTCCGGTGTCCCTGTTTCCCCGTCTACAGTATGTATTTCCTGACATCCTTCTGGTGGATGTCCTCGGACAGCTGGGCCTTGACGTATTCGGCGTTCACCTGTACGCTGATCTCGGGGGCGTCGCCGCCGCCGGCGTTGAAGGCGATGTCGTTCAGTATGCGCTCCATCAGCGTGTGCAGGCGGCGCGCGCCGATGTTCTCGCTGGATTCGTTGGCCTGCCAGGCGTACTCCGCGATCTCGGACAGGGCGGAATCGTCGAATTCCAGGCTGACGCCGTCCACGCCCAGCAGCAGCTGGTACTGGCGGATCAGGGCGTTCTCCGGCTGGGTGAGTATGCGCTTGTAGTCCTGCACGGTCAGCGGCTTCAGGTCCACCCGCACGGGGAAGCGGCCCTGGAGCTCGGGGATCAGGTCCGACACCTTGGACACGTGGAACGCGCCCGCGGCGATGAACAGCACGTGGTCGGTCTTCACCGGGCCGTACTTGGTGTTCACGGTGCTGCCCTCCACGATGGGCAGGATGTCCCGCTGCACGCCCTCGCGGCTGACGTCCGGGCCGCCGTGGCTGCCGCTGCGGCCCGCCACCTTGTCGATCTCGTCCAGGAACACGATGCCATGCTGCTCGGCGCGCTCGATGGCCTCGGTGTACACCTGGTCCATGTCGATCAGGTTCTGTTCCTCCTCGGCCAGCAGGATCTTCCGGGCCTCACGCACCTCCACCTTGCGCAGCTTGGTGCGCTTGGGCAGTATGTTGCCCAGCACGTCGTTCATGTTCATGTCCATGCCGGGGATCTCCGGCTGGGGCGTGCGCTCCTCCACCTCGACCTCCACCAGCTCGTGCTCCAGCTCGCCGCGGCGCAGGCGCTCCCGCACGTCGCCCTGGCGCACGGCCAGCGCGTTCTTCTCCTCCGGCGAGGGCTCCGGCTGCCTGGGCTTGTTGCCCAGCAGTATGTCGATGGGGTTGGCCGGCTTGCGCTTGACCGTCTGGGTCAAAAGCTCCACCAGCCGGTCCTCCACGTTGGCCTCGGCGCGGATGCGCACGCGCTCGGCGTGCATGCCCTTTACCAGGCGTATGGAGGCCTCCACTAAGTCGCGGATGATGCTCTCCACGTCCCGGCCCACATAGCCAACCTCGGTGAACTTGGTGGCCTCCACCTTCACGAAGGGGGCGTCCACCAGCTTGGCCAGCCTGCGGGCGATCTCCGTCTTGCCCACGCCCGTGGGGCCGATCATCAGTATGTTCTTGGGCGTGACCTCCTCCCGGATGTCCTCCGGCAGCCGGGAACGGCGATAGCGGTTTCTGAGGGCCACGGCCACGGCGCGCTTGGCCTCGTCCTGGCCGATGATGTAGCGATCCAGTTCACGAACGATCTCGCGGGGGGTGAGTTCAGTCATAGCTCTTTCCTTTCAGTCGGTTGTCAGAACTTCAGCACAATGCCCACCACCGCCGAAATGGCGATGAAGATCACCGGGCTCCACTTCAGCCTGCGCTGGCCGATGAAGATCAACGCGCCCAGCGCGATAGCCTTCCAGGTGAACAGGTCCGCAAGGCTGCCGCTCAGCCGGTAGGCGTCCAGGTCCACCAGCGCCACCTTGGCCACGTTCAGGCCGGCGGCGGTGATCATGGCGATGGATGCGGGGCGCAGCCCGTAGAACGCGCCCTCCACCAGTGGGTTTTCCCGGAAGCGGTGCAGGAAGCGGGCGATGATCAGCGATATGATGATCGACGGCGCGGCCAGGCCCATCGAGGCCAGTATGCCGCCCAATACGCCCGCGGTCCTGAAGCCCGCGTAGGTGGACATGTTGATGCCGATGGCCCCCGGCGTGGACTCCGAAACGGCGATCATGTCGGCGATGTCGGCGTGGGAGAACCAGCCGGTCCTGTCGGACATCTCGTACAGGAAGGGCAGGGTCGCCAGGCCGCCGCCCACCGAGAACAGGCCGGTCTTCATGAACTCCAGGATCAATCGAAGCAGCGTCATCTTCCGCCCTCCTTATCGAGCCCGGAGCCCGCGCGGCCCTTGCGCATCGAGATCAGTATGCCCGCCGCGCCGGACAGCAGCACCAGCACCGCCGCGGGGATCTTCACCGGCAGCAGCGACGAGAAGGCGTTCAG
>JBGUQG010000023.1:0-2446 GCA_045130815.1 Christensenellales bacterium
TGCGGCGAGGCCAACGACATTGCCCAAACCAACGATGGCATTCTGTGGATCGGCACCTATGCCGGCCTGTACCGCTACAACGGCCAGGAATTCCGCTGGATGGACGGCTATGATTCCGTGCGCAACGTGAACGTGCTGTTCGTGGACAAGGAGGGCCGGCTCTGGATCGGCACCAACGACAACGGCCTTTCCATCTGCATCAACGAAAAGATCGTCAACGTGGTGGACCAGGCCAGGGGCCTGCCCTCCAATTCGGTGCGCAGCATCATACAGGGCTCCGACGGCTACTACTATATCGGCACTACCGGCAGCATGCAGATTATGACGCTGAACAACGGCCTGAAGCGGGTCAGCACCCTGCGGGAGATCAACTACGCCGACAAGATCGCCGCCGACGAGGACGGCCACGTGGCCGCGATCACCTCTGACGGACGCATGTTTCTGCTGCGCGGCGGGCAGATCCAAAGCTCGCTGCGGCTGACGGACGGCGAGCTGTTCAACAGCTGCTGCTTCGACAAGGACGGCTGGCTGCTGGCGGGCACCTCCACCAATCACCTGTACATATTCGACATCTCGGACGGCGGCTTCAAGCAGCTGGAAATGCGCACCTGCGAGGGCCTTTCCAACATGAACGACCTGTACCCGCTGGACAGCGGCGAGCTGTTCATCTCCGCCGACAACGGCGTGGGCTACATCAGCCGGGAAGACGACTTCCACAACGTCAATACCAATGATTTCAACAACTCCATCGACAACATGCTGATCGACTACCAGGGCAACCTGTGGTTCACGTCGTCGCGCCTGGGACTGCTTCGCATGGCCCCCTCGCCCTTCAAGGACGTGTACAGCACCGCGGGCATGTCCGCCCGGGTGGTCAACACGGTGACCTTCTGGCAGGGCGAGTACTACTTTGGCACCGACAAGGGCCTGGACGTGGTGGATGAACACTGCAATCGGCAGGTGTACAACGCCCTCACCGAACAGCTGGAAGGCGTGCGCATCCGCTGCATGCTGGCGGATTCAACGGGCAGCCTGTGGATATGCACCTACGGCAGCGGCCTCTTGGAGGTGGAGCCGGACGGTACCGAGCATCTGTACAACAGCGAGAACGGCAGCTTCGGCAACCGCGCCCGCGTGGTGGCGGAGCTTTCCGACGGCAGTATCCTGGCCGCGGGCGACACCGGCATCAGCTTTATCCGCGATCACAAGGTCGAGCGTACCATCGGCTATGCCGACGGCCTGATCAATTCGATGATACTGACCATCACCGAGCGGGCCGACGGCACGATCCTGGCCGGCACCGACGGCGACGGCATCGCCGTGCTGAAGGACGGCGAGGTGGACCACATGCTCACCCGGGAGCACGGCCTCAGCTCCGAGGTGATCCTGCGCACGGTGAAGGACACGAAGTCCGAGGGCGTGTTCATCGTCACCAGCAACGGACTGTGCTATATGGACGAGGATGAGACCATTCGTACGCTGGACAACTTCCCCTATTTCAACAACTACGACGTTTGGGCACGGGACGAGGATACGCTGTTCGTGATGAGCAGCGCCGGCATCTACGTGGTGGATCGGGACGATCTGCTCTCCGGCAGATCGGAGCTGGGTTACTTCGATCTGCTGGACAACCGGCGCGGCCTGAACAGCGCGCTGACGGCCAACTCCTGGAACTACTGCAACGCGGCGGGGGATCTGTTTTTGCCCTGCGACCGGGGCGTGTTCGTCATCGACGCCGCCCGATATACCGCGCTGACCAGCGCCTACCGCATGTCCGTGGCCAGCGTGCGCCTGGACGGCGAGCCGCAGATGCTGGAGCGGGGCCGCCCCATCGAGGTGGGCCGGGGCGTGAACAAGATCGAACTGCACCCGGAGATCATCAACTACACCATACAGGACCCCAACGTGGGCTATTACCTGGAGGGCTTTGACCGCGACTGGACGGTGCTGCCCCAGAGCGCGCTGGGTACCATCACCTACACCAACCTGGCTTCCGGCGATTACACCTTCCACCTGGCTGTGTTCGACAACAGCGGCGAGAACATACTGGTGCAGCGGGATTACCAGATCACCAAGTCGCGGGAGATCTACGACAACCGGTGGTTTGTGATCTACATCATCATCGTGCCGATGCTGGCGGTGATCTGGTTCACCTGGTATGTCATGCGCACCCGAATACAGCGCACATTGGATATCCAGCGGCGCGAGCTGGCGCTGGCCCACCAGCAAATCCAGATGGGCAACGAGACCATCATCGCCATCGCCAACGCCGTGGACGCCAAGGACGAGCGCACCAGCCAGCACAGTCGGCGCGTCTCCGAATACTCGGTGATGATCGCCCGGGAGATGGGCTTTTCCGCGGAAGAGCTGGAAAACCTGCGCCGCACCGCGCTGATGCACGACATCGGCAAGATCGGCATTCCGGACAGCATACTGAACAAGCCCG
>JBGUQG010000024.1:0-8074 GCA_045130815.1 Christensenellales bacterium
AGGCTATATCACCAAGGGCGCCTGCGCCATCAGCGACATGTTCCACCTGGAGGCCATCCGCCTGATCGCCGCCAACCTGCGCGGCGCCGTGCAGAATACCCCTGAAGGCCGCGAGGGCATGGCCCTGGGCCAGTACATCGCCGGCATGGGCTTCTCCAACGTGGGCCTGGGCATCGTGCACAGCATGGCTCACGGCCTGTCCGCCCTGTATGACACGCCCCACGGCGTGGCCTGCGCCATCATACTGCCCTTCGGCCTGGAGTACAACGCCCCCGTGGCCGGCAAGCGCTATCGCGCCATCGGCAAGGCCATGTGCGTGCCCGGCATCGACATGATGGACGACGACGAAGCCGCGAAGGCCACCATCGCCGCCGTGAAGCAGCTTTCCCAGGACGTGGGCATCCCCGCCGACCTGAAGGGCATCCTGAAGGAGGAGGACGTGCAGTTCCTGTCCGAATCCGCCTTTGCCGACGCCTGCCGTCCCGGCAACCCCCGAGACACCAGCGTGGAGGAGATCAAGGCCCTGTACCGCAGCATGATGTAATACGGTATCTTTGAAGAACTTCCCGCCCCGCCCGCTTTCTTGCGCCGGCGGGGCTTCTTCATGGGCACATGACAACCGTTGCACAGATAACGGGGACCTCATTGCAAGAAATGATGCCTTTACTGCATAAAATCGCAACCATTGAGCATTCATGCGTGATCAAGTCCTTTACAAATCCCGACAAATGTGTTATGATTACATTAGTAAAAGAAAGGCTGTCACAACGGCAGCTTATGAGGGGCGTTCTTGACGCGGTCGGCCCGGAGGGCGGGGCGCGTTGAGTATAGAACAGTACATTATTATAAGGAGGAAGAACCCATGAAGAAACTGTTGGCTATCGTGCTGACCGCTCTGTTCGTTCTGTCCATGTGCTCCGCGCTGGCTGAAGGGCAGACCACCATCACCATGTGGTGCATCGCCACCGAGAGCGACGCGAACCGTCCTGCCTACGAGGCTGCAATCGCCGAGTATGAGGCCGCCCATCCCGACGTGAAGATCGAGTGGGAAGCCTTCGAGAACAACTCCTACAAGGACAAGATCAAGACCGCCATGGCCGATCCGGATTCCCTGCCGGACATCTTCTTCACCTGGGCTGGCGCCTTCCTGGGCGACTTCGTGGACATGGGCAATGTCTACTGCCTGGATGACATCTATCCCACCTTCGCCGAGAGCCTGCCCGAGGTCATGACCCAGAACGCCTCCTACGGCGGGAAGAAGTACGGCGTGCCGCTGACCATGAACATCGTCACACTGTTCGCCAACATGGACCTCCTGGCCCAGGCCGGCTGGGATCATGTCCCGGAGACCTATGAAGATCTGACCGCCTGCTGCGACGCCCTGGTCGCCGCCGGCATCGTCCCCTTCGGCTGCGCCGCCAGCGCCAACGACACCTGGTGCGTGACCGAGTATCTGGAGCCCATCATCGAGAAGACCATCGGCTATGAGGCCATGAACGCCGTCTTCAAGGGCCAGGATACCTGGAACAACGAAGGCATCGCCACCGCCGTTTCCACCTTCCAGGACATGATCAACAAGGGCTACTTTGACCCCAACGGTCTGGCTCTGGGCAACGACGAAGTCAAGGCCAACTTCATCGCCGGCAAGTATGCCTTCTATCAGAACGGCAGCTGGAACTGCGGTGAGGTCAACGACGCGGAGGGCAACTTCCAGGTCGCGCTGTTCCCCGTGCTGGATTCCGAGAAGGCCACCTACGGCCAGGTTATCGGCGGCCCGTCCGATACGCTGGCTGTGTCCGCCTCCTCCAAGAACGCCGAGCTGGCTGCTCAGGCTGCCATGGAACTGGGCAAGGCCATCTGCCACTACGGCTATCTGGCCGGTTCCGGTCTGCCCGCTTGGACGCCGGATTACGACACCAGCGAAGTGAAGCCCCTGGTTGCCGCGGTTGCGGACATGGTCGCCAACTCCGAAGGCATGGTGCTGTTCGGCGATACCGTGATGAGCGCTGATCCCGCTTACACCTATCTGGAGTATGTCGCTCAGGTGTACGGTGGCGGCATCGACGGCGCGGGCTTCATCGAGGGCCTTGCTGCCGACCTTCAGTAATCGCTGATCCAGCATAACTGACAAGGTTACGAACGAAGAGAGACGGTCTCGCGAGGGATCTCATCCCGAGAGGGACCGTCTCCCTCTTTTTCATGAAAGGAAGCACCGACCATGAAAAGACCTCTTTCCTACAAGCTGAACATACTGCTGTTTCTACTGCCAGCGCTGTTCCTGTTTCTCGGCGTGCTGATTGCCCCGATCATCATGTCGGGTTACTACAGCTTCTTCGACTGGGGTGGTCCCGGCAAGATTGCCGAGTACATTGGCTTGGGGAACTACAAGGAGCTGTTCACCAGTTCCTCCATCAAGTTCATGCCCGCGCTGGGCAATTCCCTGCTGCTGGCGTTTTTCTCCGTGGGCATCCAACTTCCCTTCGCGCTGCTGCTGGCGCTGAAGCTCGGCAAGAAAATACGCGGCGAGCGCGCGTTCCTATCCATCTACTTCATGCCTGTGCTGATCTCCACCGTAGTTATCGGCCAGTTGTGGATCAAGATCTACAATCCCGATTACGGCGTGCTGAACATGCTGCTGCGATCGCTGGGCCTGGAGAGCTGGACGAGGGCCTGGCTGGGCGATAAGACCGTGGCGCTGGGTGCCTGCTTTGTGCCGATTTTGTGGCAGTACGTGGGCTACCACATGCTGCTGTTGTACGCGGGCGTCAAGGGCGTACCGCCGGAGCTGAATGAGGCCGCCATGATCGACGGCTGCACCGAAAGCCAAGTGAACCGCTACATCGTGATTCCCTACATCAAGCCGATACTGCGCGTCAGCACGATCTTTGCGGTGACCGGCTCGCTGAAGTCCTTCGATCTGATCTACGTGCTGACCAACGGCGGCCCGTTCCACGCCACCGAGGTGCCCAGCACGCTGATGATCAACATGCTCTCCAAGCGCAACCGTTACGGCATGGGCAGCACCATCGCGGTGATGCTGATCATCCTGTGCTTCGCGTTCGCGCTGCTGATCAACATGGCTTTTAAGGAGGATAAGTGATATGAGTATGACAAGCGCTAAAAAGTATCCTCCCATGGAAGTCAAGCGCAGGCGCGGCCTGCGGCCAACCACCGTCCTGTCCTATATCGGGTTGATTCTGTGGGCCGCGATCTGCCTGTTCCCCGTGTATTGGATGCTGACTTTTTCTCTGAAGACAAACGCCGAAATCTTCGGTGAAAACGTGGCTGGCCTGCCGCGTCATTGGGTCTTCGCCAACTATACCCAGGCCCTGAATACCGGCCACATGTACAAGTATTTCCTGAACAGCGTCATCGTGGCCGCGGCTACGATCCTGATCACGCTGGTCGCCAGCTTCATGGCTACCTACGCCATCACGAGGTTGGCATGGAAGGGCCGCAAAGTAATGAACAAATTCTTCATGCTGGGCCTGACGATCCCGATTCACGCCTCTCTGGTGCCGATTTATGTGTCGCTGTCCAAGCTGCACCTGCTGAGCACCTATTGGGCCGTGATCATCCCCTATTCCGCGTTCTCACTGTCCATGGGCATACTGATATCCACCGGCTTTATGGTCGACATTCCCTATGACCTGGATGAAGCGGCCTCTATCGATGGCTGCGGCGTGTGGGGCACGTTCCTTCGGATCATCGCCCCGCTGATGCTTCCTGCCGTGGCCACCGTGGGCATCTACACATTCCTGCAGTGCTGGAACGAGCTGATGTTCGCCAATGTGTTCATCAGCAAGGACGCCTTCAAGACCCTGCCTGTGGGCGTGCAGGCCCTCTCCGGCCAGTACACCACCGATTGGGGTCCCATCGGCGCGGCGCTGTCCCTGGCCACGATTCCGACCCTGCTGGTGTATGTGTTCCTGTCGAAGCAGATCCAGGACAGCTTCATCGCCGGCGCGGTCAAGGGCTGATCCATTGATCCCACATTTCAAAGGCGGCTGCCACGCGCAGCCGCCTTTTCATGATTGTATGGATACTATCCCCGGCACATGACCAAAAAGCGCTCAAGTATCCGGCTTCCGTCCACGGTATCCCTCCGGGCGAGTGCGAAACACATGCGCTCCGGGTGCCACTGCACGGTGAGTATGGGCAGGGTTTCGTGGGCCATGCCCTCGATCACGCCGTCATCGGCCCGCTGGATGACCAGCAGGTCCTTCCCCACCGCGTCCACCCCCTGGTGGTGCGAGCTGTTCACGGCAAAGCGCGGGCCGTACAGCCGATGCAGGGCGCTGCCCGGAACCGCCGCGGTGTCGTGCACCTTGTCCTCGCTGCCGTCTCCGCGGCTGTGGTCCGGGGCCTGATCCAGGTGCTGGATCAGCGTACCGCCGAAGTACACGTTCACCAGCTGGTGCCCCCGGCAGATGCCCAGCACCGGTTTTTCCGCCTTCACAAAGGCGTCCAGCGCGCTGAACTGCATCTCATCCAGCGCCTCGTCAATGCCCACGCTGTCGGTGTTCGCCCTGTGATACCGGGCCGGATCGATGTCCCCGCCCCCGGGCAGCAGCATACCGTCAAAGCCCGCCGGGTCCGCGTCCCCGCCCACGGCCACGCCCACCGCCCCCAGAGCGGAAAGAGCGACAAAATAGTTTCGATAATCCCGATCGTCCGGCACAGGCAGGGCGATTCTCAGCATATCTGTCATCTCCCGATAAAGCCCCCCTTGGGCGCGCCGGCGCCGTCATTCCTGCTTTGGGCCTGCCGGCCCCACTTCGCTGAAAACGGCACACTGTGCCGTTTTCCGGGCGCTCAGTGTCCCTACTCCTACAGCGGTATCTCGACGATCTGCGCCATCTTGGTCAGGCACTGCTCGATCTGCTGGGTGATCTCGGCGACCAGGCGCTCTGTGATCTCCCCGTTCTTCTCGTTTTCCAGGCTGCTGTAGAAGCCGGACTTGACCTCCTCGGTCATGTGGCCGATCCGCGCCTCGAAGTGGCTGCGGGGCACCAGCTTGCGCATGGGCTTGGGAATGTCCATGTTCATGAACACCTGCTGCATCTTGTCCTTGCCCAGGAACAGTATCAACAGCGAGAGTATCGCCCCCGCCAGGATGCCGGAGACGCCGCTGGAAACCAGGGCCAGGCCGCTGCCGCCGCAGATCAGCCCCACGATGATGGAGATGATGGCGTTGATCAGCCAGGTGAGCCCCTCCACGGCGAACACCTCCCGGGCGTCGATGCGGATGTCCACATCCGACAGCGAGAAATAGGAATTCAGGCTCATCGCCCGATAGGGCACGTTGTGGCGCACGCAGATGGGCATGGTGCTCTCCTCCACGTCGTAGGCCACCGGCTTCAGCCATTCGGTGATAGGCTTCACCAGCAGCGCCTGCGCCTCGTCGGAGTGCAGCCAGGCCTCGATCTCCCGTTGCACGATCGCGTCGATGTCGGAAAGCCGCGCGATGTCGCCGCTGCGCCACCGGTCGAACACCGGCAGCGCCACCCGGCGCAGTATCGGCTCCACCAGGGTATCGGCCACCCGGCGGTACAGGTCGTCGATGCGCTTTCCCACGATGCGCTCCACGACGCTGGAATCCACCAGCTCCTCCACCTCCTTGCGGAACTGGCGAAGCTCCTCGTCGATGCGGCCGCTCCAGGCCAGGCCCCGGGACACGGAAAACTCCGGCTCCGCGCCGGTGATCACCACGGCCTCCGGGAACACCGACTGGCACCACTGGCGGATCGCGGGCAGCTTTGAAACACCGCCGGTCAAAAACAGCAGCTCCGGCCTGTGCTCGCTAAGCTTGGTCCGCAGCTGGCGCAGGCTGTCGCAGAAGGCGTCCCTGAAGGAAGCGCCGCCCAGTTGGTCCGCGCCCTGGTTCAGTATGCGGTCAGCGATCCTCGCGTTCATCCGCAGGGTCAGCTTCGCGCCCTCGCCCGCCAGGATGCGCACCGTCTTGCGGCAGTCGTTCTCCCGCCAGTATTCCTCGTCGGAAAAGTACTGCTCCTTCAGCCGCCGGGCGGCAAACTCGCAATAGCTGTGCCAGGGCGGGCTCTGCTCCAGCGCCCTTCTCACCGCCGCGCTGTCCTCACTGAGGCGGATGGATTCCTCCAGCAGCAGCTCGTCCATGATGCCGCCGCCCAGGCGCACCTCGCCCGCGGTCTGCAGCTCCACCTCGTGCCCGCCCATGATGAAGGCGAAGTCGGTGGTGCTGGACCCGATGTCCACCACCAGCACCGGCTTGGACATGATGTCATAGCCCACCTGGAAGTGCTTGCTCTGGCAAGCGCTGATCAGCGCCGCCCTGGATTCCGAAACGATCCGCGCCGGCGGATAGCCAACATCCTCGAAGATGCGGCGATAGCGCTCCCGCGCCGCCTGGTCCCAGCCCGCGGGACAGCCGATGTAAAAGCAGCAGTCCTCGTTCTGCACCAAGCTCCCGTCAGCGTAAAGCTCGCCCAGCACCCCCGCGGCGAAGCGGCGCACGTCCTTCTCGCTCTGCGGGTCGGTCAAAAACAGGCTCTTGAAGCGCAGGCTGCGCCTGACGGCATTGGTATCATAGCAGGCGCTCTCGCCGATCAACAGCTCGCCGCCGGTCAGCTGGGCGTAGGCGGTGACGAAGCTCTTGGCCTCCCGCACCGTCAATACCTCCGGCGCACCGGCGTCGTCCTTCCCCAGACGGGAGATGGCGCTCTCCGCGTCGCCCAGGTCAAAGCCATAGTATCTGTTCATCGCAATTCCCCTCGCCGACTCCGGTTCGTAGATTCCGACTCCGGTCGGTTGTCATGCTCTCGAGGCCAGTCCCTTTTTGACCAGCTTGCCCTCGCAGACCAGCGCGGGCCGGATCGTGCCCTCGCCGCCGGCGGGCAGGAACTCAAACCAGTTTTCCTTGCCCGGGGCGTAGTCCACGACCTCCACCCGCGATTTGTGCAGGTAGAAGCGGATCGCGTCGGCCTGCTCGCCACCGTCCTTTCCGGCGGCATAGGCCGCTTCCAGCAGTTCAGACAGCAGCTCCAGCGCCGCGCCGGGCAGCGGTCCGCCCGCGGCCTCGGACGCCGCCTTTTGCCCGGCGGCGGCGTTCTGCTGGCGAATGCGGTCCAGCTGGCCGTCCGCCAGCAGCATCGCGCCACGCAGGCAGTGCCAGGCCTTTTCACCGTCCGCCAGGAATTCCGTGCGCGTCGCGGGGAGCCCGGCGGCCTCGCCCTTCTGCTTCTTCGGCTTCGCCGCCCGTATGCCGGAGGCGAACAGCGCCGCGCAGCCCAGGATCGCCGGCAGCAGCGCCTTCAAAAGCGTCAGCGCGCCGGTGAGCTTTCCGGCGATCAGCACGCCCGCCATCGACGCCAGCACCAGCGCCGCTCCGATCAGCAGCCCCGCCGCCGTCAGGCCGCCCAGCCGCAGCTTTCCCTTCCCGCCGGGGGCCTCGTAGGTCTGCTTCCACTCCCTGGCCTCGCCCACCGCGTCCATCAGCGGCAGCGTGTCCTTCATGGCCTGCAGGATGTGCTGGGCGCTGTCGCGCGTCGCCACGTCGTCGCAGGCTTCGACAAACCGGTACATCACCCGGTCGATTTCCTTCTCAAGCGCGGCTTGGACCGAGGGCAGCGAACGGTCCCTGGCGATGTTTGCCAGCACCATCTCCCTGTCCTCGTCCAGCAGCCCCGCGAGGCTGAGCTTGTCCATCAATTCACCTTCTCCAAATACCTTAATCCAGCTCCACCCTGAAGGTCACGGGCATATCGCCCATGCGCCAGTCGGTGTGGATGTGCAGGCCGTCCGCGTCGCGCTTCCATTCCACCGGGCCCTCCTGGCCGAGCACGCGGACGCCCTTGACGATGCCGTGGAAGCGCTTGGCCGCCTCGACGGGGGCCTGGGCCAGCGCCCTGACGCAGTAGTCGCCGTCGTCGGAGGGCTTCATGGCGATGGCGTACAGCGCGCCGCCCTTTGTGGTGAAGCGGAAGTCCGCGCTGGTGAAGGCCTTCTTCTCGCCGTCGGAGAACATGCCCTCCACTACCTGGGTGGGGCCCTCGCCGAAGGCGCGCCAGGCCTTGGTCTCGTAGATGGGCTCGCCGTT
>JBGUQG010000025.1:0-12013 GCA_045130815.1 Christensenellales bacterium
GACTGCCACTGATCCGCGGCAAAACCCGTCGCCTGCACCGTTCCCTCCGGGGTCTCGCGCTCGATGAGCAGGGAACCGCTTATCTCCGCGACGCGCCGGGCATCCTCTCCGAAGAATTCAAAGAAGCCATTGCGCTCAAAGCCGATGAGCGAATCGGGGTACTGCGCTTTGAGGGTGTTGTACTCGGCATATTCCACGTCGGTCAGCCTGTCAGGATCGTCGGAAACGGGTGCGATTGCTTCCTCCGTTTCTTCCAACTCGGCTGCTGATTCTGAGGCTTCTTCCGGTTCGGCTTCCACATCTGGCACGGGTTCCTCGATTTCTTCCTCCGGCTCATCTTCATCCATTTCTTGCTCACTCCCACCACGCTGCTCCAACAGACTGAACATGGACATCTGCTGATTCTGCGCTGTCGGTTCCTTCTTCCACGGTGGCTCCGGGAAGATGGTGTAGGTGCCGTCGATGTAGTCATGCACCTGGAGCAGTATCTCAGTACATTCCTGATAATGTTCATTTTCGGAGGGCAGCGCCGCCATCGCGTCGTCCATCTGATTGACCAGCTCCACGGCGGTATCGGTCATCATCAGGGCATCCGCGAGGAGCTGCCTGTCCTCGACGGCAATCAGGTCAGCGCCGGCAGGACGCGGGATGTCCACCGGCATGCGGTAATAGAAGCTGCGGATGCGCCGCGCCATGATCTCGCGCTCATACCCTGGCATCTTAGCATGATCTGAGGCTGTCAGGTAGCGGTCATTTTGCATGAGATAGTCGATCCGCTGCGCCACCTTCGCCCAGGACAGGGTAACTTCCGCAGCAGGATTCATGTACCCGCCAACGCGCAGGCGTATCCCCTTGGAATCGTGCGATTCATCCGCGCCATCCTTGCCGTTCAGCGCGGGAGAATGACCGCCCTCGCCATAGTGATGCTTCAGGAAATCCGCGCGGGCTTTCCTGTCGTCGGTGGACAGAAAGTGGGCGTAGATAGCCAGTCGGCTGTTTTCGTAGCTCGCGCCGCCTGCTAGTTCCGCGTCGATCTCGTCCTGGGTAATGAAAACGCCGTGGTTTTCCCACACGAAGCCCTCCCTGGCCTGGAAGGGTATCCATGGTTTTGCGAACGTCTCAAAGGTATCCGCCATGCGGGTGGGATTGTAATAGTGAAAGCGCATCACATCCCGGTTCTCCGCATAGATCGCCGCAAAGTCGCGGAGCCGGGACACCAGCCTATCCACATTCTCCTGATGGTCGAGGAAGCGGGACACCTTCTCCACCTCTTCGGGAAAACCGCCTGTGAACATCTCCATTTCTGTTTCATTGAAAAGAAGGGATTTATAGTCGCTTTCGATGTCCCTCTCCATGAACGCCAAGGCGTTGGCATACTCCGTCAAGGCATTCCCTCGCGCCGCGTCCAGCACGGGCTGGGGCGCGTACTCGCCCTGGCGAAGAAGCTGGTGGATTCTGCCCGCCACGTCGTCCCAGGACAGGAACGCCTTTTCGATGGCCTGCTCCCGCATGGAATGGCCCACTGCGATCTGCAATCCCAGCTCGTCAAACCAAACAGCGTAGTCGGTGCCGTTGATGGTGAAACCCTTGCCGCCCTTTCCGTATTCTCGCTTGACATATGCTGTGGCCGCCTCCGGGGTCTGCTCGATCATATAGTTGTAGATCAGCCGCAGCTGGCTGCCCCGGCGATTGCCGCCCGTGCGCAGTATCTCCTCCACCACCTCCGTCGGCACGGTGATCTCTCGCTCATAAGGCGCGGCCATGCGCTCCTCTATGGCGCGGATCTGCCGGTTGACGGTGGGCATTTCAGGCAGAGAAAGGGCAGAGGCGATTCCCGCCTCTGCCGCGCTCAAATCCTGTTCGGTTGTCTCGTCGGTCAGCTGTAGACCAATTCCGCCAGTATGATCTCGTCCGCCCGGCTGAGAAGGTTGTTCATCCGCTGAATCCAGTCCATCGGATCGCTCTCTTTCAGAGCCTCCGTCACGCCTTCCGTCTGCGCCATCTGCTCGGTCAGCTGCTCCAGACGCTCGTTCGCCCGCTGGTCGATTTCCGACAGGTGCCGGGTCAGCTTGCCCGTCGCCAGCATGCTCTGATACCAGTTCGGACGGTTCTCCTTCAGGTAGGCCCTGCGCAGCATACCGTACTTCCCGATCTGCGGCGCGTTCTCCGTCTCGATCACCAGGTTTGGAAACAGGTAATCTCCCTTGCGATGATACGTCAGCTCCATTCTCCTGCCCTCCTCTTTCGGGTTGTTCATTGTCTTGACCGTCGCGCTTTAACGTGGTAAAGCGATTATACGCCGGGCTTTCATTTTTTGCAAGGGGTTTCTGCAAATTTTCTTGAATGGGGTTTTCCCGGTCCCAGGCGCGAATCTCTCGCCCTATGTCCATGAGGATGATTTCGGTGAGGTTGCTCACGGCGTTGCCCAGCACCGTTAGGGTGCCCAGCCGGTTGAAGAACTGGATGCCCCGAAAGTCGGTCTCATGGAGATAGCTTTCAGGGTTCAGCCCGCAGCGCCGGGCCACCTCATAGAAGATGGAATTGCGGAAGACAGCGCGGAAGGTCTCCCTCCGCGCCTCATCCGACAGCGTCGCCAGCAGCGAGCCGTTCATTTCCTGTTCGATGCCATCCATCGCGTCCTCCAGGTACTCGTCCGTCACCTGTTCGGCCACATTTTCAAGCGCCAGCATGATGGAGCTGACGTCAGGCAGGTTGTAGGTGCCGGACAGGTAAGCGAGGAACCACTCCCTGTGGCGGTCATCCAGCCGCCAGATATAGGGATCGGGCGCACCGCGCACGGCATGGGTGTCCGCGATGTCAAAGACATATCGCAGGCGCTCCGGCTGGGTGGCGTCGTCTATGAGGGCGATGCCCTTCGCTCCGCGATTCACCCACCGTCCGACCTTCTGATTCCACGTATCCAGCGTGGCGCAGGCCGTGGCTTCAGGCCGCTGGGCGTAGATCAGCAGCTGCTCCAGAAAGCTGTATCGGTACATCCGCGAAGCGGTGTCCATGAAGCGCATCCAGTCCTGCGGGGAACTGCTGACCGACCCGGCTTCGGGATAGGCCAAGTTGCGGATATTGTTCAGTTTCGCCAATCAGATCACTTCCTTGTCGTTTAGAGGAGGGGTGCGCTTAATCGTCACTCTCCTCGTCGCTGTCGTCGTACTCCATGCCCTCGTCGTCATCGTCATAGTCCTCGTGCTTGGGCTTGTACACCTTGAAGTACCAGCCGCCGCCGATGACCGCCAGCGCCAGCGCGCCGATCAGGGCATAGGAATTGATGTTGGTTTCCTTCTTCTCCGGCTCCACGGTGATGACCTGGGGCGTCGGCGCGGGCGTAGGCAGCTGAATCTGCACCGTAGGCGCTGGCGTGGGCGTCGGCGCGGTGTAGCCCTCGATGAAGTCGGACACATCATCCTCGTTCACCTTCGCCAGCATGTACACGTTCTCGCTGGCGCGGGCGCGATCCACCACGATGAAGAAGGAATTGTTGTTGCTGGTGGTGATGGTGTAGAACTCCTTGGAGCCGTCCGAAATATCGTCCAGCACCTCGCCGTTGCCCGCAATGGTGAAGGGCTGTTGTGAGACCTCCGGCAGCGGCTCATAGGCGACGTCCGGCGTGGGACCGGGCGTGGGCGTAACCTCGATGATCTCGGCGGGTTCCATGTCCACCTCGGCAGCCTGGGGAACGTTGGCATAAGCCGGCGCGCCCAGCAGCACCGCCGACACGCCCAGCAGGAGGGGTATGGTTTTCATCAGCTTTCGGATTCTCATGTTTTCCTCGCTTTCTTACAGGGAAACCTGTATTCAGTTATCATAGAAGGGCAAGCGCCCGAAGCACAGGAAGTGCGCCTTGAAGTAGCGGGTGTCGATGCGCCCGTACTTGATTGGGTTGCCGCAGTGGATCATGGTGTTCTGTCCCACATAGATGCCGACGTGGGAAGCGCCGTCCGTGTCGTAGGTCTTTTCAAAGAACACCAGGTCGCCGGGACGGGCCTGGTCGGGCGACACATAGGAACACATGCGGCACAGCTCCTTCGCCCGCTTGGTGCCGACATTCCAGCCATTGCCGCAGTGGTTGAGCACCCAGCACACGAAGCCGGAGCAGTCGAAGCCAGTGCGCGGGCTCTTGCCACCCCACACATAGGGCATTCCCAGGTACTTTTCCGCCTCCCGGATCATGTTGGCAAACTTCACGTCGGACAGGGCTTCGGGCGGAATGTCGAAGTGGATTCCCGAACTGCCGACGCCGGAGGCTGCCGAGAGATCGAACAGATAGGGGCGGTTGCCGTAAGTCTTGTTGAGCGCGTCATAGATGATGGTTTCTTCCTCGTTCATGTTGGCGCGGGCGACCATATCGAAGTAGTGATTGGTCAGCACCGCGTACTTCGTCCGATGCTCGTATTCCACTTCCCGCTCCACTGGGTACTCCTCGATAACCGTCAGGCCAGTTGCCTCGTCGTAGACCTCCTGCGTCTCCATCACCGTCTCCACGCGCGTCCGCATCTCACTGCCCGTGGACAGGGAGAGCGAATACTGCTGCCGAAACAGGCGGTTGATCTCGGCCTTGACCTCATTGTTGTAAGTAAAGCCACCGAATTTCACCTGGAGATAGGAGATCAGGTGATACGGGTTGTGCTCGATCTCGTCGATTTGGTACTCGTAGTCGTCGTAGCCGGGATGGGACGTTTGCAGGCCGTAGACCTGGGTATTCAGGCCGTCCTCCAGCGCGCAGTAGGCGTTTTCGGCGGCATAGATGTCCTCGTCCGTGGAAACATAGGTGGTGGAGATCACCGTGGTGCCGCCACCGTGCACCAGCGAAGCAACGCTGGACATGGAAACGCCGATCAGGGCGAAGATGATGCCCACGGCGGCCACGCCGATGATCGCACCCTTATGTTCCGCAAAGAAGGACTGTGCCGCTTTCTTCGCCTTTTCCGGGATGGAGAAGGACGTTTCCGCGGATTCCACGAAACCGCCCGCCGACACTACGGATTGCTTGCGCTTGGCGGCGATGGCGGCACGCTGGCGCTTCTTCTTGTGGAAGGCACGGATCTGCTCCTTTTTCCGATGTTCCACCTGGGCGGCGTGTTCCTGCTTTACGGATTCCGTCCGCGCTTTGCTGGCGCTGCGCCGGTTGGAGGAGCGCTTGGAGGACTTGGCAAGGGTCGCCGTCTTGCGGGCAGCCAAACCGCTGGCTTCGGCGGCGCGAACGCCGTCGTTTTCCTCTCCGGCTTCACGAAGCTGCTGTCCGGCATAGAGCAGCGCCGGGGTCACAGCGGTTTTCACCGTCCGCTTCGCGATTCTTCCCGCGCCGTGAACAAAGCCGGAGCCTTCATCCGAGAAGTTAAGGCGGCTCTTGCGCTTCGCGGAGGCGAGACTATCCGTGCGGGCGGCCTCGCCCTCGGCCAGTGCTTCAAAGGTTTCTGCAGCGGCCTCCTCTTTGGCTTTTGCCTCTCGGAAAGCGCTGGCCTGTGTGCGCTGACGCTGCTTGACCTTCGATGGAGAAGTGCTATCGCCGTCTGCCGATTCAGCTTCCACTTTCATGTCGTCATCAGGAAGAGCGTGTTGCTGCTTTCGCATCCTTGTTTCGGTGTCAGCCGTATCCTCGGATTCACTCTCAACCTGTTCGCTGATTTCAGCCTCAAGCCGCCGCTGCTCCTCGTCATAGCGAAGCCGACTGGCGTTCTTGCGCTGCTCGCGCTTCTTATCGCTCGTGTCCCTCGCGGAGCGATCACGGAGATCGTCCGAGTGATACTTGAAGCGGCTGCTGTGCTCCGGTAGAGCGGCATCACCATCGGCAACACGGACGGCCTGACGCCGCTGGGATCGGCTGCGGGAAGTTGTGTCGGCAACACGTGATTCCAGCGGTTCATCGGTTTCCCGGAGGCTTTCAACTTCTTTTGTTTCCTCTATGGCCTCTCGCCCCCTCGCCAGCTGGCGCGGTTGGACTCTGCCTTGCCTGCGGGAACGCGATTCCACTTCATCGTCGCGGTCATACCGGCTGACATCCCGCTTTCCGGCTTTTGTCCTGCCGGACGCTCGCTTTCCTTCCTCTAACACTCCGTCAAGAGTATCTATGCCGTCATCCGGTCCTCGCGCCATGTTCACATCCGGCTCGACATCCTTTTTGCCGACCCTGCGCCGCTTTTTCGTGCGCACGTTTTCCTCGACCACCGCGCCACGAACGCGCCGCTGGACGAGCTTATCCTTGGCCTTGTAGATGCGCTTTGCCACGCGATTTCACTTCCCTTCATTCGTTGATTTTCCTGGCGACCACGACCATGCGCCCGTTTTTCTGCGAGTATTCGCAGGTGGAGAGCGTCAGCAGCTTATCGCCGTACTGCGCCGTTAGGCCCGTGTCGTACAGCGCCCGTTCCCGGCAGGCGCTGATGAAGGCATCGAATTCCTCCGCGCTGCTCGCCTTGGAAAAGGCGTAATACTCAAAGTCATGGCCGGTGTAAACGGGCGTGGTGAAGGCGAACATGACCTCATAGGTCTCCGAGCCATGCAGCGTCTCATAGGCAATCCGGCTGTGTTCTTCATAGAAAGACTGCTTCTTGTACTTGTTGAGTGCCGCGAACATCTTTCCGCTGTTCATGTGGTGCCCGTAGATGATCACATTGTCGCTATCGTCGGGATCGCAGTTTTCCGCGATGAACAGCGCCCCGGCAGAAGCATGGTTGCCGTTGAAGTCGCGGTGGAGATAGTAATTTTTCTGGCCGGGGCGGTACATCACGGGGTAGTCGATGACCGTCCCCTCAATGGTGATCCACTCTACGCAGTCGGGATTCTTTTCATGCAGCGCTAACAAGCCGGAGTGGATGACCGGCGGGGAGGTTGGCTCCGGTATTTCTTCCAAAGGCATATCCCCGCCCTCATCTGGGACTTCATTGCCCATCGGAACATCCTCTGCAACTACATCTGCGCTGGTAATGCCATGTGCGGCTGTCGTGCTATGCGAATCCCCGGCGGCATGAATTGCCGCCAGCTCCGCGTACAGCGATGCCGACTGCGCCTCTTCTCGTATGTAGGGGATAAGATTGACGACACTGACAGCGATCCCAACGATGAAAAGCAGCAGCAAGCCGACATTAAGAATCTTCCTCATGCTCATCTTCCTGCTGCTCCCTCGCCATGCGCGCCTCGACCTCCTCCGGCTTGGTGGTCATCAGGCTGTACAGTCGCGTGGACTTGTCGAAGCGATCCCGGAACGGGATGATAACGTTGCCGTAGAACAGCAGGCCCTCGCCTTCTTGGGAGTTGGTGACGTGGGACAGCTGCCGCGGGCTGATATTCAGCTGCTTGGCGAGGATAGCCCTGTCACCGCCGGCCTGGTTGAGCATGATGATGAAGTCGCTGTTCTCAAAGATGTTCTCGATCTCCCGGCTGGCCAACAGGTCCTTCACGTTCTGCGTGATACCCGTGGGGATGCCGCCCCACTTCCTGAACCGCTTCCAGATGTCGATAGAATAGGAGGCCGTCTGCTCTTCCTTCAGCAGCAGATGGAACTCGTCGATGTAGTAGCGGGTGGCCTTATGGGAGAAGCGGTTGATCGTCACGCGGTTCCACACCTGGTCCTGGACGATCAGCATCCCCAGCTTTTTCAGCTGCTTGCCCAGATCCTTGATGTCGAAGCAGACGATTCGGTTGGTCAGCTCCACGTTCGTCTGGTGGTTGAACACGTTGAGGCTGCCGGTGACGTAGATCTCCAGCGCCGTGGCAATGTAGGCTGCCTCCTTCTCCGGCTGCTTCAGCAGGCAGTTGTACAAGTCGCCCAGGATGGGGATATTCTCCGGGCGCGGGTCGCGCAGGTACTTGTCATAAATGATGGCAAGACACCTGTCGATGACGGACTTCTCCTTCGGATCGATGCCGCTGCGCGACCCCATGATGAGCTCGCACAGAGAGAGGATGAAGTCGGACTTTAAGCGCAGCGGGTTCTCGTCATCCGAGTAGTCCAGGTTGAAATCCAGCGGATTGATGTAGTCGTGGCTGCTGGGGGCGATGCGCACCACCTGGCCGCCCAGCGCCTGCACCAGCGGGTAATACTCGCCCTCCGGGTCGCAGATGATCACGTCGTCCTCCGAGAAGAAGAACACATGGGCGATCTCCCGCTTTGCCGTGAAGGACTTGCCAGAACCGGGCGTGCCGAGAATCAGGCCGTTGGGCGTCTTGAGCTGCTTTCGGTCGGCATAGATCATGTTGTTGGACACGGCGTTCAGGCCGTAGTACACCGATTCCTCGCCGGGGATGAACAGCTCCTGCGTCGTGAAAGGCACGAAGATGGCGGTGGAGGTGGTGGTCAGCGCCCGCTTGATGGGCACCTGGTTCCAGCCCAGGGGCAGGCTGCTGACCATGCCCGCCTCCTGCATACAGTCGAGCCGCCGCAGCGCGCAGTTGTAACGGTGGGCTACGCCGTCCACCTGTCCCACGGCGTTTTCCAGCTCCTCCCGCGTCCGTTCGGTGTTCAGCACCAGCACCGTCACCAGGAACAAGCGCTCGTTGCGGGATTGCAGATCGTCCAGCAGGTGCTGGGCCTCGCCGGAATAGGTGTTCAGGTCGGAGGGGATGATGTCCATGTCGTAGCCGGAGCGCACAGCCTTCTTCTGCTCCTCAATCTTCATCTTGTTAATGTCGCTGACCTTGCCTTTCACCATCTTGATGGCGGCACTCTGTTCGATGGACTGGATATGCATGGTGATGACCATATCCCTGTCCAGGTCGAGAAACTCGGCCAGCATCTTGTCGGAAAGCTCAGAAGCGAGAATCTGGAGATAGGACACGGCGCTGTAGCGGTTCCCCATGCGGTAGAAGCGCCGGTTCTTGAAGTTGAAGCTGGTGGGCGCGATGTAATCCTTGGTGGACATGCCCGATTTCAGCACCAGGTCGTAGCTGAACTCAAAGGGCGCTTTGGCGTCCGGGTTGAAGAACTCGTACATCTGCTTCAAGCGCTCCGCGCCGGTCAGCGGATAGGCCACCACGCCCAATACCTTGAAATTGGTGAGAATGTCGGCCTCGATGCGCTCCAGCTTCGGCTTGGCCTCGCGGAAGTTGTCCGCCTCGATGGAATAGGTGATGTACTTCGTGCGGATCAGGCCGTTGTTGCCCTTCTGGAGCTGCTCCCGGAGGATGTTGGCGTATTCTTCCATCAGGTCTGAGAAGCCATCATTCCGGGGACGCACTTTGATGAGATTCTCCAGCTCTGCCGCGATGCTGTGCCGGTTGGAAAAAGTCAGCTGGGCATGGATGGTGTAGTCGAAGTAGTTGAGAAACTCCGACCAGCCGTCGAAGATGTCCGCCTTGTCGTCGGGCTGCGCCAGCTGGTAGTTCAGATCGAGGTAACGGATCGTTTTGGAATACAGCCTGTCATGGACGCGGCAGATGCCGTCCTTGCCCATCTCCCGGTAGGGAATGGTCGCCTGGGCGGAGATCGCCCGTTTGTTCTGCTCCTCCGACTGGGGCTTCCTTGTGCCGTTCCTCGCGCCTTTCTTCTTAGCGGCGGCATTGTGCTTGGCGGCGGCCTTCCTGCGGGCGGTCTGACGCTTCACCGCTTCCATCGCCTCCCGCTTCGCCGCCTTTTCAGCGGCGCGACGTTCCCTGCGGCTCATAGGTTTTCCCGCAGACGGCGCATCGACGTAATCCGTCTCGTAGGCGCTATCCGGCATTCCCGCATGGACGGTCATGCCGGCGTCAGCGCTTCTTTTTCTTCGGAACATTCCTGGCTCCTTTCCGGGCCGTGCCTCTGGCGGGCACCGCCTTTTTCTTCTCATAGAGATTGGTCATTTCGTATTTGCGGACGCCGGGCCGCAGGAACTTCGTGGTAATGAGGTTCATCAGCACCTTCTCCAGCGGCAGACCGTCGCGTTCATACATGGCGAACAGGAACGCGGGCAGCATCAGCAGCACCATGCAGGTGGCCGACGTGGTGGTGCCCATAGCTTCCCGTGTCAGAAAGTAGAACGGCAGGCCAATCGCCGCCGCGAGGGCGAAGCAGATCAGCTGCCGCCGGGTCAGGTTGAACACCAGCTTGTTCTTGACTTTCGTCAGGTCTTTTGGGACAGAGACATAAGCCATAACGGACTCCTTTCTATTTTTGCTTGAAACACAATCGACACTCCGGCATTTTCCCATTGATAATTCTCCAGCTTTCGAGTATAATAGAAGTGGGAAATCCCTATTTCCCTACTTTCCAACCTGGAGGTGTCATTATGTCTCAGCCTGCGTTTGTCAATGATGCGAGGGTGATGGCCAAAGGACAGGTCACTATTCCGAAAAATGTGCGCGCCGCGCTTGGCGTGGATACCGGGGATCGGGTCACGTTCATCGTCGATGGAAACAATGTCCGCGTCGTCAATTCCACCGTATATGCCCTCATGCGCTTTCAGGAGCAGATGAAGGGCGAAGCGGAAAAGGCGGGTCTGTTTACCGAGGATGACGTTGCCGAGTGGATCACACAGTCCCGCAGGGAGGAATCAGCAGAATGAGGATCATGCTTGATACCAATATCTTCATTTCCGCTGTACTCTTCCCGCGGGGAAGAACGGCTTTGGCGTTGCAAAAGGCGCTCAACCCGCCCTATGAGCCTGTTGTCTGCGATTATGTAATCGATGAACTGCATCGGAAATTCCATGAGAAGTTCCCGAACAGAATCACAGAATTGGATGCGTTCCTGTACATCGTTCAAGGCAACATGGAGGTCGTCCCCACGCCGGAGGAACAAAACCCCTCCGAAGCGAAGATACGCGATGTGAAAGATCGCCCCATACTGCGGGCGGCGCTCAACGCCCATGCCGACCTATTCCTCACAGGCGACAAGGATTTCCTCGAATCATCAGTGGTCGATCCCAGAATCATCTGCGTTGCGGACTTTCTTGACAACATGGATTGGCAAAAGAGGTTCACACTGCGAATAATCCTGAATCAGTTATCAGTGCGCATTGAACACGGACTTGGACAGGCTGCCGGTTTTCAGCAGCGCGAAGCACAGCATGACGGTATACGCCGCGATGCCGAACAGCGCCGAGTGCATGTTGTCGGAGATCTGCATCGTGGAGACCAGCACGGCGTAGATCGCCACGCACACCATGATGAAGAAGCCCTGGAACGCCAGCGCCAGCAGTCCGCGCAGGTAGTTGTTTCCAATCTGTCCCCACTCCCGGTTGCTCATTGTGGCAAAGGGGATGGCGGCGACAGAGGAATACAGATATATTTCGATCATGCGGCCATACAGCACCACTGTGATGATGACCGACATGACCTTCATGCCAAAGCTCACCAGCAGGGTCTCCAGGGCCAGAAGGACAAGCTCTCCAATCTCCATCGTCTGCATCGTTGTGCTCATTTGCCCGACCAGCGAGGATATGTCTATCGCCGTCGAGCCGCCGATCACTCCCGCCGCGCTGTTCACCACATGCTGCCCCACGTCAAAGACCGCCATGACCATATCGAAGGTATGGGACACGATCCACACGGCCACCCACATCTTGAAGAAATACTTGAAGAACATGAAGGTGTCCACGTCGTGCATGTTGTTGGCGCTCGTGACCATGGAGATCAGCTCATAGCACAGTATGAACGTGATGATCATGCCCGCGATGGGGATGATGACGGAATTGGAGAGGTTGCGTATCATGGAAAAGATACTGCCGTTCCAGCCCTGGGGGGTCTGTCCAACCTGACTTGCGATCTCGCCGGTCTTTTGGTTGACATCGGTGAACATGTTGGTCAGGTTGGACGTGACCATGCCGGAGAGGAGCTGGCGCATCCATTTCTCAATCTCTTCAAAGAGAGCGTTAAACATGGGTCAGTTCCTCCCGTAGTTTTGTGCCGCTTATCCGAACAGACCGGACAGCAGGGGGATCAGCTGGGTGCCGATCAGGGCAACGCCGCCGCCCGCCATGAGCTGCTTGATGCCCTGGCTCTTTGCTTATGTGTGATAAAGAAGCAATAGAAGTGCAAAAAATTTTGCCGTTCCTATCCGACACTTGGCCATTGTGTCGGATAGGTC
>JBGUQG010000026.1:0-4519 GCA_045130815.1 Christensenellales bacterium
CCGCCGTTCTGGTGGACTATCGCGGCCTGAACGTCGCGGAGGACACCGAGCTTCGCAACCAGCTGCGCAAGGCCGGCGTTGAGTATGCGGTTCTCAAGAACACCATGATCAACCTGGCCATCCAGGATATGAACCTGGATGACATGAAGGCCCATCTGGAGGGCCCCACCGCCGTGGCCTTCGGTTACGAAGATGCCATCGCTCCCGCCAAGATCCTGTCTGAGTTCGTGAAGAAGAGCAAGAAGATGACGATCAAGTGCGGCGTGTGCGACGGCGCTTACCTCGACGAGGCGGGCGTGCAGGCGCTTGCCAATACCCCCAGCAGGGAGGTCCTTATCGCAAAGATCATGGGCAGCATGATGAGCTCTGTGTCCAAGTTCGTGTACGCGTTGGAGGCCATCCGCAAGCAGAAGGCCGGCGAGGAATGATCGCCGCCTGAACCCAATCAATCAATAATTATGGAGGATAAAATCATGGCGAATAATGCTGATATCATCTCCGCGATCGAGAGCATGACGATCCTGGAGCTGGCCGATCTGGTCAAGGAAATGGAAGAGAAGTTTGGCGTGTCTGCCGCGGCTCCCGTGGTCGTGGGCGGCGCTGTGGCCGGCGGCGAGGCCGCTGCGGCTGAGGAAGAGAAGACCGAGTTCGACGTGATCCTGAGGGCTGCCGGCGCCAAGAAGCTGAATGTCATCAAGATCGTCCGCGAAGTCAAGCCCGGCCTGGGCCTGAAGGAAGCCAAGGACCTGGTGGACGGCGCTCCCTCCACCCTGGCCGAGGGCATTGCCAAGGAAGCTGCCGAAGAGCTCAAGAAGAAGTTCGAGGAAGCCGGCGCCGAGATCGAGATCAAGTAATTCAGGCGCAACCTTCAAAGACCATGCGCCCGGCGCGCATGGTCTTTTTAGGAAAGCGACGGCCGTCAATTTTGTGTAAAATTTGCTCTGCGATGCCAAAGGCGCTTGCAATTGGCGCAAAGCTATTTTATAATATATCAGTCTGCCCCAGTATGAGGGCTTAATGTTGTTGACGGCATTTTTGCCGCGGGGCAACGGCGGTATCGCCCGCGGGCGCGTCCGCCGGATTATCACATGGGGAGGTGTCGGGCATGGCATCGGATAAGCGAATCAAGGTTACGCTGGCGTGCAGCGAGTGCAAGCAGCGCAATTACAATACCATGAAGAACAAGAAGAACGATCCGGATCGTCTGGAGATGAACAAGTACTGCCGCTTCTGCAAGAAGCATACCAGCCACAAGGAAACCAAGTAACGCTCAGGCGTTGCGGCGCACTGACTAAGGATGTGAAAGTATGGCCAATCAAGAGAACAAGAATACCAAGCCCGGCTTCGGTCAGCGCGTGGTGAATTTCTTCAAGGGCATCGGCCGCAGCTTCAAGAACATGTTCCATGAGCTGAAGAAGGTCTCCTGGCCCACCAAGAAAGAGCTGCTGAATTATTCCATCGTGGTATTCGTATTCATGATCGTCATGGGCGTGATCATCGGCGTGTTCGATCTGGGCGCTGGCGCTCTGATCCGTCTGATCACCGGCTGATCGCGAGGAGACGGATATGCCTGAAAACGCGGATATCAAATGGTATGTTGTGCATACCTATTCCGGTTATGAGAACAAGGTGCGCGACAGCCTGCTGAAGGCCGTTGAGAACAACGGCATGCAGGACAAGATTGTGGACGTGCGCATACCGGTGGAAGAGGCCGTCGAAATCAAGAACAACAAGCGGCGCGTCGTGCAGCGCAAGCTGCTGCCCAGCTACGTGATCGTCAAGATGGAAATGACCAACGAGACGTGGTACGTGGTGCGCAATACCCGCGGCGTGACCGGCTTCGTGGGCTCCGGCAACAAGCCGACCCCCCTGTCGGAAACGGATTTCGCCAGCATCTTCGACGCGGCGCCCCAGACGCGCATCGACATTCAGGTGGGCGACCAGGTGCGCATACTGACCGGCCTGTTTGAGAACTTCACCGGCAAGGTGACGGAAATCGACGGGGCCACCCAGCAGCTGACCGTCACGGTGCCCATGCTCAAGCGTGAGACCACCGTGCAGCTGGCCTATGACGAGGTCGTCCGCGAGGATTGACCCCGTAGCCCCGCTATGGTCGGGGCTGTGACTGACTGATCCCCCAATCGGGTTCAGGGGAGTGGGAGGGACGCCGCCGGCGTTCCGCTTCACCACATACATGTAGAGGAGGATACCCAAATGGCAAAGAAAGTTACTGGACTGATCAAGCTGCAGGTGCCCGCCGGCAAGGCGACGCCCGCGCCGCCCATTGGCCCCGCGCTCGGTCAGCACGGCGTTAACATCCCCGGATTCTGCAAGGAATTCAACGATCGCACGGCCAAGCAGGCCGGCCTGATCATCCCGGTGGTCATCACCGTGTATCAGGATCGTTCCTTCACCTTCATCACCAAGACGCCCCCGGCCGCCGTTCTGATCAAGAAGGCCTGCGGCATCGAGCACGCGTCCGGCCGCCCCAACAAGGACAAGGTGGCCAACATCACCAAGGCCCAGGTCAGGGAGATCGCCGAGCTGAAGATGCCCGATCTGAACGCCGCTTCCATCGAAGCCGCCATGAGCATGATCGCCGGCACCGCGCGCTCCATGGGCGTTGTAGTGGTAGACTAAGGCAACAGAATCGTGGGAGGATCACAAGATCCGCTTGACCACAAGGAGGATGTATTCATGAAAAAGGGTAAGAAATATTCCGACAGCCTGAAGCTGATCGACCGCACCAAGCAGTATGACCCTGAGGAGGCCATCGCGCTGGTCAAGCAGACCGCCAAGGCCAAGTTCGATGAGACCGTGGAGATCTCCGTCCGCCTGGGCGTCGATCCCCGCCACGCCGACCAGCAGGTCCGCGGCGCCGTGGTTCTGCCGAACGGCACCGGCAAGACCGTGCGCGTGCTGGTGATCTGCAAGGCCGACAAGGCCGCCGAGGCTGAGGCCGCGGGCGCGGATTACGTGGGCGCCGAGGACATGGTCGCCAAGATCCAGGGCGGCTGGTTCGACTTCGACGTGGTCGTGGCCACCCCCGATATGATGGGTCAGGTCGGCCGTCTGGGCCGCGTGCTGGGCCCCAAGGGCCTGATGCCTTCCCCGAAGGCCGGCACCGTCACCATGAATGTGACCCAGGCCATCCACGATATCAAAGCCGGTAAGGTCGAGTATCGCGTGGACAAGACCGCCATCATCCACTGCCCCGTGGGCAAGGCTTCCTTTGAAGAGCAGAAGCTGGTCGAGAACCTCCGCACCCTGATGGAGGCCATCATCAAGGCCAAGCCCGCTGCCGCCAAGGGCACCTATATCCGTTCTGCCGTGATTTCCAGCACCATGGGCCCCGGCATCAAGCTGAACTCCCTGAAGTTCTGATTTCACACAGTGGATATGTAATCCCCTCCGCTTCGGAGGGGTTTTTTCATATTCGTTTATATGTTGCATGGATTTTACATAATATGTTGAAATAATGACAATATTATGATATACTCTATTTTGTGAGTAATCTGTGGCCGCCATCGCGGCGGCCTGAAGGGAACATGAGGAACAAGGCATGAATTATCGAAGGATCATTGCGCTTGCACTGGCGCTGATATTGCTGATCGGGGCGCTGCCCGCGCTGGCGGCTGTCCCCGCGGGCTACAACATGCCCTATTACATCGAGGTGGACATCAGCAGCCAGATCGTCACCGTGTACGACAGCACGGACGATTCCATCGTCCGGCAGATGCTGTGCTCCACGGGCAGCAACAACCACACCCCGAAGGGGAATTTCATCCTTCCGGACCGGGGCAGGGACACCGACCGCCAGCCCTGGTACTACATCTACATGTTCCGCCGCTATGTGAAATACGCCACCTGCATCCGCGGGCAGATCCTGTTTCACTCGCTGCCCTATACCCGCAAGTCGCTGCAGTCCATCGACCGGGACGCGCTGAAGACCTTCGGCTATCCCACCTCCCACGGCTGTATCCGGCTGCGCTGGCAGGACGCCGAATTCATTGCGCTGAACTGCCTGAAGGGCACCGGCGTGCGCATTTTCGAGAGCGGCGACCGCAAGGAACCCCTGCGGGAGCTGTTGTACCAGGAATCCTTCGACGCCTCCAAGGGCTATTCCTACGACAGCTTTCTGGGCATCTCCCACGAGGAGGGCGCGCTGGGCCGCACCAGCGAGGGCCAGGCGGTGCTGAACCTGCAATACCGCCTGCGGGACCTGGGCCTGTACGATGGCGAGCTGGACGGCGTGTACGACAGCACCACCGTCAACGCCGTGCGCATGGCCCAGTACCTGATGGACACGGGCGTGGACGGCATCGCCACGCTGGACTTCCAGCAGAAGGTGTACGCCGCGGACGCGCCCACGGCCATGAACGTGACCCTCAGCGAGGGCGTCAGCGGCCCGGCGGTGCGCAACCTTCAGGACAACCTGACCACGCTGAAGCTGTACGAGGACGAGCCGGACAGCGTGTACGACCGCGCGGTGGTGGACGCCGTGACCCGTTTCCAGCGG
>JBGUQG010000027.1:0-7058 GCA_045130815.1 Christensenellales bacterium
GCGTGCGCCGCAATTTGGTGCCATAGCCAAGTGGTAAGGCAAAGGTCTGCAAAACCTTCATTCCCCGGTCCGAATCCGGGTGGCACCTCCAATCAAAAAGCGCCGTTCGGCGCTTTTTTTGTGATAAACCCACCCCGCAGGGGCTGGCCTGTGCATTCACGCCAACGACGCGATCCACTTTTGTACCTCATCCGCGTCCCCGTTGAACACGAACGCCCGCATGCCCACGTGCCGGGCGGCTTCGGCGTTGAAGCTGGAATCGTCGATGAACGCGGACTCGGCAGGGTCGATGACGAAGCGCCCGCAGGCCAGGCGGAATATCGCCGGGTCGGGCTTGACCAGGTGGACGTCGCAGCTGGCCATGGTGTCATCAAACAGGGCGATGCCAGGTATGGCGTCGCGGAAGCGGTGGATGGCTACGCTGATATTGGTCAGCAGGTACAGCCTGTAGCCCGCGGCCTTCAGCCGCGAAAGCAGCGCGGGCATGCCGGGGACAGGCAATATGTCATGGCGGCGATAGATGAGATCGGCCACCACGCCGTGCAGGCGCTCCGGCACGCGGCCGCAGATCGAGGCGATGGCGTCCTCCTCTGAAATGGCGCCGCGGTCGCCCATGGCGAACTCCAGCGAGCGGAACACCTCGCGCTCCAGCAGGCGCTGGTCGGCGGTGGAGACGGCCCTTTGTCGGTAGTACCCGTCCCGGTCAAAGACCATCACCACGCCCACCATGTCAAATACGATATTCCGGATCATTTCTTTGACTTCTTCTTCCTGGGCTCGACGGGGGGATGGAACTTCCGGTTGTATTCGTCGATGGTCGCCTCATAGCCCCTGTAGCGCATGCCCTTGAAGGTCAGCTGGCGCATGATGTCATAGATCACGGCCATCAGCGGCACGCCCACCAGCATGCCCAGTATGCCCCACAGGCCGCCGAACAGCAGTATGCCGAACATGACCCACAGCGCGGACAGGCCGGTGGAATCGCCCAGGATCTTCGGGCCGATCACGTTGCCGTCCAGCTGCTGCAGCACGATGATGAAGATCAGGAACATCAGCGCGTGCATCGGGTTGTCCAGCAGCAGCAGCAGCGTGCAGGGGATCGCGCCGATGAAGGGGCCGAAGAAGGGGATGATGTTGGTCACGCCCACGATCACGGCGATCAGCAGCGAGTTCCTGAAGCCCATCACCAGGCACCCCACGAAGCAGATCGCGCCGATGATGGCGGAATCCAGGAGCTTGCCCACGAAGAAGCCGTTGAACATCCTGTCGGCGAACTTCACCTCGTTGACCGTCCATTCATACCAGGCGGGCTTGAGCGCGCTGCGGGCGATCATGCTGGCCTGGGCGGCCAGCTGTACCCGCTTGGACAGGAAGTACAGCGCCACGATCGTGCCGATCAGCAGGTCCTTGATCGCGCCAACCGCGCCGGCGGAGCCGACAAGTATGGGCTTGATCTTGTCCATGATGGCCTCGGCGCTGCCAAAGCTGGTCTTGACAAAGTCGTTGATCCACTCGTCGGACTTGTCGATTGCGGATTGGATCAGGTCGGTATGCTGGGGATAGCGCTCGGCGATGCCGTTGACGAAATCAATCAGATTCTGCTGCAGCACTTTGAACTGGCCCGGGGCGGCCTTTGCGATCTCCACCAGGCTGGTCACCAGCTGCGGCACGATCAGCAGGAACACCGCGACCACGATCAGTATGGCAAATATCAGGGACAATACGTCGCACAGGCCGCCTGCCTTGCCGCCGAAGACGCGGCGGTTCAACCAGTTGGACAGCGGCGCGACCAGGTAGGCGATGACGCCGCCGAACAGGAAGGGCCGCAGGATCGTCAGCAGCAGGCTCAGTATGCCCAGCTTGCCGGTGCGGCCGAACACGCTGTGGGCGAACATGATGGACAGCCCAATGACGATGAGGCCGGTGAGACCCCATTTGATGTACTTTTCATTTTCCTTCAACTTCATGACGCAGGTTCCTTTCGTCAGTTGCGGATGTAGCATGAAACAGGATGCCATAAGTTTATCACAGTCGGCCCCGGTTTGCAAGGCCGGTTTCCCCTTTACAGCACGGCGGTGATCATGCTATAATAATGCCACCAAATATACAAGGAGTTGATCCGCATGCCCAGAAAGAAGATCATCGACGAGACCAAGGTCGCCGACACGGCGGCGGCTGTCGCCATTGAGACCAAGCGCAAGACCCGCGCCACCGCCCGCAAGGCCAAGGACGCCGTGGAGAATGCCGCGAAGACGGTCGCGGGCGACGTGAAGGACGCCGTTGAGAAGAAAAAGGTCGCCGCTCAGGTCGAGGCCGGCAAGGCCAGGACCAGGCGCACCCGCAAGACCGAGGAAGTCAAGGAAGCAGCCAAGGCCGTGGTGGAGAAGGCAAAGACCCCGGCGCGCAAGGTCAGGGCGGCGAAGCTGACCATCAAGATCCAGTCTCCGATGGGCGGCGACATCACCCCCGAGGAGATCGCCGCGAAGGTCCCCGCCGACGCGGAAGCCGTGTTCGTGCGCGTGGACCAGAACAAGCTGTGGTGGGTCAAGAAGGATGGCTCGGGCTCCGTCGACATCTGGTAAGAAGGAAATGGAAGCGTGATAAACAAGCGCGCACCGGGCGGCCAAATGGCCGCCCGATTCCATGCAGAGGGGTTATTATGGATTACATACACGAGCTCAGGCCGTTGATCGGCCACAGAAAGATCATATTGAACTGCGCCGGGGCGCTGATCGTCCGGGACGGGAAGATACTGTTCCAGCGCCGCGCCGACAACGGCAAGTGGGGCCTGATCGGCGGCCTGGTGGAGATGAACGAGACCTATGAGGACGCCGCCCTTCGGGAGATCCGCGAGGAGACGGGCCTCGAGGTCTGGCTGGACAGCTTCCTGGGCATCTTCCACAACCACGACATGGTCTGGGCCAACGGCGACGCCGCCCATGTGATCTCCGCCATGTACACCGCGAGCATCGTCAGCGGCGAGCCCCGCGTGGACGAGGAGTCCTACGAGCTGCGCTTCTTTGCCCCGCAGGAGATCCCGGAGCTGTTCGCCGAGGATCACATCGCCGCGCTGAACGCCTATTTTGACGGCGTGCGCTATCCCGTGATGAAGGAGAACCGGATAGGAGAGATACCATGCAAGTGATTGAGGCGGGCAAGCCCGTCCGGCTGTTTTCCGCAGCTGTTTCCGGCGCGCCGCTGGTGGTGCTGAACGGCGAGGGGAACGAGGGACAGAGCGTGTTCGACCTGGTTTGCGGGCTGACCAAAGCGCCCTTCTCCCTGGCGGTGATCGGGGACATCGACTGGGACGCGGAGCTGACGCCCTGGCCCGCCCCCGCGGCGTTTCGGGGCGGAAACGGCTTTTCCGGGCGGGCGGACGATTATCTCAAGCGCCTGACCGGTCAGATCCTGCCCGCCATAGAGCGCGCTCTGGGCGGCAGGCCGGCGTATGCCGCGCTGGCGGGATACTCGCTGGCGGGGCTGTTTTCACTGTACGCGCTGCATGAGACGGACGCCTTCGCCCGGGCGGCCAGCGTGTCCGGGTCGCTGTGGTACCCGGGCTTCATGGAGTACATACAGGCCCACGAATGGCGCCGCAGGCCCGACTGCCTGTACCTCTCCGTGGGGGACAGGGAGGGCCGCGCCCGCAACCCGGTGATGAAGCCGGTGGAGGAGAACACCCGGGCCGCGGCGGCGATGTACGGGGAAATGGGCGTGCCCACGGCCTTTGAGCTGAACCCCGGCGGCCACTTCAACGATCCGGAGAAGCGCACCGCGAGGGGCATCGCCTGGCTGCTGGACAAAGCATGATACGGGGCGGACACGCGCAGTCCGCCCTGTATTATGCTTTTATGCCTGAAACAACCATCTGTAAACCTATGATTCTTAACATCCTTCCTGTATACTATCTGATACCAATACACACGGGGGAAACGTTCATTGAGCAAGGTGAAACGCCACATCGAGGCCGGCCGGCTGCCGCTGCTGCCGCTGCGGGGGCTGGTGGTCTTTCCGAATACGGTCATCACGATCGACGCCGCGAGGGATCGCTCCATCGCCGCGATCCGCGCCGCCGCACAGGGCGACGACCAGCGGATCTTCGTGGTGGCCCAGCGCAACGGCCTGGTGGAGCACCCTGGCCTTGAGGACCTGTACACCATGGGCACCGTGGCCGAGGTCAAGCAGGTGCTGCACCTGCCGGACGGCACGGTGCGCGTGCTGCTGGAGGGCCTTGGCCGGGGCATGCTGCTGAAGGTGTTCGAGGAGGACATGATGCAGCGCGCCGAGCTGGCGGAGGTCTCCCTTGCGCCCTGCCTGTTCACCGACGCCGGCCACCGGGCCATGATGCGCGCCATCCGCACGATGACCGCCGAGGCCCTGCGCGCCCGGGAGGTGAATATGCCGGAGCTGCTCAGCGCCATCGACGGCGAGCGCGACCCCGCCGTGCTGTGCGACGTGGTCTCCTCCAACGCCGTCACCCGCCTGGAGGACAAGCAGGCGCTGCTGGAGTCCATGGACATCGACCAGCGCATGCAGCTGCTGGTGGAAAAGCTGGCGGACGAGATCCAGATCGGCGAGCTGGAGGAGCGCATCCACGCCCGCGTGCAGGAGTATATGGACAAGGCCAACCACGAATACTACCTGCGGGAGCAGATCCGCGCCATCCAGGAGGAGCTGGGCGACGACGAGGAGGAAGAGGTCACCGAGCTGCGCAAGCGCATCCAGGCCTCCAAGCTTCCCCCGGCGGCCCGTGAGCACGTGGAAAAGGAATTGAAGCGACTGGCCCGCAGCTCCGTGCACGCGCCGGAGAGCGGCGTCAGCCAAAACTATATCGAATACATGCTGGAGCTGCCCTGGGATGTGTACGACACCAGCAGCATCGACATCGCCAAGGCCCGGAAGGTGCTGGAGGCCGACCATTACGGCATGGAGGAGGTCAAGCGCCGCCTGATCGAATACCTGGCCGTGCGCTCGGTGGCCTCCGACAAGCTGAAGAGCCCCATCATCTGCCTGGTGGGCCCGCCCGGCGTGGGCAAGACCTCCATCGCCCAGTCGATCGCCCGGGCGCTGGACCGCAAGTTCACCCGCCTTTCCCTGGGCGGCGTGCACGACGAGGCGGAGATCCGCGGCCACCGCAAGACCTACGTGGGGGCCATGCCGGGGCGCATCATATCGGCCATCCGCCAGTGCAAGACCATGAACCCGGTGTTCCTGCTGGATGAGATCGACAAGCTGTCCCGGGACATGCGGGGCGACCCCGCCTCCGCCATGCTGGAGGCGCTGGATCCGGCCCAGAACAACGCCTTCCGGGACCACTATCTGGAGGTGCCCTTCGACCTTTCGGACGTGCTGTTCATCACCACCGCCAACTCGCTGGATACCATCGACCCGGCGCTGCTGGACCGCATGGAGGTCATCGAGGTGCCCAGCTATACCGGCGAGGAGAAGCTGCAAATCGCCAAGCGCCACCTGCTGCCCAAGCAGAAGGCGGCCCACAACCTTGGCAAAGGCCAGCTGAAGCTGACCGACAGGGCCATCGAGGCGCTGATCGAGGGTTATACCCGGGAGTCCGGCGTGCGCACGCTGGAGCGGCAGATCGCCCAGCTGTGCCGCAGGGCCACGCTGCACCTGCTGGAGCACCCGGAGGACAAGGCGGTTTCCGTCAAGCCCAAGGACCTGAAGGGCTACCTGGGCGCGCCAAGGTACCTGCGCCAGCCGGTGGCGGGCCGCGCCGAGGTGGGCGTGGTCAACGGCCTGGCCTGGACCAGCGTGGGCGGCGAGGTCATGCCTGTGGAGGCCGTGTGCTTCCCCGGCAAGGGCGCGATGAAGCTGACCGGCAAGCTGGGCGACGTCATGAAGGAATCGGCTGAGCTGGCCCGCAGCGTGGTGCGCGCGCGCCTGGAGCAGTGGGGCATGGAGCCCGACTATTTCGACAAGCACGACATCCACATCCACGTGCCCGAGGGCGCGGTGCCCAAGGACGGCCCGTCGGCGGGCGTGGCGCTCAGCTGTGCGCTGCTGTCGGCGGTCACCGGCATCCCGGCCAGCGGGGCCTTCGCCATGACCGGCGAGATCACGCTGCACGGCAGGGTGCTGCCCATCGGCGGCGTGAAGGAAAAGCTGCTGGCCGCCTATCGCGAGGGCATCACCAGCATCCTGCTGCCCCGGGAGAACGAGAAGGACCTGGAGAAGATCGACCCCGCGATCCTGGAAAAGTTCCGGGTGACGCTGCTGGATCGGGTAGATCAGGCCCTGGACGCCGTGCTGGCGAAAAACGACCTGGAGCAGGCGGGATAATGCCATGATGATCAGGAAGTCGAAATTCGTGAAGTCCCTCGGCGGCTTCGGCCAGTTTCCCGGCCAGGGGCTGCCGGAGATCGCCATGGTGGGCAAGAGCAACGTGGGCAAGTCCTCGCTGATCAACAATTTGACCGGCAACTCCCACCTGGCCAGGACCTCGTCGGAGCCGGGCAAGACCCGCCTGGTGAACCTGTATCTGATCAACGAGGCCTTCTTCCTGGTGGACCTGCCGGGCTACGGCTTCGCCAAGGCCCCGAAGCAGGAGAAGCAGAAGTGGGCCGAGATGATCGAGGGCTACCTGAAGGGCTCGGAGCACCTGAAGCGGGTGCTCCAGCTGGTGGACATCCGCCACGCCCCCACCGAGGACGACCAGCTGATGGTGGAATACCTGCGGCACTACGACATACCGTTCACGGTGGTGGCCACCAAGGCGGACAAGCTGTCCAAGGCCCAGCGGGGCCGCAGCATCCCCGTGATCTGCCGCACCCTGGGCGTTCAGCCTTGGGAGGTCATGATCCATTCCAGCAAGGACGGCACCGGCAAGGACAAGCTGTTGGAGCTCATCGAAGAAGAGACGGGATTGAGGGAACAGGAAGCAGGGAGCAGGGAACAGGAATAGCTGGGGCGGCATAGCCTTCCCCTTTAGGGGCATCGAGCGCCCGGAAAACTCTCCAGTGGAGAGTTTTCAGCGAGATGGGGCCGGTAGGCCCGTGGAAGGTGGCACGGCGAAGCCGTGACGGAAGAGGTCGCCTTCCGCC
>JBGUQG010000028.1:0-2674 GCA_045130815.1 Christensenellales bacterium
GTCGGCTCGGAACTTTGCCTGCGGCTTCCTTCAGATTCCACCTCGCGATGGACACCCTTGCCGTTCGGCTAACACTTCCTACTACCAAGCGTGTAGTGGACTTTCACCACCAAGCTATTGCCCATGCCGGGCGTACTGGAAAAACACCCCCGCTTTGCGAGGGTGTGGTTTGGTCCGTTTTCACGGTTCCGGCAGCTTCCCGGCCTTGAAGGCGTCGCCCCAGGCCTGCATGGCATCCAGTATGGGGCGCATCGTTTCGCCCAGCGGCGACAGCGCGTACTCCACACGGGGAGGCACTTCGGGATAGACCGTCCGGGTGATGATGCCATCCGCTTCCATGGAGCGCAGGCTGTCCGTCAGCACCTTCTGGCTGATGCCCTCCAGGTTCTTCTGCAGCTCGTTGAAGCGCCAGGGCCGCGTCAGCAGATTGCGCATGATCAACAGCTTCCATTTGCTGCCGATGACCTGGACCGTCGTCGCAACGGGGCAATCCGGCAACTCGTCTTTGGTCTTCATGGGGGTTGCCTCCTTTCCGTGTGGTAGCATTATATTATGATGCAGCCTATAAATCAAGTACGCACTTTTTTGTAACCCACCTTATACTGTTTTCAAATTGCGAAAGCGATTTGAAAAGCCGCGTTCTTGCGCAAAGTGTGCCGTAAGCAAGAGGCGCGGACCCGTTCGGCCCGCGCCTTTTGCTTCCTCGCGTCTATTTCGCGATCATGAACATAAACTCGCCGGAGGCGCACACCTGGCCCTCCACGGTGGCCTCGCCCTTCACCACATACAGCGTGCCCTTGCTGCGCACCAATTCGGAGTGCACGGTGATGGTGTCGCCCGGGCGCACCGGGCGGCGGAAGCGCACGCTGTTGATGCCCGCGTAGTAGGGCGTACCGCCGGGGATGGCGTCCTTCATCAGCATGCAGGAGGCCTGGGCGATGATCTCGCACTGGATCACGCCGGGCACCACGGGGTTGCCCGGGAAGTGGCCCCGCAGGAAGAACTCGTCGCCCCTCACGTGGTACACGCCCTCGGCGCTGCCGTCCTCCAGCAGCGCGGCCTCGTCCAGCAGCGCCATGTCGTCGCGGTGGGGCAGGATCTGTTTGATCTGCTCGCGGTTCAGTCTTTCAACGGCCATGTCAAACCCTCCTCAGCGCGATCACCGCGTTGTGTCCGCCAAAGCCCAGCGACGAGGACAGGGCCATTTCGACGTCCGCCTTCACGGCCTGGTTCGGCACGTAGTTCAAATCGCACTCCGGGTCGGGCACGTTCAGATGGATCGTGGGCGGCACGGTGCCGGTCTTCAGCGCCATGGCGCTGGCGATGGCCTCGATCGCGCCCGCCGCGCCCAGCATGTGGCCGGTCATGGACTTGGTGGAGCTGATCAGCGCTTCCCGCGCTCGCTCCTCCCCCAGCGCCTTCTTGACGGCCAGGGTCTCCACCTTGTCGTTCATCGAGGTGCCGGTGCCGTGGGCGTTGACGTACAGCCTTTCGCCGTCATAGCCCGCCTCCCGAAGGGCCAGCCGGAAGGCGTTGGCCGCGCCGGTGGCCTCCGGGTGGGGAGCGGTGATGTGATAGGCGTCGCAGGTGTTGCCGTAGCCGCACACCTCGGCATAGACCCTCGCGCCGCGCGCCAGGGCGTGCTCGTATTCCTCCAGCACCACGATGCCGGAGCCCTCGCCCATCACGAAGCCGCCGCGCCGGGCGTCAAAGGGCAGCGAGGCCGCGTCGGGGTCCTCGCTCTCGCTGAGGGCCTTCATGTTGGAAAAGCCCGCCACCGCCATCGGGGTGATGGTGGCCTCCGCGCCGCCGGCGATGATGGCGTCGGCATAGCCGTGGCGGATGGCCCGATAGGCCTCGCCGATGGCGTGGCTGCTGGTAGCGCAGGCAGTCACCACGGGCAGGCAGGGGCCCTGGGCATTGTAGCGGATGGCGATGTTGCCCGCCGCCATGTTGCCGATCATCATCGGCACGAAGAACGGCGACACCCGGCCGGGGCCGCGGTTCAGCAGCTTCTCCGTCTCCTGGACGAAGGTCTGCATGCCGCCGATGCCGCTGCCCACGTACACGCCGAAGCGCTCGGGCGCGACGCTGCCCTCGATGCCGCTGTCGGCCACGGCCTGCATGGCCGCGGCCATGGCGTACTGGGCGTACAGGTCCATCCGCCGGGCCTGGGCGTGGTCGATGCCCGCCGCCTCCGGGTCAAAATCCCTGACCTCGGCGGCCAGCTTCACCTTGTAGTCCTTCGTATCGAAGCGGGTGATGGGCCCGACGCCGCAAACGCCCGCGGTCAGGTTCTCGAAAAAGGCCTCGACGCCGCTGCCCACCGGGGAGACGACGCCTGCGCCGGTTATCACTACACGTTTCATTCCGTATCCCTCACTTGGCTCCAAGGGGCCTGACCCCTCGCTGACTTTGGGGAGGTATCGGAGGGGCCTCCCTCCGATCTCAATCGATTCTGACGACATGCGCGTCAGAATCGCAGGTCATTTTTCAGCAGGCAAATCCCATTTGCCGATGAAAAATGCCGACCTTGCGGATTCGCCGCTCGGAAACCGCCCCGCGGTTTCAGGCGAATCCGGTGGGGGTGGTCATGGAGGGGGAGCTTGCTCCCCCACCATAAAACTATCGCATGAAGTAGCCGCCGTCCACGTTGATGACCGTGCCGGGGATG
>JBGUQG010000029.1:0-4344 GCA_045130815.1 Christensenellales bacterium
TTTTAATGAAATTCCGGCTTCGATGAACCCTGAGGCTCCTTCCGTGCTGGACAATGGGACCGCAGGCGGGTATAATGGAAATGTATATATGCGAAAATCGTGTGGGGGATGGGAGCATTGATGGCGAGGCTGTTCAGGAAGTATCGGGAGATCATCGTGTATGTGATCTTCGGCGTGGCCACCACCGCGGTCAACTGGGTCGTGTATGTGGCCATGCAAAAGCTGTTCCACGCGGAAATGACGTTCAGCAACGGCGTGGCCTGGGTGGTTTCGGTGCTCTTCGCGTATGTCACCAACAAGCTGTTCGTGTTTGAAAGCAAGTCCTGGCAGCCGTCGGTCGTGGTGCGGGAGGTGGCGACCTTCGTGGGCTCCCGTTTGCTCACCGGGCTGTTCGACACCGTCATTCCAACGCTGCTGTTCAAGATCGGCCTGAATCAGGCCCTGTTCGGCATCGAGGGCTTTGTGGCCAAGGCGGTGGCCAGCGTCGTCGTGATCATACTGAACTATGTGTTCAGCAAGCTGTTCGTGTTCAGGAAGACAAAGCAGGACTGATGTGATCAGGATACAAAGAGCGCCGTGGATCCCGGCTGGGGTCCACGGCGCTCTTTGGTTGGATAGAACTACGGATGGACCACCGTGCCGATGGCCTCGCCCCTGGCGACGCGCAGTATGTTGTCCAGGTCGTCCATGTTGAACACGCGGATCTCGGGGATGTGCTGATCCAGGCACAGCTGGAAGGCCGCGGTGTCCATCACCTTCAGGCCCATGTCGATGGTCTGCTGGTAGGTGATGTCGGCGATCAGCTTGGCCTGCGGGTTCTTGCGGGGGTCGGAATCGTATACGCCGTCCACAGTGGTGCCCTTGAACACGGCGTCGGCCCGCAGCTCGGCGGCCCGCAGCGCCGCGGCGGTGTCGGTGGTGAAGAAGGGGTTGCCGCTGCCGCCGGACAGCAGCACGATATCGCCGTCATTCAGCGCGGCGTCGGCCCGGTCGGCGCGGTACAGCTCGGCAAAGCGGGTCATCTCCTGGGCGGTGAACACGGTTGCCCTGCGGCCCAGGCGCTGGATGGCGTCCTGTACGCACAGCGCGTTGATGATCGTAGCCAGCATGCCCATCTGGTCGGCCAGCACCGGGTTCATCTCCTCGGTGAAGCGGCCCCGCCAGATGTTGCCGCCGCCCATCACCACGCCCACCTGCACGCCCAGGTCATGAAGCGCAACGATGGCCTGTGCCGCCCTGTCCACCCGGGAGGCCTCAAAGCTGTGGGAGGCGTTCTTCGACGATACCTGCTCAGGCGCGAGCGTCTCGCCGCTGAGCTTGAGGATGATCCTTCTGTACATAGGCTATCTTTCCTTTCTGTTGCATCAGTAAAACGATGCGAGAGTGGGGGTGGGAGTGGAGAGAAATAATGCCGCGCGCATGTGTCGGAGGGTGACGGGAACTACGGTCCAGCAACGGTACGACATACCGCAGAGCGAAGTATCGGCGGCCGTCCTCCGGGCAAATCATAATCCTGCTCTTAACGCTCCGCTCTCCCTGACGTCGTCCGCGTACTTCCGCCTTGCGGCTTCGATTTGGTCGTAGGCGGCCATAAAGGCCTTGACCACCTCGGCATCGAACTGGGTGCCGCTGCCCTTGACGATCTCGTCGTAGGCGCGGCGGGAGTCCCAGGCCTCCTTGTAGCTGCGGCGGCTGGTCAGGGCGTCGTATACGTCGGCCACGGCCACGATGCGGCCCTCCAGGCTGATTTGATTGCCCTTCTCGCCGTTGGGATAACCGGTGCCGTCCACGCGCTCATGGTGCTCCAGGGCGATGGTGCGGGCCAGGGTCATCGTATCGCCCTCCACGTTGTGCAGCAGGTGCTCGCCGTAGCCCGGGTGCTTTTTGATCTCGGCAAACTCCGCGTCGGTCAGCCGTCCCGGCTTTTCCAGGATCTCCGAGGGGATCAGCAGCTTTCCCAGGTCGTGCATCGTGGATGCCAGCCGCAGGTTTTCCACGGTCTCCTCGTCAAGGCCCATCTGGTTGGCCAGTATGCGGGAGTATTCGGACACCCGGCGGATGTGCTGGCCGGTCTGCTCGCTCTTGTTCTCGGTGATTTCCGCCAGGGACACGATGACCTCCTCCTGGATACGGTTGGTCTTATCCGCCCTGTCCTGCAAGTACGCGCCATACTCAAATATCAGCGCGAAGAAGCGCACCAGCAGAACCAGCAGTATGCCCAGCACCGGGTTCACCAGCACCAGCAGAAGCAGCCAATAGGAGCCCTGGCGCATCTGCTTTGCGGTGACGGGAGAAAAGGGCTGCTGCTGCGCGAGGATATGATCCATGACGCGCTTGAAGAAGCCGACGTAGTACATCAGCACCAACAGCGACAGGAAGGTGATGAACAGCTCGATGGCCTTTTGGTACGCCGGGTCCATGGCCTGCAGGTCGGCGATCTCAAACAGCAGGCTGAACACCGGGCTGCTGCCAAGGATGCTTTCGATTTGGTCGATCCTGCCGTCGTAGAAGCCGGAGAACAGGGGCGTGTTCAGTGAAAACGCTGCCACGATCTGCATCGCGGTAACGGCCATCATGACGATCACAAAGACCCTGGTCACGATGGCCACGACTCTGAGCATCCTTGCGACATCGAGCAGCTTTTTCTTCACGTCGTTCATGAGAACCCCTCATTCCGAAAAAAAGGGAACGCGTTTCCACGTTCCCTATGCAGGCTTTACTTACTTCTTGCCGATCTGCTCCGCGACTTCCGCAGCCAGGTCGCTGACCTTCTTCTCCAGGCCGTCGCCCATCTTGTAGCGGGTGAACGCCACGATCTTCATGCCGGGAGCGCGCTTCTCGATCATCTTGCCCACGGGGGTCTCGCCGTCCTTGACGAAGACCTGCTCCACCAGGCAAACCTCCTGGTAGAACTTGTTGATGCGGCCCTGCACCATCTTCTCGATGATCTTCTCGGGCTTGCCCTCGTTGCGGGCCTGCGCCGCCAGGATCTCGGTCTCGTGGTTCAGGTGCTCGGGATTGACCTCGTCGCGGGTCACATACTCGGGCGCCACGGGGGAGGCCGCCGCGATCTGCAGTGCCACGTCGTGCAGCACTTCCTTCACGGTGTCGTTGACCTCGGCAACCTGGGCCTTCACCAGCACGCCGACCTTGCCGCCCATGTGGATGTAGGAATCCACATAGCCGTTCTCGCCGCACTCATAGCGGGCGAAGCGACGGATGGAGATCTTCTCGCCGATCTTGGCGGTCTTCTCGGTGATCACGTCGGCCACGGTCTGGTCGGTGTCCAGGAACTTCTGATTGAGCAGCGCGTCCACGTCGGCGGGATTGCCGCGCACGATCTGCTTGGCGATGGATTCCACCATCTCCTTGAACTCGGGGGTGTTGGCCACGAAGTCGGTCTCGCAGTTGACCTCGACCAGCGCGCCGGTGCCGCACTTGGTGCAGATGTGGCTGCTGACGATGCCCTCGGCGGCGATGCGGCTCTGCTTCTTGGCGGCCTTGGCCAGGCCCTTCTCACGCAGATAGTCGATGGCCTTCTCGACGTCGCCGTCGCACTCGGTCAGGGCCTTCTTGCAATCCATCATGCCACAGCCGGTCCGGCCGCGCAGATCCATAACGTCCTTAGCGGTGAAAGTTGCCATGTGAATCATCCTCCTGAATTAAATGTGGGGGTGGGCGAATGTCGCCCTTACGTGATTCAAGCGGCACCCCCGACGGGAGCGTCGCATGAATCGGAAGTATCGCAATTATTCGGCGGCGGCGGGGGCGGGCTCGTCCTCGGTCTGCTCACCCTGCTTGCCCTCCAGCACGGCGTCGGCCAGCTTGCCGGCGATCAGCTTGACCGCGCGGATGGCGTCGTCATTGCCGGGGATGACATAGTCGATCTCGTCCGGGTCACAGTTGGTATCGACGATGGCCACGATCGGGATGCCCAGCGTGCGGGCCTCGGCCACGGCGATGCGCTCCTTGCGGGGGTCGACGATGAACAGCGCGCCGGGGAGCTTCTTCATCTCGCGGATGCCGCCCAGGTTCTTCAGCAGCTTTTCGCGCTCGGCGCACAGCTTGATGACTTCCTTCTTGGGCAGGACGTCGAACTGGCCGTTCTTCTCCATCGCGTCGATGTCGTTCAGCCTCTTGATGCGGGTCTGCATGGTGCGGAAGTTGGTCAGCGTGCCGCCCAGCCAGCGGTTGTTGACGAAGTACATCCCGCAGCGCTTGGCTTCGGACTCGATGGACTCCTGGGCCTGCTTCTTGGTGCCGACGAACAGGACGCTCTTGCCTTCCAGGGCGATGTCGCGCACGAACATGTACGCCTCGTCGAACTTGCGAACGGTCTTCTGC
>JBGUQG010000030.1:0-3547 GCA_045130815.1 Christensenellales bacterium
TTGTAGTCTTTGTCAGGGGTCAGCAGCTGCCCGTTCAGGAACAGCAGCGAGGTTCCGGCAACATAGCTTTCGCGCACCTGGAACTCCCTGTTCTCGCCGTCCTGCTCGCCGCTCACGGTGAGCACCTTCAGCTGCGAGGTCAGGCTTCTTTCCAGCGTCGCGGTCGAGACGGTGCGCACGGCCACGTTGTCGGAAAGGTTGGCGAGCTTCACCTTGCGCAGTCCGTCGTCTGTCACGATGGTCAGGAAGTCGTCGTCGCTCAGGCTCCGCACCTCCTTGATGTCCTCCATCTGCAGCTCCTTGTACTGGGTCACGACCTCCAGCACTGCCGTCTCTGTTACCTCCGCCAGTATAGCGGCCTTGGCGTTGGCCAGCGCGGCGTTCACCTGCTGTAGGAACTCCGCGTAGCCGCCGATGTCCCTCAGCTGCAGGCTGCCGATGTCGGCGCCCGCGCCGTCCTCGCCCTTCAGCGAGGCCAGGAAGTCCGCCTCCGAGCCGCTGTTGCCCTGCCGCAGCCAGATGTCGTAGGCGCTCACGCAGAGCCTGATCGCGCCGCTCCACGCGCCGCTCCCGGCCTTGATGCGCACATAGAGGTCGCCGTCCGTGTAGTTGTCGTGCCAGCTGCTGCCGTTGGCGGAATACTGCACCGCCACGGTCGCCGCGCCGCCAGACGGCCCTGTGCCGCCGCCGGATGTCCCCGCGCCGGTTCCCAGCGCGGCCTTCGGGACCCGGATATACTTCCCGTCCGCGTCATAGCCCACTAACCAGTCCGTGTCGGCCAGCAGCGTCTTCGCTAAAAAATCCCTGAATCTCATGTTTCTTCGCTATTTAATTCCTATTGAATGATGGTTTCGTTGTCTTCTGTCAGCACCTGCACCAGGCCGTCGTCCGTGGTCAGCGCATCCTCCTCCCATTCGTAAATCCCTGCCGGGCTCACGCCCGTTCCCGTTATGTAATCCTTGGCGCGGCGGTCAGCTACAGGCTCGTCGGCCAGCGCCATGCCGGCCGTCTCCGCATCCACGGGGATGCCGTTGCGCCGCGCGATGGCGAACACCGCCTCCGCGCTGCCGCTGTGCTCCACGGCCATGTCGGCCACCGTCTGCCGGTCCCTGCCCGTCATAGCAGCACCTCCTTGTTGATGCGGATGATGGCGTCACAACTGGCGGTATGACTTCCGGCAGGTATCAGTCCCTCGTTGCGGAGCCAACGCCCCACGCACAGCATCAATGCCCCGCCGTCGGTATAGGCCTCGATGGGATAGTGTGCCCCGGTGGCCGAGTCCTGAACGTCCGCTTCCATCCGCACTCCGTCAGGACAGGCGAACGGAAGTTGCAACTGGATCACGTGCTGCGCTGTTGACAACCCTTGGTAGTGCAGCGCCACTTTCATCCGGGCTCGCTCGTCATTGGTCACCATCTCGTTGCCTTCGTCATAAAGGCTCAGGCTGGTGATACGGTCAAGCCCATGGTATGGCAGCGTCCCCGTCGAAGGCTGCTCCACCTGCTGAAACACGGAAACCATTCCCGGCAACCCCGCCTCGAACGACGGCAGGCAATCATACCAAAGCTTCAGCTCGAACACATGCCGCAGCCCCAACAGCGTCCATTGCTGGTTCGGGGAGGATTCGTCCACGATGTCCGCTTTCTCCGTCAACCACACGTCAAAGTAATCATGTCCGTTGCTGTCTTGGACAGTATGGCTCTCCGGCGTATGGAACACCAGCTTGCACTGGCTCATCGAAGCCGCGCTCACCGCACCCAACTTCACCCATCGTTTCTGGAGATTCTGGCACACTAACAGATGGTTGCCAAACATCACCGCCTGACGGTTTTTCAGCGGGATCTCCTTCAGCCACAGCGAGAACATCTCGCTGTTGTCGTTCAGCACTTCTAACGTCTCCGCGCACATCGGGAAACCTTCGGGTCTGTTTATGTTCAATAATCTTTCCATATTTATGTTGTTTTAATCCTGGTAATACTCAATCGTGTGTCTCGTGCCCAACAGCTTGTATCGACGCACCAGCCGGTCCACGCGGTTCTTCACGTCTTGGTTGCCTTGCAATGCCGCCGGTATCTTCACCACAAAGGGCACCGCGCCCCATGCGGTGCAGGAATGTATTATCTGCATCCCCACCATCACCGGAAGACGCTCGAAATACGAATAAACCACACACGGCAGCACCGCCGCGCCGTCCTCCACCAGGATGCGCCTGCCGTCGGCCAGTGCCGCCAGCTCGTCATGCAGATAGTAGTTCAGCATCGCCTCTAAGCGCACCGTGGTGGCGTCATACCGCAACGCCCGCAGTTTCTCCTCGCGGTACTGCGTGAAACGGTGGTGCAGGCTCCTGAAGGGCTGGATCAGCACCAGCGCCCATTCGCGCACCGTGCCCCGCAGCGCCCCCGGCAGCCACCCGCCTACAAACTTCCCGAAAGCCACGTCATACATGCCCATATCATCTGCATTTCAATTCTATTTCCAAATCCGCGTCATCGCCCAGCACCATGTAACCGGGAACGGGGATATAGCGGGTGTTGTTCTCTATCTCTTCGTAAGGATATCCCTCATGCTTGGCCTTAGCCTCGTGGATCTCAATGATGTCCAATCCGGGCACGGCCTGCAGGCGGTCCACCATCGCCATGGTCACAAACTCGCCGTTGAAGTCGATGCCCTTCAGGTAGGCGGCCATGGTCTCCTTGGTCTTCTGCAGGGCCGTTGCCTCGGTGAAGACGATCGGGTCGTAATACACCGTCATCTTCACCGCTAATCGGTCGGCGTTGCGGCTGACCACCGTCACCGGCACGCCCGCAGGCTTCAGCCGGTTGATGTAGCTGGTGAAGGCTGCCAGCTCGTCGGTGTCGAGCGGCGAGAGGGCGGTGTCGCCTTTGGCCACCTTCAGCTTCACACCGAAGCCGTTGTTAGCCTCCGCCGAGGCGTGGCGCACAATCCGGGCTTCCTCGTCCGTCACGGCATATTCGCCCGTGTCGATGTCCAACTGGTAGTCCGTGCCGTTGCCGTCCCGGTACTGGAATGCCTTGGCGGTCTTCTCGTACCATCCCTTGCGCCCGTAGCGGTCCTCGTTCACTCTCTCGTCCACGTCCGCCGTGAACCAGTCGAACAGGTTCTCCACCAAAGCGGCGCACGCGGCCACCACATACAGGATGCAAGTCTCCACGCTTACTGCGCTGAAGTTTTGGTCATAGTAGGCCGCCTGTGCCGCCGCGTCGCCGTCCGGGTCGTAACCCGCCGTCAGCCCGAAGGCTGTCCGCAACGCCTCGCTCCGCACAAAATCGGCCTTCATGCCGTCCGCTATCTCTCTTATTGTCCTTGCCATATTAACTGCTAACTACTAACTGCTAACTACTAACTCAATATTTCCTTCTTTCACCCGCAGGCTCTCCACATCGACGAGGCACTGCTTCAGCTGCTCCTTCATCCGGCCTGCCCAGAAGGGGTCGTGGCCGCCGGCGATCATCCGCCTGACGTTGCCGCCCAGCATGGGGGCGTGCTTGTATTCGCCCGTCCAGGCGGTTATCAGATGCCGGGCGCA
>JBGUQG010000031.1:0-3322 GCA_045130815.1 Christensenellales bacterium
GGATCCCCGAGGGCGCCATGTGGGTGGAGCCAGACACCAACATGACCGGCGGCGAATCGCTGATCCGCCAGCTGGTGCACGGCAAGCGCTACTTTAAGGACGTGTTCGGCGTGGACAGCGTGGTGCTGTGGCTGCCGGATACCTTCGGCTACTCCGCGGCGCTGCCCCAGATCCTGCGGGGCACGGGCGTGAAATACCTGGTGACTCAGAAGATCTTCTGGTCCTACAACGAGGGGGACCGCTTCCCCTATCACTACTTCACCTGGCAGGGCGCGGACGGTTCTGAGATCGACTCCTTCCTGCCCACCAGCTACACCTACCGCACCGACCCGAAGGAGATCGCGGAAACCTGGAACAGCCGGGTGCAGAAGCGAAACCTGGACGCCTTCCTGCTGCCCTTCGGCTACGGCGACGGCGGCGGCGGCCCCACCCGCGACCACGTGGAATACCTGCTGCGCGAGAAGGACCTGGAGGGACTGCCCCGGGTGAAGATCGAAGGGCCCGTGCGCTTCTTCGAGGACATGCAGGCCAGGGGCGGCCCGAGGCACACCTACGTGGGCGAGCTGTACTTCTCTGCCCACCGGGGCGTGTACACCTCCCAGGCGGCGATCAAGAAGGGCAACCGCAAGTCCGAGCTGGCCCTGCGGGAGGCGGAGATGTGGGGCAGCCTGGCACAGTTAAAGGGCGCGGAGTATCCCCTCTCCCGCATGGACGCGGCCTGGAAGAGGCTGCTGCTCAATCAGTTCCACGACATACTGCCCGGCTCCTCCATCGCCAGGGTATACGAGGACGCCCGCCGGGATCACCGGTGGATCATCTCCGAGGCGGAAGCCGTGCGGGACTCTGCGCTGGCCGCCCTGGCCACGGGCGATGGCGTGACGGCGTTCAACAGCCTGTCCTTCGAGCGGACCGGCCTCGTCCTTCTGCCCGCCGAATACGCGAAAGGCGCAATCACCGCGGACGGCAGGCCCGCGGCCGTGCAGAAGGTCGATGGCGGCGCGCTGGCCATGGTGACGGTGCCCGCCTGCGGCGCGGTATCGCTGAAGCCCGCGAAGGCCGGGGCAAGCGCCCCTAAAGCCGAGGCACGCATGACAGAAGCCGGCGCGGTGATCGAAAACGCGCTGGTGCGCGCCGAGCTGAACGCCCGGGGCGAGGTCGTATCCTTCGTGGATAAGGCCTCCGGCCGGGAATTCGCCGCCGGGCCGATGAACCGGCTGCTGATGTTCAAGGACGTACCCCGGCTGTACGACGCCTGGGACATCGATTCCAACTACAGCCTGCAGCCGGTGACCATCGGCGAGCCGGTGAAGCTGACGGTGAGGGAAGCCGACGGACTTCGGGCGGTGCTGCGGCTGGAGCGCCGGTTGCTGGGCTCCGACTTCGCCCAGGACATCGTGCTGAGAGCCGACAGCCGCCGTCTGGACTTCGTGACCGACGTGGAATGGCGCGAGCTGCACCGCCTGCTGAAGGTGGAATTCCCGGTGGCGGTCACGGCCACGGAGGGCATCAACGAGATCCAGTTCGGCTATATGAAGCGGCCCACCCACCGCTCGCGGCTGTACGATTCCGACCGCTTTGAGGTATGCAATCACCGCTACAGCGCGCTGTGCGACGAAAGCCACGGCGCGGCGGTGCTGAACGACTGCAAGTATGGCATCAGCATGAACGGGAACGCGCTGCAGCTGACCCTGCTGCGCGCGGCGGCCTGCCCGGAGATGCGGGCCGACAACGGCAGCCACCGCTTCACCTACGCCTTTACGGCCTGGGAGGGCAGCTTCATGGAAAGCCCCGTTGTGCGCGAGGCCTATGATCTGAACGTGCCGATGATCGCCGCGCCCGGGTCCTGCGAGGGCTTCAGCGCCTTCGGCGTGGACGCGCCGAACGTGTTCATCGACACGGTCAAGCCCGCCGAGGACGGCAGCGGCGACATCGTGCTGCGGCTGTACGAGGCCAAGCGGGCGGACACCGCCTGCGCCCTGACGGTCAACCTGCCGGCAAGGCGGGCCTGGCTGTGCGACATGCTGGAGAACAGGCTGGAGCCGCTTTCCCTCGAGAACGGACAGGCCCGCCTCGACTTCCACACCTTCGAGGTCAAGACGCTGAGGCTGGAGTTTTGATCTGCGTATAAACGGCGCTCAGATCGGTGGATCGGCAACATCCGCGGAACGCGGGATGAGAGGAAGAGAGGTCCTTTGAAAAAGTACGGGTCCGGGATCTTTCTTCAGTGAAGAAGCTGTTGCAGTTTTCTTTTCCCGGCATCGAGGATTTGATACAGGCGCATCCCCTCACCTCTGCCCGATTACTTCACTTTCTGACAGTTCATTTTGTATCATCAAAACACCGGTTTGTTCACTTGAGCGGATATTCAATCGGCAGGCAGAAGCGATTGCGCTTCTGCCTGCCCTCTCTGCCGTCTCATTCGCCTATCAATTCCCGGAATCCTCTCCAAAGAGCGCTGCTACGACCTCTCTTGCCTTTTCCAGATCGCTCCACCGCACATAGAATCGGGTCACTTCCAGAATCGGTCCCACATATGTGGACAGTCCGGCCCCCAAGCGTCCTCCCGTCATGAAGGGAATACCCTTCTGACGAAGCACGTCCTCCAGCATGCCGTTCCATGGCGAACCCTTTTCCGTCAGGTAGCAAAGATCGTCATCCCTGACCTGCCTGACCTTGCCCTTGCGACAGTTCGGGCAGCGCTCACCGTCAAAGATATGCCTGCATTTTTCGCAATACATGCTGTTTGCTCTCCCTTCCCTGCGCGCTCGATTCCACCGCCTATTCCCCCGCTATCTCCATGCTCACATGCTCCCCGGTCTTCTTGTCGGTGATCGCGACGGCGGTGCCGACGCGCTTCAGCGCGTCGTCGGCGGCGGCCCTGGACTTGGAGTAGCCCCTCACGGCATCCAGGGTATAGCTCGCGTCCTCCGCGGCCTTCGCGTCAAAGGCCGACCGGTCCAGGCGGTACAGGGCCACGGTGTAGGTGAGGTTCGGGTCGCCCACCTTTTGCCTGGCGCTCTCGATCACAGCCACGGTGTCGTCCGGGTCCAGCGCGTCCGATTCGGCGCAGGCCCACCGCCCCATCTCCACGTTGCGCTCCAGGCGCTCCTGCGCGGTATAGCTCGCGCTCAGCGATGTGGTGTTGTAGCTGTAAACGGCATAGCCGGCCACGGCCAGCGCGCCGGCCAGCAGCAGCGCCTCGATCATCAGCCTGTTCTTCCGGGTAAAGCACAGTCCGTCGACGCCGCTGTACACATAGCCCAGCCTGCGCACCGGCGGGATCACCGTGCGCAAAAACAGCACAAGCAGCACCGATTCTACG
>JBGUQG010000032.1:0-12744 GCA_045130815.1 Christensenellales bacterium
GCTGTCATCTTCCTCACCTTCCTGTGCTTCTTATTCTATCACTTCTTGGTGAGTTCTGCGACTGTACGATTATGATACCACTCCAAATCGCGCGCGCCCAATGCTGACGCATTGGGTCCCATCGCGCACGAGATAAGGAATCGCGCGCGCCCAATGCTGACGCATTGGGTCCCATCGCGCACGAAATGGGGAAGGCTTTTGGAGAACGCGCCACTATTCCTGTTCCCTGCTTTGGGCCTGCCGGCCCCACCTCACTGAAAACTCTCCACTGGAGAGTTTTCCGGGCGTTCGGTGTCCCTGCTCCCTGTTCCCTATTCCCTCTTGCCCGTCCGCTTCCGCGGGGTCCGCGCCGCGGTCTTCCGCTTTGCGGGCTTCTCCTCCGCGAACTTCACCGCGGGGCCGTGCTGGGCGGCGTCCACCAGGAACACCGAGAACCGCCGTATGCCGTTCATGAACCGGTCGGATTTTGCCGCGCGGCCGTCCGCGTCCTTCTGGCCGGCCAGGTCGCTCAAAAACTTTTCCCACTTGCCCGTGGTCACGGCGGAGGCGATCTGCTCCGGCACCACGGCAATCAGCTGGCGGCCCTTCTCGGTGGACACGATGGTCTTGCCCTTGCGCCGGGCGTAGCCCACCTCGATCAGCCGCTCGATGGTGGCGGCGCGGGTGGCGGGCGTGCCCAGGCCGGAGGACTTCATCTGCTCCCGCAGGGCCTCGTCCTCGATGTCCCGGCCAGCGTTCTCCATCAGGTTCAGTATCGACGCGTCGGTATGGGGCGCGGGCGGCTTGGTCTGGCACTTCCTGACGCTCGCCTTCTGCACCCTCCGGGTGTCGCCCACGGACAGCGGGGGCAGCGGCGGCTCCTTCTCCTCGGGCTTGTCGCCGCGGTACAGCGCCCGCCAGCCCTCCGTCACCGGCATCGCGCCATTGGATCGAAAGCGGTGCTCCCCCACCGTCGTGACCACCTTCGCGGCCTCGTATTCATAGTAGGGATAGTGGGCCGCGATCAGCCGCCGGGCGATCATGTCGAACAACAGCGCCTCGTCCCGGGTGAGCTTCGAGGAGTCCGCGGTCTTGTCCGTGGGCACGATGGCGTGGTGGTCGCTGATCTTGGCGCCGTCGTAGAAGCGCTTGCCGGACAGCTGCCAGTTCAGCTCCGGCGCGTTCACGAAGGGCGCGTAGGCCGGGGGCAGCTTTTTCAGCGTGGCGGCGATCTTCGGCTTCATGTCGTCGGGCAGGTAGCGGCTGTCCGTGCGGGGATAGGTAATCAGCTTGTGGGTCTCGTACAGCGACTGGGCCAGCTTCAGCGTCTTATCGGCGGAGTAGCCCAGCTTCTTGTTGGCCTCCCGCTGCAGGCTGGTCAGATCGTACAGCTGGGGCGGCGGCACGCGCTTGCGCTCCACCTTGCTCTCCGCGACCCGGCCCTCCTTGCCCGCCACGGCCTCGCGCACGGCCCTGGCCCTGGCCTCGTCCGGGCAGCGGGTGTCCTTGGTGTCCGGGTTTTCCCAGAGGCCCTCGTAGTCGCCAAAGCTTGCGCGGATCTCCCAATAGTCGTTGGGCACGAAGCGCTCGATCTCCAGATCCCGCTTCACGATCAGGTTCAGCGTGGGCGTCTGCACCCGGCCCACGGACAGGTGGGCGTTGTAGGCCAGCGAGAACGCCCGGCTGGCGTTCATGCCCACCAGCCAGTCCGCCTCGCTGCGGCAGCGGGCGCTTTCGTACAGCGAATCGTAGAAGGCCGCGGGCTTCAGCTCCGCGAAGCCCTGCTTGATGGCGGCGTCCGTCATCGATGAGATCCACAGCCGCTGCACCGGCTTTTTACAGCCCGCCTTCTGGTAGATGTAGCGGAAGATCAGCTCGCCCTCCCGGGCGCTGTCGGTGGCGCAGATCAGGCTCGCGACCTCCTTGTCCAGCATCAGCCGCTTGATCACGGCGAACTGGTCCTTGGTGCCCGGCAGCACCTTCAGTGGGATCTGACCCGGCAGCATCGGCAGGTCCGCCATGCGCCACTTCTTCCAGCGCTCGTCCACCTCCCCCGGCTCGCACAGCGAAACCAGGTGGCCGATGGCCCAGGTGACGATGTATTCCCCGCCGACGAGACAGCCCTCGCCCCGCTCCTTCACGCCCAGCACCCGGGCGATGTCCCGGGCCACGGAGGGCTTCTCGGCGACGATCAGCTTCTTGGACATGTATCTCTCCTGAACATAAGTAGAATGTTGACTTCCGTCAACATTCTATCATTCCTGCATGGATTTTTCAAGCGTCGGTTATTTGCCCAACTCGTCCATGATTACTTTGAGCGCCCGGAGAGTCACGGGGACAGGTTCCTCGACTCATTTAACGCCTCCAAAAAGGCGGCCGGCGAACGGATCGGGATGGACGAAAACCTGTAATCCTCTAAATTCCGCGTCACGATGCAATCAATCCCTTCCCGAAGGGCCGTCTCGATCATGATCGCGTCCTCATAATCCACAGCACGGGATGCCAATGCCTGCCTGCAATCCATGGCTGTGGTATCCAGAAGTTCAAACAGTATGAACAGCTTGCTCAACGTATCCCGCGCCAAAGCTTCGCTGTGTGTAGTTCGGCGGGTCAGGTAGTGTATATCCGCAACGGACTTCGCGGTAATACAGCCGATAAAGCGCTGGTTTGCCGCCGCACGGAAGATGGCCTCCGCATCCCTTGCCCAAGGCTCACGGCTCTGCAGAGCGTCAATGATCACATTGGTATCCAACAGCACTTTCATTGTCTGGCCAGCCTTTCCTCCCGCGCCTGCTCAAGGGTCATTGTAGCGGGAACACTGCCAAACAGCGATTCGGCTAACTCCACCCGGTCCTGAAAGGGATTGGACAGCTTGGCAACCACCTTGCCGTATTGGGTGATATAGACATCCTCCTTCGCCGCCAGGGCCAGATACTTGCTCAAATTGGACTTGAGTTCGGTTGCCGTAATGGACATGGTATCGCCTCCTTCGATCCCATCATAACAAATTCGTCCGATTCTGTCAATAGAATCGGACGAATTTGTCGTATTGAACGCTTACCTTCCGTACTTCTGCACGGTATAGGTTTCGCCAAAGGTATCGACGGTGGCCTTCCTGATGCGCTGATCGGTCACGGGGCGGTCCTGGAAGCCGGTGGGGGTGCCCGCGATGGCGTCCACGATGTCCATGCCCTCGATGACCTTGCCGAAGGCGGCGTAGTCGCCGTCCAGGTGGGGCGCGTCGGCGTGCATGATGAAGAACTGGCTGCCCGCCGAGTTGGGCATCATGCTGCGGGCCATGGACAGCACGCCCCGGCTGTGCCGCAGGTTGTTCTGCCTAAAGCCGTTGCGGGCGAATTCGCCCTTGATGGAATAGCCCGGGCCGCCCATGCCGGTGCCCTGGGGGTCGCCGCCCTGGATCATGAAGCCGGGGATCACCCGGTGGAAGATCAGGCCGTCATAGAAGCCGGAGGCCACGAGGGTGACAAAGTTGGCCACGGTGTTCGGGGCGATCTCGGGATACAGCTCCGCCTTGATGACGCCGCCGTTCTCCATTTCGATGGTTACGATGGGATTGGTCATGGTATTACCTCCTGTTGTTCATTCTTGTTTCTGGCACGCTCCATCAGCTCCCTTTCGCATTCGGCCTCCGTGGGATAGGGATAGCTGGCCAGCATGGCGTCGAATCGGCGCTCGATCTGCGCGGCCTTTGCGGCGTCGTTCTCATGCAGCAGCGCCAGGGCGAACTGCGTGCGCATCACCGAGGGCTGCCTGGCCAGGGCCTTCATGGCCTTCAGCTGGGCCTTGTCCAGCATGCGGTCGATCACCTGGGGGCGATTTTGGCCGATCAGCTCGCAGTAGACGCGGTCGTTGAGCAGCATGGCCCGGTAGATGCCGGGGATCGCGCCGGGCCTTGCCAGCAGCCGCGCCATCAGCGCGTCCGCCTCGTCGAAGCGGCGCTCGTCCATCAGCCGGTTGGCGGCGAACACGGCCAGCGACGCCGTCAGGGAATCCTTCATGCCCGCCGCGTCCGGCAGGGCGAACCATTCCTCGGGCATGTCCTTCTGCCGCACGCCCCGGGCGGTCAGCGCGTTCATCTTCATCTGCAGCCAGAAGGCCCGCCTCGCGGGGGCGTTCCTGCGCAGCTCCAGGGCGTTTCTGCCGTCGTTGTTCATCGTGTTCAGCGACAGCGGGATGCCGTTCACCAGCGCGAAGCCGACGCCCACCACGCCCGACGCGCCCAGCAGCATCCACGCCACCGGCGACCGCTCGAACGCGAAGGCCAGGGCGAAGCACGCCGCCGCGCAGATCAGGTTCATCAGCGAGCCGCCCAGGTTGTACAGCGTCACCGGGAAGTCGGCGTTGGGGTCGTCCCCCGGCGGCTCCATCAGGCACTGACCGCCGGTGCCCGCCAGTGAGAAGCGGCAAAAGCGCAGCCTCTCTCCGTCCCTGATCCACATCAGGCTGAATATACGATAGGACACCAGCCTGTAGCCCGTCAGCGCGCCGAACACACCGTGGCCGGCCTCGTGGACGGCGATCTGCAGCACCATGGCGAAGATCAGGCTCCAGATCATCACGGCCAGGGTGGTCATGCCGTTCAGCCAGCCCGCGTCGTTCAGGCCCATGCGCCGCACGGCCTGGCCCATGAATATCCCCGCCGCGCCGCCGATCAGCAAAAACATCAGCGCGGCGATCCAGCTGCCCTTGTTTTTCTTCATATCGATGTGTGCCTACTCTCTGTCAAGCGTTTCCGGGTCCGGGTATTCCACGCCGTAGGTCTCCACCCGGATGGTGGAGATCACCTGGCGGGTCAGCGGCAGGTAGGTGCTGTCCGTGGGCTGGGAGCCGATGGCGTCCAGCACGGCCAGGCTCTGCTCGTCGATCATCTTGCCGAAGCAGGCGTAGCGCTCGTCGTACTCCGGATAGCTGCCCTGCATGATGAAGAACTGGCTGCCGGCGGTGTCGTAGCCGCTCTGCCGCGCCATGGAGATGGCCCCCCGCATGTGCGACAGCGTGTTGTGCACGCCGTTTTCCTCGAATTCGCCCCGGATGGCGTAGCCGGGGTCGCCGGTGCCGTTGTTGTTGGGGTCGCCCCCCTGGATGAACACGCCCGCCACGATCCGGAAGAACTGCTGCCCGTCGTAGAAGCCGGAATTGGCCAGCTTCACGAAGTTGTCCACCGTGTTCGGCGCCTGCTCCGGGAACAGCTCGAAGCGCATCTGGCCGCCGCTGAGCATGGTGATGGTGGCCACCGGGTTGGGACGGGGCTCCTCGGGCGCCTTGGGTTCGGTCAGCTTCAGTATCAGGATCAGCGCCGCCGCCAGCAGCACGGCCCCCGCCGCCGCCACGACGGCAATGCGCTTCCAGGAGCTGAAAAAGCCCTTCTTTCGGGATTGCATTTCAGAGTTTCCTCCATGGTGTGTAATACTGCTCACTATTCCTGATCCCTATTTCAGAATGACGCCGCGCTTGCGCCGGACCATCTCGTCCACCCGCGCGATATACTCATCGATGTTGCGCACATTCGGCGCGCGCTCGATGCGCAGGCTGTGATCGCTGAACAGCCACTTGGTGATGGCGCCCGCGCCCAGGGCCAGCACGCTGACGGTCTCCTCCATGTTGCCGATGTTGTACAGGCAGGCCTTGCCGGGCCTGGCGTAGCCCACGTTTTCCAGGTTCCCCGCCATGTACTTCTGGCGGTACAGGTAGTAGGGCCGCCAGCCCTGGTCCGTCAGGCGGCGTCGCGCCAGGGCGATCATCTCCTCCGCGCGTTGGCTGGCCTCGATCTGGCCGTAGCCCGCGCCGGCCACCACCAGCTGCTCGTGCAGGCGGCTGGAGCGCTTGATGGCCAGGGAGTGCACGGTGACGCTGTCGGGGGCGAGCCGCCCGATCACATCCAGCGTATGGGCGAAGTCGGCGACCGTCTCGCCGGGCAGGGCGGCGATCACATCCATGTTGATGTCGTCAAAGCCCAGGGACCGGGCCAGCTCGTAGGCGGCGATGGTGTCCTGCCCGGTGTGGGCGCGGCCCACCCGGCGCAGCGTGTCGTCGCTGAAGGTCTGGGGGTTCACGGAGATGCGGGTGACGCCCAGGTCCTTCAGCATCCGCAGCTTTTCCCCGTCGATGGTGTCGGGCCGCCCGGCCTCCACGGTCCACTCCACGGCGTCCGGGAAGGCCCGCTGCGCCGCGGCCAGTATCCGCTCCAGATCCTTGCAGGGGATGGCCGTGGGCGTGCCGCCGCCCACGTAGCCGGCCCGCAGGCGCATGCCCGCCTCATCCATCAGGGCCCGGGACAGCCCGATCTCCCGCAGCAGGGCGGTGACATAGGGCTCCACCCGGCGGCCGTCGCCCAGCTCGCCGGAGGCGAAGGAGCAGTAGGAGCAGCGGGTGCGGCAGAAGGGGATGCCGATGTACAGGTCAAATCGGTCCTCCGGGGCCTCGCGAAGGCCCTGCTGCATCCGAACGATGTCCGCAAGCAGCCCGGCCCGGTCCGGCGTCACGTCGAAGGCGGCGATCACGCTCTGCTCGGCGTCCTCCAGGCTCATGCCCGCCTCCATGGCCTCGTAGATCAGGCGCGTGGGGCGGATGCCGGTCAGGCTCCCCCAGGGCGGGTGCATGCCCGTCAGCTGCTTCAGCAGCCCGTACAGTGCGGACTTCACCTGGCGCTTGCGCAGGCGCTTCACCTCCAACGGCGAACCCTTCAGCGCGGGCCGGGCCAGGGCATATTGATGCCCCTGGGAGGCCCAGGTATCGATCCACTGTCCGTCCCGCTCGGCGAAGCGGTGCTCGAACAGCACGTCGCCGTCGCTCATGCTGACGGCAACGTCGCCGTAAAACAGGCGCAGCACGTCCCCCAGGTCGGAGAAGAACTGCGGCGTGTCGGTCTGCAGCCGTATCATAGGGCGTACCTGTTCCTTTCCGCGCCGATGGTGGTCGCTTCGCCGTGTCCGGGGTACACCCGGGTATCCCCGGGCAGCGCGAACAGCGCCTTCAGCGAGCTTATCATATCGGCCATGCTGCCGCCGTGCAGGTCCAGCCGCCCGAAGCCCGCGCAGAACAGCGTGTCGCCGCTGAACAGCACGCCCTCGTCTTCAACATACAGGCACACCGAGCCCCGGGAATGCCCCGGCGTGGGCAGCACCCGAAAGTCCATCCCCGCCGCCGACAGCGCCTGGCCGAAGGGCTCGGCGCACAGCTCGGGGCCCGCCATGCGGTCCACGCCCATCAGGCGGGCATAGCCGTTGATCTCCGCGTCGTTCAGCATCTCCACATCCCCGGCGCCCACGTAGACCGGCGCGCCGTGTTCCGCGGCCATTTCCGCCGCGGCCATGATGTGATCAAAGTGGCCGTGGGTCAGCAGGATCGCGGCGACCTCCTTGCCAGTCAGCGCCGCCCGCAGCCTCGGATATTCGTCGCCCGGGTCGATCACGACGCAGTCCGCCCGCCCGGGCACGGAAACGATGTAAGCGTTCTCCCCGATCATGCCGCACACGACGGGGGTGATGTCGATGGTCATGTTTGTCTCCTTTGAATGGGGAATGGAAAATGGATAATGATAGTAACCGGCTTCCGCGCGGCAGCCACTGTTCCTGTTCCCTGCTTTGGGCCTACCGGCCCCACCTCACTGAAAACAGTCCACCGGACTGTTTTCCGGGCGTTCGGTGTCCCTGTTCCCTACTCCTTAATCAAAACCGCTTTCTGCTGTCCAGCAATATCGTCACCGGGCCGTCGTTCAGCAGCTCCACCTGCATGTGGGTGCGAAAGCGGCCGGTCTCCACATGGATGCCCTTTGCCTCGATCATGGCCTTCACCGTTTCGCACAGGGGCTCGGCCGCCTCGGGGCGGGCGGCCTGTATGAAGTCGGGCCGCCTGCCGTGGCGGGCGTCGGCCAGCAGCGTGAACTGGCTGACCAGCAGCACGCTGCCGCCCACGTCTGAAAGGCTCAGGTTCATCTTGTCGTTTTCGTCCTCGAACACGCGCAGGCCGGCGATCTTCTCCGCACAGTAGCGGGCGTCGGATTCGGTATCACCCGTCTCCGCGCCCACCAGCACCATGAAGCCGTCTTCAATTCTGCCCACGCACTCCCCCGCCACCGTGACGGAGGCACGGGTCACCTTTTGGATCACACAGCGCATGATGGTTTCCTCCTCACCCGCTCACGCGGTTGACCTCAAGGATATCCGGCCACTTGTTCAGCTCCCGGATGATCTTGGCCAGCTGTTGGGTATTCTTGATGATCAGGGAGATGTTGAACAGGAAGGTATTGTCCTTCAGCGTGTGGGCGGAAATGGCACTGACGGGCACCTCCATGGATGCGAACAGCACCGAGAGCTCCGCCAGCAGCCCCGTGCGGTTATAGCACACGATGCGGATCTCCGCCTCGTAGGCGCCGGAGGAATCCTTGTCCTCCCAGTCCACCTCGATCAGGCGGTCCTGCTCCACGCTGGAATCCTTCAGACTGGGGCAATCGGCCCGGTGCACGGACACGCCGCGCCCGCGGGTGATGTAGCCCACGATCTTATCCCCCGGCAGGGGCGAGCAGCACTTGGCAAAGCGCACCAGCATGCCGCTTTCGCCCTTCACGATCACGCCGTTGGAGCTGCTCTGCCGCGGGCGGTGCTGGGGCGGCTCTGCGGAATGGTCCGGCACGATGGGCGGGGCGACGTCCTCGGGCTTCTGAGTCTTCTTGTACTCGTCGATCAGCCGGTTCAGCACCTGCACGGTGCTCAGCCCGCCGAAGCCCACCATGGCGCACACGTCGTCATAGCTCTGCACGGAATAGCGCTTGTACAGCGTCTCCACCAGCTCGTTCTTGGACAGCTGGGACATGCTGTAGCCCAGGCGCTTGGCCTCGCGCTCCAGCAGCTCGCGGCCATGAAGGATGTTCTCGTCCCGCTGCTCCTTCTTCAGCCAGGCCCGGATCTTGGCCTTGGCCTCGCTGGTCTTGACGATGTTCAGCCAATCGCGGCTGGGGCCATGGGAGGACGAGGAGGTCATGACCTCCACGAAGTCGCCGGTCTCCAGCCGGTGGGCCAGGGGCACGATGCGCCCGTTCACCTTCGCGCCGATGCAGCGGTTGCCCACCGCGGAATGGATGCGGTAGGCGAAGTCCAGCGGCGTGGCCCCCCGGGGCAGCGACACCACGTCGCCCTTGGGGGTGAACACGAACACCTCGTCGGCGAACAGGTCAAACTTCAGCAGCTCTGAAAAATCCCCCGGGTCCTTGGCGTCGGACTGCCAGTCCAGTATGCGGCGCAGCCAGCTGAGCTTGGTGTCCAGCTCGTCGGCGGCTTTGCCCTCCTTGTAGCGCCAGTGGGCGGCGATGCCGTATTCGGCGGTGCGGTGCATCTCGAAGGTACGGATCTGCACCTCAAAGGGCCGGCCCTGGTTCACCACCGTGGTATGCAGCGACTGGTACATGTTGGCCTTGGGCATGCTGATGTAGTCCTTGAAACGGCCCGGCACCTGGGGCCAGATCGTGTGCACGATGCCCAGGGCGAAGTAGCAGTCCTGCTTGGTATTCACCAGCACGCGAACGGCGATCAGATCGTTGATCTGGTCGAAGCTCTTGTTCTGGGTCTTCATCTTCTTGTAGATGGAATAGAAGTGCTTGGGCCGCCCGTCGATCTCGCAGGTGATGCCGGCCTCGTTCAGGCGGGCCTTCAGCTCCTGGGTCACCTGGGCGATCAGCTGCTCCCGCTCCTCCCGCTTCATGCCCACCAGGCGCACCAGCTCGTAATAGCCGTCGGGGTCGATGTAGCGCAGGGACAGGTCCTCCAGCTCCCACTTCACGGTGTACACGCCCAGCCGGTGGGCCAGCGGCGCGTAGATATCCAGCGTCTCCCGGGCAATGGGCACCTGGCGCTCCGGCTTCTGATACTTCAGCGTGCGCATGTTGTGCAGCCGGTCCGCCAGCTTGATCAGCACCACGCGGATGTCCTTGGCCATGGCCAGGAACATTTTGCGCAGGGTCTCGGCCTGGGCCTCCTCCCGGTTGGCGAAGTTCAGCTGGGAAAGCTTGGTCACGCCGTCCACCAGCAGCGCCACCTCTTCGCCGAAGTTCTGACGCATCACGTCCAGCGTGCAGCCCTCCACGTCCTCCACGCAATCGTGCAGCAGGCCCGCCGCGATGGTGGTGGCGTCCAGCATCAGGTCGGTGAGTATGACCGCCACGGCCACCGGATGCATGAAGTAGGGGTCGCCGGATTTGCGCACCTGGTTGGCATGGGCCTTTTCGGCGAAGGCGTAGGCGCGCTGCACCAGGTCCATGTCGTCTTCCGGGTGGTACTTCCGGATGCGCGAAATCAGCTCGTCCGCGCTGATATAGGGGCGCAGGCTGCTTTCTGTCATCGGGACTCCTCCTTTTCACGCATTCTGCCAGCGGCACAGCGTCTGCCACACCGCGCTGTCACCCGGCTCGGCCTTTGCGCGCCCTGTGCGGCGCACGACGATCGGATGGGCGTTCAGATTCAGCTCGAACAGGCCCATATCCGCCATGGCCAGGATCGCCGCCGCCGCACAGACCTCGTCCATGCCCGCCTCCCCGGCGACGGCCCGGGCCAGCTCATACAGCGAGGCGCACCACAGGGGTCGTTTCATCAGCCGCGCGAGGCCCGTGTAGGCCGCGCGCAGGCCGTCCAGGTCGCAAAGCCGGTCCGCGGGCCCGTTCCACAGGGAACAGACCGCCTGCTCCGCCTCCGGCGGCAGGCATTCCACCGGCGCGCCGCAGAGCACGATCCGGCGGTAACCCTTCGGCACCCGGCCCTTCGCCGGGCACACGCAGATCGCGTTGAACGCCCGGGGATCCCGGGGAAACTCACCCAGCGCCACATCCGGCGGGCCGAAGCCAAACCGGTTCAGCAGCCTGCCCGCGAGGGAGATCCGGGCGGTGACAATCAGCGTGCCCTGGGGGCGGTCGAGCAGCCAGTCCTCCAGCGCGTCCTCGTCCACAGGCCGGACCGCTCTGTCCGTGGGGACTATTTTTTTATTATAGAATATCTCTGTTAAGAATTCGCATTGCAGCCGCGGCTCATCCCCAACTTTTGCGGAAAGGCGGCGAAGCGCGTCGGCGTCCGCCAGGGCCCGCACCTCGGCCTGGGGCTCCGTGCGGCCCATGTAGCTGTTCAGCTTTGGCACGAACAGCGCGTCCACGCCCCCGACCAACTCCCCGGCGCGATGGCCCTCCCGGAAGGCGATGCCGCCCAGCCGGTGGCCGTCCTGGGACAGCGTCAGCTTCAGGTGCGCGCCCTCCGTGCCCACGGCCCGGGCCTCCACCACCTCCGCCCGGGCGCGGAACAGCGGCGCGGGATTGCCGAAGCCGGTGGGCTGTATGGCGTCCAGCGCGGCGATCAGCCCCGGGGTGACCTCGCCAAAGTCCAGCGGTCCGTCGTAGGCACGGGCAGGCACGTAGTCCCAGGGCGAGGCGTGGCCCTCCAGCCAGGCGTCCAGCGCGGCGACGAATTCGGGCAGCCGCCGGGACGCGAGGGTCAGCCCCGCGGCCTGCCGGTGGCCGCCGAAGCGAAGCAGCATGTCCGCGCAGCCGGAGAGCGCAGCGAATATATCCACGCCCTCGATGCTGCGGCAGGAGCCGGTCATCTCCTCCCCCCGGTCCGAGAGCAGTATCACCGGCATGTTGTACTTCTCCACCAGCCGGGAGGCCGCCAGCCCGATCACGCCGGGGTTCCAGTCCGCCCCGGCGAGCACGATGGCCCGGTGGGCGACGAAGTCAAAGTCGGCCAGCCGGCTCTCGGCCCCGGCCAGGATCTGATTCTCCACGGTCTTGCGGCGGGCGTTCTCCCCGTCCAGCGCCTCGGCCCCGGCGCGGGCCCTGGCGGGGTCCGTCTCCAGGATCAGCGCCAGGGAGCGCGTGGCCGAGCCCAGCCGCCCGCCGGCGTTCAGCCTGGGGGCCAGCTGGAAGGCGACGGCGGTGGAGGTGACGGGCTTGCCCGACAGCCCCGCCGCCTCGATCAGCGCGGCGATGCCGACGCGGGGCGCGCGGTTGACGGCCTCCAGCCCCAGGGCGACGATGGCCCGGTTCTCCCCGGTCAAAGGCACCACGTCCGCCACTGTGGCCAGGGCCGCCACGTCCACCCAGGGCATGGCCGCGTCCCGGCCCGACAGCGCCCAGACCAGCTTCCAGGCCACCCCCGCGCCGCACAGGTACGGGAAGGGATAGTCCTTCAGCAGCGGGTTCACCGTAGGGCAGTCCGGCAGGATGTCGCCCGGGCGGTGGTGGTCGGTGACGATCACGTCCAGCCCCAGGGACTTTGCCAGGTCGATCAGGTCCGCGCTGGCGATGCCGCAGTCCACCGTCACCAGCAGCTTTGCCCATCCGGCGATCTCCCGCACCGCGTGCTCGTTCAGGCCATAGCCCTCGCTGTGCCGGGAGGGCAGGTACACCCGGGCGTCGCAGCCCAGCGAGCGCAGGTGGCCGGAGAGTATCGCCGACGCGCACACGCCGTCCACGTCGTAATCGCCGTATACGCAGACGACCTCCCCCGCCGCCAGCACGGCGCGGATGCGCGCCACCGCCCTGTCCATGTCGGACAGCAGCGTCGCCTCGTGCAGCTGCCCCTCCCCCGGATGCAGGAAGGCCTCCGCCTCCGCCGCGGAAGCGATCCCACGCGCCGTCAGAAGCCGGTGCAGCGCCGGCGGCATGTCTTCCGGACATGGAAAGGAGGCGGGTGTGTCATTTCGGAGAATGTATTTCAGCATGGGTTCATCTCACTTTGGACGCCGCATTCGGGGGGGGGGGGGGGGGGC
>JBGUQG010000033.1:0-3090 GCA_045130815.1 Christensenellales bacterium
CTTCACCAGGTCGCTGCGCTCGTAGCCCTTCAATTCGTAGTCGAAGGAGGCGTAGCCCCGGGTGCGGCTCTTCAGCTGGTCGAAGAAATCGTAGATGACCTCGTTCAGCGGCAGGTCGTATTTCAGCTGTACGCGGCCGCCCTCGATGTACTTCATGTCCCGGAAGGTGCCCCGCTTGTCCTGGCACAGCTCCATGATCGCGCCCACGAACTCCTGGGGCGTGATCACCTGGGCGTCCACCATGGGCTCCTCCATCCAGTCGATCTCCTGCACCGGGGGCAGGTTGGTGGGGTTGTCGATCAGCACTGTCTCGCCGTCGGTCTTGATCACCCGGTACACCACGCTGGGGGCGGTGGTCACCAGGTCCAGGTCGAACTCCCGCTCCAGGCGCTGCTGGATGATCTCCATGTGCAAAAGACCCAGGAAGCCGCAGCGGAAGCCGTAGCCCAGGGCCACGGAGGTCTCCGGCTCGTAGGACAGCGCCGCGTCGTTGAGGCGCAGCTTTTCCAGCGCGTCGCGCAGGGTCTCGTAATCCGCGCCGTCGGCGGGATAGATGCCGCAGTACACCATGGGCAGCACCGGCTTGTAGCCCGGCAGCGGCTCGGCGGCGGGGGCGGTGGCCAACGTGATGGTGTCGCCCACGCGGATGTCGGCGATATCCTTGATGGAGGCGGCGATGTAGCCCACCTCGCCGGCGGACAGGCTCTCCCGGGGACTGTAGCCCAGGGGCAGGTAGGCCCCGACCTCGGTGACGTCGAATTCGCACTTGCCCGCCATCATGCGGATGCGGTCGCCCACCTTCACGCTGCCCGCCTTCACGCGCACCGAGGAGATGGCCCCGCGATAGTTGTCGTAATAGGAATCGAAGATCAGCGCCTGCAGCGGGGCGTCGGGATCGTCCCGGGGCGCGGGCACGTTATTCACGATGTCCTCCAGCACGTCCTCGATGCCGATGCCCTGCTTGGCGGAGACCAGCGGGCTGCCCTCGCAGTCCAAGCCGATCTCGTCCTCGATCTCCTGCTTGACCACCTCCGGCTGGGCCGAGGGCAGGTCGATCTTGTTGATCACCGGGCGGATCTCCAGGTCGTGGTCCAGCGCCATGTACACGTTGGCCAGCGTCTGGGCCTCGATGCCCTGGCTGGCGTCCACCACCAGCACCGCGCCCTCGCAGGCGGCCAGCGCCCGGGACACCTCATAGGTGAAGTCCACGTGGCCGGGGGTGTCGATCAGGTTCAGCTCATAGGTCTGGCCGTCCCTGGCCGTGTAGGGCATGCGCACCGCCTTGGACTTGATGGTGATGCCGCGCTCCCGCTCCAGCTCCATGGAATCGAGCACCTGGTCCGTCATGTCGCGCAGCTGCATCACGCCGGTCTTTTCAAGGATGCGGTCCGCCAGCGTGGACTTGCCGTGGTCGATGTGGGCGATGATGCAGAAATTGCGGATTCGGCTCTGATCGTAGCTCAAGGGGCAAACCTCCGTCGCATGAATATTCGTACATTATATATGATAGCTCTTTCGTGTTAACAAATCAAGCGTTTGGGTAACATGAAGCAGCCCGGTTTGTGTGTATATTTATGCATCCCTTCGCGGATCGAATCAGCATCCTTCATTTCCATTTGATGCAAAAAAGCCGAACTGTTCAGGGAATTTGACGTAATTTGCAATTATTAACAATGCGGTCGGCAGAATTCTATTGCTTTTCACCCCGGCATAATGTATAATACAATCATAATCTGACCGGCAGGTCCGGTCGTGGAATGGAGGAACCATATTATGAAGAAAGTCCTTTCCCTCGTGATCGCGCTGATCCTGGCGCTGGGCTGCACCGCCGCGCTGGCGGAGCTGACCTTCACCACCGGCGGCACCTCCGGCACCTACTATGCCTTCGGCAACGTGCTGGCCCAGTACATCACCAACAATTCCGACGTGGCCGTCACCGCCGTCGCGGGCAACGGCTCCGCCGCCAACATCGACCTGCTGGACATCGGCGACGCGCAGCTGGGCTTCGTGCAGAACGACGTGGCGAGCTACGCCTACAACGGCATCCGCAGCTTCGACAAGCCGGTGGATACCTTCACCGCCATCGCCGCCCTGTATGACGAGACCGTCCAGCTGGTCACCTGCAACCCGGACATCAAGTCCGTCGCGGACCTGAAGGGCAAGAACGTTTCCGTGGGCTCCCAGGGCTCCGGCGTGTACTTCAACGCCCTGGACTTCCTGGCCGCCTACGACATGACCATTGACGACATCAATCCCCAGTACCAGTCCTTCGGCGATTCCTCCGAAGCGCTGAAGGACGGCAAGATCGACGCCGCCTTCATCGTGGCCGGCGCGCCCACCCCCGCCGTGGTCGACCTGGCCACCACCAAGGGCTGCTTCCTGATCAGCCTGGACGACGCCTCCGTCGAAAAGCTGCAGGCCATCTCCCCCGCCTACTCCAAGACCGTCATTCCCGCCGGCACCTACGAGGGCATCGACGCGGACGTGACCACCGTGGGCGTGAAGGCCACCATCATCGCCAACGGCCAGGTGACCGACGACGAGGCCTATGCCATCGTGTCCACCATCTTCGAGGGCAAGGACGCCATCACCGAGGCCCATGCCAAGGGCGCTGAGCTGGACGTGGAGTACGCCTCCACCTGCGGCCTGCCCTATCATCCCGGCGCCGCGAAGTACTTCGCCGAAAAGGGCATCGAGGTCGAGACGAAGTAAGCCGCCGCAAAGGCAGACTCTCAACAAGATCGGGGGCTGCGGAATTGTACCGCAGCCCCGGTTTTTAGCATTGTTGACAGACAAATTCTGATTTATCGGGGTGTTAGTGGAATCGCAAAGTGTAGTGCAAAGGGAACAGGGAACAGTCAACAGGGAACAGGAATGGCTGCTGCCGCGAACACATCGAAATCGTTCGTGTTGTAGCGGCGGCTCCTGGGCCGCCATCGGTTCTCTTGACGATTAGAATGTATGGCGGCGCAGGCGCCGCCGCTACATGGGACTTTGAATTCCGTACATCGTTTTCTCGCGGGAACATATGTTTTATCCTGGCTGTAACGTTCCGTGCGCGGCTTTTCCTGTTCCCTGTTCCCTGTTCCC
>JBGUQG010000034.1:0-2235 GCA_045130815.1 Christensenellales bacterium
CGATCGCGCCGCCGCGCGCGGCCAGCTTGAACGCGCCGTAGTAATAGCGCTCGTAGTACAGGTACTTGCCCTTGCTCTGGGCGTTGGGCTCGCTGATCATGCTTGTCTCGTACTTCACGGGCGCGGCCACGGAATCCACGTCCACCAGGATCGCGTGGATCTGCTTGGCGCCGCTGGCCACGGCCCAGCCGTCGGTGAAGACGAAGGCGCTCTTCATGATGTCGGTGGGCACCACGCGGATCTTCACGCCGTCCATGCTGGCCATCAGGCGGACGATGCCGTGGCCGTTCTCGCTCAGGCCCTCCCGCTCGGTGACGTTGAAGTAACGGCTCAGGCCGCTGCCCTGCTTCAGATAGCTGTAGGTCTGCGGATCGAAGTAGGCCACCACGCGGTCCAGGCTGGCGTGGGCGTTGGTCATCGCCTCCAGCCACCTGTCCCACAGGCCCAGGATGTTGCTGACGGTGATGCTCTGGGTATCCGGCGTGACGAAGCTGTACAGCTTCGCGGCCAGATAGGCGTCCATCTCCGGCACCTTCTGCTGCTCGTTGAAGGTCTTGGTGATGTTGGCGATGGTGGCCACCGCGCCGCTCTCCTCCATGTCCATGGGGTCCACCAGGGTGTCCCACTCCCGGTCCATCTCCAGGGTCACGGGGGTGAAGGCGTTGTTCCAGTTGCGGTTGAAGGTGCCGGTCACCTGGTCGCGATCCGCCGCCCTGGCCCCGCTGGTGGTCAGCGTGGGAATGTACATGGTCTTCCCGAGGCCCGGCTTGTACAGGCGGGAATTCTCCGCCGCCCAGATCTCGGGGAAATAGCTCAGATACGGATACGCGTTCGCCAGCGCCTTGCTGTACTCCGCCGCGTAATTCACGTTCGTGGGGGTAAATGCCATATTGATTCGCTCCTTTCAGTCGCTTTTGACAGTGGTCAGTGTACAGTGAGCAGTGGGCAGTGATCGGTGATCAATGGGCAGTGATCAGTGGGCAGTGGTTACCGTCCACCGTCCACTCTCAACTCTTCTTCCCAAATCCCCAGGCCCTCGCAAACGCCTCTTCCGCGCCGTCGCGGTTCAGGGGCATGCTGCCGTGGGTGGGCGCGCCGAAAACCGGGGGCTTGGCCGGTTGGGCCGGGGTGAAATACTCCTCGTAATTCTCCCGGATGCCCTTCAGCTGCTCCTCGACGGGTTTCGCCCCGTCCTTGCGGTCCACCATGCCGTACACCGTCTCGAAGAACTTGGGCTTCACGCCCTCGAAGGCCTTGGAGCCGCGGGCCGCCTGCATGTCCTTGTAGGCCGTGAAATCGCCCTGCAGCTTCTTGTAGTCCTCGCTGTCCTTGGGGTCCGGGATCTTGACGCCCTTCTCCCACTCGGCCTTGGCGTTCTCCAGCGCCGTCTCCTGGGCCTGCTGGGCCGCCGCTTTGGCGATGTAGCCATCGTCCAGCGCCCGGCCGTACAGGGCGAAGACCTGCTCCGTCCGCTGCTCGGGCGTCAGCCCCTCGTTGCCCATGATCTCGTTCAGCGCCTTCCTGGTGAAAATGTTTGCCATACTACACTCCTTTTCTCGTCCCAATAGAGTGATGGGACGCGTCCGCGCGTTTAACGTCCCGCCGGACGTGTGGAAAAGCCGCCTACTCGGCGGCCTTGTCCTCGGTCTTCTCGGCCTTCTCGGTCTTCTCGGTCTTCTTCGCCGGCTTCTCCGGCAGGATCTCCGCGCCGCAGGTGATGCAGCGCAGCACGCCATCCTTCCCGTGAATCCGGGCCGGATGAGTGCATGCGATTTCAGCCATCATCGGTTAATTCCCTCCTTCCCCGTTCGTAGCCGCAGGCGTCTGCGGCCCGCCGACGATCTTCTGCCACGCGCCTCCGACCTCGTCGAAGGCGTACACGTCGCCGGTGTCCACTTCGGTGAAGCGGCTGCCGGTGACCAGCCCCTCGGTGGGCTTGGCGTCGGTGGACAGCCCCGCCGCCTCCAGGTACTTCACGCCCTCGGCGAAGGACTTCTCGATCAGGTTGCGAATCATGCTCCTCAGCTCCCTTCCGTTCATTTGCCAAAGCATAGCAAAAACGCCGGTCAGGGGGTCAAAGCCCCTGGAAACGCGGCGTTTTCTAACTTGCCCGTAATTTACTTCTTCCGAATCTCTTCCTATCCCGCAACCACGCGGTTCTCAAACTTCTTGTAGGCATCCAGGTACCATTCCTGCTTGTCGCCGTTGTAGGTCAGCTCGTAGTACATGCCATCC
>JBGUQG010000035.1:0-12218 GCA_045130815.1 Christensenellales bacterium
AGAGTTTTCAGTGGTTCGAGCGCCCGGAAAACAGCACAGTGTGCTGTTTTCAGCGAGAACGGGCCCGTCCGTGCGCGATGGGACCCAATGCGTCAGCATTGGGCGCGCGCGTTTGGTAGGCCCCCGTCGGTGGGGTCCGTCCGTGCGCGATGGGACCCGGCGCCTTGGCGCTGGGTGCGCGCGTTTGGTAGACCCAGGGAACAGGGAATGAAATCAAGGAGCCTCCCGTCGTTTGGCGGGAGGCTCCTTGGTTCGCAAGCCGCGGCTATTTCCGCGCGGCCCTGCGGCGCTGCATCTCGGAGATCACGATGGCGCAGGAGCTGTCGCCGGTGATGTTCACCACGGTGCGGCCCATGTCGAATATGCGGTCCACGCCGGCCACCAGGGCGATGCCCTCCACCGGCAGGCCCACCGACTGCAGCACCATCGCCAGCATTACCATGCCCGCGCCGGGCACGCCGGCGGTGCCGATGGAGGCCAGCGTGGCGGTCAGCACGATGGTCAGCATTTGGGAGAAGGTCAGGCTGATGCCGAAGCACGAGGCGATGAACACCGCGCACACGCCCTGGTAGATGGCGGTGCCGTCCATGTTGATGGTTGCGCCCAGGGGCAGCACGAAGGAGGTGACCTCCTTGTCGGCGCCAAGCTTCTGCGCGCACTCCATGTTCAGGGGCAGCGTGCCCACGGACGACGCGGAGGAGAAGGCCATCATGATGGCGGGCAGCATGCCCTTGAAGAAGGCGAGGGGGCTCAGATGTCCCAACAGCTTCACCGACGCGGAGTAGACCAATACGGCGTGGATCACGTAGCACAGGTAGGCCACCAACAGCACCTTTGCCAGGGAGCCCAGCACGGAGGGGCCGTTCTCGGCCACCACCGGGCACAGCAGGCAGAACACGCCGATGGGGCTCAGCTTCAGGATCATCTCCATGACCTTCATGCAGATGTCGTTGGCCACGTCCACCACCTTGAAATCGATGTCGCGGCGGTCGGCGATCAGGATCAGCGCGAAGCCGATGAACAGCGAAGCCACGATGATCTGCAGCATGTTCGCGTCCACGAAGGGCTTGATGAAGTTGGAGGGGAAGATGCCCACCAGCGTGTCCATGAAGTTGACGGAGGTCGCCGAGGGCTCATAGCTCAGGTCGGTGGTGGAGAGCACCGGGAAGATGCCCTTGAACAGGTTGGCCATCAACAGGCCAATGGCTACCGCGAAGGCCGTGGTGCACATGTAGTAGACCACCGTGCGCCCCCCGATGGCGCCCACCTTGCGGATGTCCCGCATGGAGACCACGCCCGCCATGATCGAAAAGAACACCAGCGGGCATACGATCCACTTGATCAGGTTCAGGAAGATCGTGCCGAAGGGCTTGATGTAGGTGGTGGCGAAGGCCGGGTTGCCGGTGAAGGCGATGCCGACGATGATCGCCAGCACCAGGGCGATGAAGATCTGGGTGGACAAAGTCAGCTTCTTCTTTTGCATGTCGGGGCCCCCCTTGTCATTTCTCCGTGGGAAATGATAACATATGTGGCGAAGGGAAGTCTATCATCACTGTGTTAAAGCAATAAACCCCTGCAAATCGTGCGCAGTTTACAATCAAATGATATAGTATGGACGCGATTTCAATGAGCCTGGAGGTTGCGCCCATGCAGGTGACGCCGCAGATGTATCTGATCGTGCTGCCGCTGGTGTTCCTGGCGGCGGCGGTGGATGCCATCGCCGGGGGCGGCGGGCTGATCACGCTGCCCGCCTACACGCTGGCGGGGCTGGACTATGACTTCGCTTCCGGAACCAACAAGTTTTCCGCGGCCTTTGGCACGCTGACCGCCACGGCGCGCTATTGGCGCAGCGGCAAGCTGCTGGCGAAGCCCGCGCTGGTCGCGGCGGCGCTGGCGTTGCCGGGCTCGTGGCTGGGCACCCGCGCGGCCATGGCCCTGGGCACCCGGGTGATGCACATCTTCATGGTGTTCGCCATCCCGGTGGTCGGGGCGCTGGTGCTGCTGAAGGGCAAGGGGCCGGAGCGCTCCCGCCCCATCGCGCGGCGGGACTGGCCCGTCTGCGCGGTCATCGGGCTGGTCATCGGCTTTTACGACGGCTTTTTCGGCCCGGGCACCGGCACCTTCCTGGTGCTGCTGTTCACGTCGCTGCTGGGCATGGACATGGTGTCCGCCACGGCGACGGCCAAGCCCGTGAACCTGGCCAGCAACATTGCCTCGCTGATCGCCCGCATCGCGGCGGGCAACGTGCTGTACGCGCTGGCGATCCCGGCGATGTGCTGCTCCGTCGCGGGCGGCTGGCTGGGCGCGAAGCTGGCCCTGGGCAGGGGCGCGGGCTTTATCCGCTGGGTGATGCTGGCGGTGCTGGCCCTGCTGACCGTCAAGCTGGCCGTGGATTGGTTGACCTGATTATACCCTTCCACTTACTTGGCCGGAATGTCGGGGTCGGCAGAGCCCCGACGAAAAACCGCCCCTGACGACATGCGCGTCAGGGGCGCGATCTTTTTTGCGCAGGGGAGCCTGCGGACCGGAGCAAAAATGGTTTCCTTGCAGATTTTGCGGCCGGACGCCTTCAGGCGTCAAGCAGAATCTGTCAAAAGGGTGGCAATGGCGGGGGAAGCAGGTCCCCCGCCATAACTGTTATACGTGCAAACTGTAGTTCGGCGCTTCCTTGGTGATGTTGATGTCGTGGGGGTGGCTCTCCACCAAACCGGCGCTGGTGATGCGGATAAACTCGCCCCGTGTGCGCAGGGCCTGGATGCTCTCGGTGCCGCAGTAGCCCATGCTTGCCCGCAGGCCGCCGATCAGCTGGAACACGGTGTCGGCCAGGGGGCCCTTGAAGGGCACGCGGCCCTCGACGCCCTCGGGCACCAGCTTCTTCTGGCCCTCCTGGAAGTAGCGGTCCTTGCTGCCCTCGGCCATGGCGGCCAGGCTGCCCATGCCGCGGTACACCTTGTAGGAGCGGCCCTGGAAGATCTCGGTATCGCCGGGGGCCTCCTCGGTACCGGCGAACAGGCTGCCCATCATGACCGCCGTCGCGCCCGCGGCGATGGCCTTGGGGATGTCGCCGGAGTACTTGATGCCGCCGTCGGCGATGATGGTCTTGCCGTACTTGTCGGCCACCTCGGCGCAATCCATGATGGCGGTGATCTGCGGCACGCCGATGCCGGCCACCACGCGGGTGGTGCAGATGCTGCCCGGGCCGATGCCCACCTTGATCACGTCCGCGCCGGCCTTGATCAGGTCTTCGGCGGCGGGGCCGGTGGCCACGTTGCCGGCGATCAGCTCCAGGTCGGGATAGGCGGCGCGGATCCTTTCCACCATCTTCAGCACGCCCTCGGAATGGCCGTGGGCGGTGTCCAGGCCGATCACATCCACGTTGGCGTTTACCAGCGCGGCCACGCGATCCATGGTGTCGCCGGTCACGCCCACCGCCGCGCCGCACAGCAGGCGGCCCTTGGCGTCGCGGGCGGAGTTGGGATACTTGGCGCTCTTCTGGATGTCCTTGATGGTGATCAGGCCCCGCAGCATGAAGTTCTCGTCCACGATGGGCAGCTTCTCGATGCGGTGCTTCGCCAGGATGGCCTTGGCGTCCTCCAGCGTGGTGCCCACCGGCGCGGTGACCAGGTTCTCGTGGGTCATCACGTTGCGGATGGGCTGGTCAAAATCGGTCTCAAACCTCAGGTCGCGGTTGGTGAGTATGCCCACCAGCCTGCCGTTCTCGGTGATCGGCACACCGGAGATGCGGTATTTGCGCATCAGCGCCTCGGCGTCGGAGACCTTATGCTCCGGGGACAGGAAGAAGGGATCGGTGATCACGCCGTTTTCGGAGCGCTTCACCTTGTCCACCTGGCTGGCCTGCTCCTCGATGGTCATGTTCTTATGAATGATGCCCAGGCCGCCTTCGCGCGCCATCGCAATCGCCATGTTGTAATCGGTTACGGTGTCCATCGCGGCACTGAGCATCGGGATATTCAGTTTGATCCTGGGGGTCAGTTGAACGGTGAGATCCACTTCCCGGGGGAGTACGCTGCTGCGCTGGGGCACCAGCAGCACATCGTCAAAAGTCAAACCTTCTCGAATGATCGCCAATATCCTCACCCTTTCCCGTTATTCTATTTTTCGGGATTATACCAGCCCTTCGACAAGTTCATTAGGGGATTCGGGTTAATTTTGCAACAATAACAGGAATTGTACAATGAAACGCGCGCTACACCCGCCGCACCAGCACCGCGAACAGCCAGAACGCCCCGGCGCAGGCAAGCGCCATCAGCACCGTCAGCAGCGCGCCCACCACCCGGGACACCCGCTGGCCGCCGTCCTGGGCGCTGAGGGCCTCCGCCTCGAAGGCGCGGTACACCTGGGCGGGGTGGGGCACGCCGGGGCCGCGCCGGGCCAGCAGCCGCTTGGCCTGCCGCGCGATCATGGCCTCCGCCTTGCCGCGCTCGCCGGCCGGCAGCCGCCGGCGGCAGCGGGCCTCGAACCGGCGCAGCTCCGAGCGGGCCTGGCCCTGGGAAAGCTCCGTCAGCTGGGCGATGGCGCGGCGGGACAGCCCGCAGCCGTGGCGCAGCATCACCAGCCGCTGGGTGGCCACCCGCTCGCGGCACAGCTGGTCGAGCACGATGTCGTCCTCGTCGCTCTGGCCGATGCCGGGCCAGGTGAACTCCGCGGCGAGGCCCTCGTCGGACAGGGTCGCGGCAAAGGCCTCGCCGCGCAGCGCACCGCGCAGCCGCTCCCGAAAGCCCATGCCCGCGGACAGCCCCTGCTGCCACACATCCAATATGGCGCTGCGCAGGGCGTACTCCGCCATGTCGTAGTTGCCGCACATCACGTAGGCGGCGTTGAACAGCTCGGTGCACACCGGCTCCACGGCCTTGAACCAGCCGCGCAGGGCGTCGGGGGTCTGTCGTTGCATCTGTCGCTCCTTTGTATCGTCACTTTCGCCTTTGCAGAAGCACCTGGCCGGCGGCCGCGCCCACCAGCGAGAACAGCGCCGTCACCAGCGCCGGCCCCGCGGGCGGGGAATAGCCCCACAGCAGATAGTTGGCCGCGTACAGGCAGGGGGCAGGGGCGATCCACGCCAAATAGTTGTTCAGCCCGCGCAGCACCGCGCGGCAGGCGGACAGCAGCCCCGCCGCGGGCATCAGCGCCCACAACGCCACGCCGTGGGGAACCGCGCCCAGCCCCTGGGACAGCGCGACCGCGAAGCCCGCGGCCAGCAACTCCACTGCCTGGATGATCCAGGCCGTCCACCACCTGTGTTTCATGCGCCGACCTCCGTTTGTTCCCTATCATTATAGCCCGGGGCCGGGGCCATCGTCAAGTCGGCGCGCGACGCAAACTTTTTTTTGAACCAAAACCACTGTTAAATAAGATATTATAACCATAGGTGGGATATTTTCTTGACAGCTGAGGTACACTGAAAGTAGCAAACCTACATTGGAGGGCGAGAGCTTGGATTACAAGAAATTGGGCGTGCGCGTTCGCCAGCAGCGCGAGCTGAACGATTGGACCCAGGGCGAACTGGCCAAGCGGGTGGGCGTGTCCAGCTCGTTCATTGGCCACATCGAACGGGGCGAGAAGAAGGCCAGCGTGGAGACGGTGGTGGCGCTTTGCAACGCCCTGGACGTATCCCCCTCGGTGCTGCTGCAGGATTCCCTCTCCGATGCGGTGATGCGCAGCCAGCTGTCCTATGTCCAGGAGGACCAGAACCTGATGGATGGCCTGGTGCACCTGCTGCGCGAGCATTCCCGCAGGACGGAATACCGCTGACGGCAACGATTGATGACAACAACCTCTGTTTTGGCCGCAAATGGGGCGGTATTTGCCTTGACGTTTTGCTGACCTTATTATATAATAATATTGTAGGGACATGATAAATTGATATCATGCGAAAGACGGAGGGTAATGCTATGTTTTCATCCAGACTGCAAAACGGGCAGACCGACAACCTGGCGCGGGCGTTTTTGGCGCTGAACGACATGGAGGACTGCTATCGCCTGTTTGAGGATCTGTTTACCATCCGGGAGATACAGGATCTCTCTCAGCGGCTGGAGGTCGCCCAGCTGCTGAAGAAACAGGCGACCTATACCGAAATCGTGGAAAAGACCGGCGTCTCCACGGCCACCATCGGCCGGGTGAACCGCGCGCTGAACTACGGCGCGGGCGGCTATCAACGGGTGCTGGAAAAGCTGGACCAGGGGAACACACAGGAATGATCGATTTAAACGCATTGAATCCGCAGCAGCGTGCCGCCGTCGAGCAGACGGAAGGCCCGCTGCTCGTTTTGGCTGGCGCGGGCAGCGGCAAGACCCGCGTGCTGACCTATCGGGTGGCGTACCTGATGGAAAAGGGCGTCGCGCCCTGGCACATACTGGCCATCACCTTCACCAACAAGGCCGCCCGGGAGATGGCGGACCGAGTGCATCGGCTGGCCGGCGAGGCCTCGGAGGACGCCTGGATCTCCACCTTCCACAGCTGCTGCGCCCGGATATTGCGCCGGGACATCGAAAAGCTGGGCTACAAGCGCCAGTTTGCCATCTATGACGAGGACGACCGCACCTCGGTGATCAAGGCCGTGGCGAAGGAGCTGCAGCTGTCCGACAAGGAGTTCCCGCCCAAGCAGATCAAGGCCGTGATCTCCGACGCCAAGAACCGGCTGCTGACGCCCACCGAGTGGCTGAAGGAGTCCGAGGGCGATTTCAGAAGCCGCAAGCTGTACGAGGCGTACCGGCTGTACGAGAAAAACCTGAAGGGCAACAACGCGCTGGACTTTGACGATCTGCTGATCAAGACGCTGGAGCTGCTGACCGAGCACCCGCCGGTGCTGGACTACTACCGCGACCGGTTCCGCTACATCCTGGTGGACGAGTACCAGGACACCAACGCCGCCCAGTACATGCTGGTGCGGCTGCTGGCGGGGGATCGGCACAACCTGTGCGTGGTGGGCGACGACGACCAATCCATCTACGGCTGGCGCGGCGCGGACCTGAGGAACATACTGGACTTCGAGAAGGACTTCCCGGAGTGCGTGACCATCAAGCTGGAGCAGAACTACCGCTCCACCGGCAACATACTGGACGCCGCCAACCAGGTGATCGCCCACAACAAGGGCCGCAAGGAGAAGGTCCTTTGGACCGAGCACGACGTGGGCGAGCGCATCGCGCTGTACCACGCCATGGACGAGCGGGACGAGGCCGCCTTCATCGCCGCCATGACCCGCAAGCTGATCGCGGGCGGCGAGCACCCGGGCGGCATCGCGGTGCTGTACCGCACCAACGCCCAGTCCCGCGTGCTCGAGGAGGCCTTCGTGCGGGGCGGCACGCCCTACCGGGTGTACGGCGGCCAGCGCTTCTATGAGCGCAAGGAGGTCAAGGACCTGATCGCCTACATGCGCTGCCTGGTGAACCCGGACGACGATGTGTCCACCCGCCGCATCATCAACGAGCCCAAGCGGGGCATCGGCGATACCACCGTCGAAAGACTGGCAGAATACGCCGCCGGGAACGACATGCCGCTGCTGTCCGCGGCGCTGGACTGGGAGAACGCGCCGCTGCAGCCGAGGCCCAGGAAGCTGCTTTCAGAATTCGCGGCGCTGATGATCGACCTGACCGAGCTGATGTACGAGAAGAAGCTGCCCGACTTCGTGGAGCAGCTGATCGAGCGCACCGGCTATGTGAAGGCGCTGGAGGCGGACAAGAGCGAGGAGAGCGAGAACCGCATCGAGAACATCCGCGAGCTCCAGGGCGCGGTCAGCGAATTCGAGCGCCTGAACCCGGAGGGAGGGCTGTCGGAGTTTCTGGAGAACGTGGCGCTGGTGTCCGACCTGGACGGGCTGAACGAATCCGGCGGCGCGGTCACACTGATGACGCTGCACTCCGCCAAGGGCCTGGAATTCAACGAGGTGTTCCTGGCCGGCATGGAGGAGGGCGTGTTCCCGCTGACCCGGGCCGTGTTTGACGACGACCTGATGGAGGAGGAGCGCCGCCTGGCCTACGTGGGCATCACCCGGGCGAAGAAACGGCTGTTCCTCAGCCACGCCCGCACCCGCGCGCTGTACAATACCCGCAACGCCAACGAGCTGTCCCGCTTCGTCACCGAGATCCCCCAGCGGCTGATCGTGGACGGCATGGGCAAAACGGACGCCCGCCGGGTGCCGCCGCCCAGCCAGGGCGGCTGGGGCCAGAGCGTGCGCTCGCCCTACAACAGCCGGTATCAGTCCGGCGGCAGGAGCACCGGCAGCGCCGAGCTGGACAAGAAGCTGGGCATCGCCGGGGTGCAGAAGGGCGGCTTCAACTGGAACGGCGGCGCACAGACCCGGGTCAGCCGGCCTGCCGCGGTGTTCAGGCCCGGCGACGCCGTGTACCACCGGGTGTTCGGCCGGGGTGAGGTCGTATCCCTCACCGGCCAGGGCGCCGACCAGCGGGTGAAGATCCGCTTCCCAAACGGCGATGAGCGCACCTTCTCCGCCGTCGCCGCGCCGATCGTGAAGGTGGAGAAGTGAAGATCAGACCGACGCGAGGGCAGTTGTCTTTTGCGTCGGTTTGTGCTACAATGGAATTGAGGGGAGGCGGTCGGCATGCCCATCGCGCAGACGGAGTACAAGGACAGGCTCTTCAGCTGCATTTTCGGCAGCGAAGAGCACAAGGAGTGGACGCTGAGCCTGTACAACGCGGTCAATGGCACGCATTATGATGATCCTGAGCAAATCACGATCACGACGATTCGGGATGTGCTGTACCTTGGCATGCACAACGATGTTTCCTTCCTGATTTCAAACGATATGAACATGTATGAGCAGCAGTCCACGTTCAACCCCAACATGCCGTTGAGGATGCTGCAATACGCCGGGAACATCTTTGAAAAATACCTGACCGTGGAGAAGAAGAACAAGTACAGCAAGCGCATCGTCACGCTGCCGGTTCCCAAGCTGGTGGTGTTCTACAACGGCATGGAAGCGGAGCCGGATGAGGTGCAGCTGAATCTGTGCGACGCGTTCCCTGCCGACCGCCGGAAAGATTCGGACATACAGGTGCGCGTGCGCATGGTCAATGTGAACAAGGGCAAGAGCCCTGAGCTGATGGCAAACTGCAAACCTTTGACGGAGTATGCCTGGATCGTGGACAGCATCCGGACCCTGGAACGGCTGGTCGGGTTGGAAGCGGCCATTGACAGGACGATCGATAATTTGCCGGACGGCTTTCAGACAAAGCTGTTGCTGGAGGCCCATCGCGCGGAGGTGAAAAACATGCTGCTTACGGAATACAATGAAGCCAAACAAATGGACCTGTTCTTTATGGAGGGCCGCCAGGAGGGCCGCCAGGAGGGCCGCCAGGAGGCTGAGCATCGGATCAACGCGCTGTATGCCAAGCTGCTGAGCCTCGGCAGGAACGATGATCTTGCGCGGGCGATCAACGAGCCTGAGTACAGAGAAAGGCTGTATGCGGAATTGGGAATGGATCAAATCTCTGAATAGCTGAAGAGGGCGCAGCATGCGCCGGGCAGCGGGTGAAGATCCGCTTTGCCAACGGCAGCGAGCGCACCTTCTCCGCCGTCGCCGCGCTGATCGTGAAGGTGTAGCAGGAACAAACGCGACAGGGACGATCGTCCCTGTCGCGTTTGTTCCTGCTACAGCCTCTCTGCCTGTCCCTTGCAGGGGTGGGCGTCGGCGTAGGCGAGTGCCTGGCTGTGAAACTCACCCGGAGCCTGCCTGTCAAAATAGGCCTGATGCCATTTGGTATAGTCAAATCGTTCGCGGATCACCAGGCTGATAAACGCCTCTGCTTCCACGACGCCCATTTCGTCGGTCGGGCATTGCATCCCGCGGGACATCAATTCATTCATGCTGTTTGTCATTGCTCACCCTCCGTTTCCATAATAAAGTCGATGGGCGTAACCAGTTTGATGCGTTCGGATTTGTATTTCAGCGGGTATTAAACGATGGCTGCTTTTTTCTTGACAGTGCGCGTATACTTTGTTATAATTTGGATAACAAAAAATCAAGATTTTGCGATGAGAGGTGCCTTGTATGCGCAAGCTGTGCGTGCTGCTGGCCCTGTGCCTGCTGGCGGGGGCCGCGTTCCCGGTGTTTTCGGAGGATCTGGATATCGACATCACCAGCGAGGCCGTGGAGCTTACTGTGCCGGAGGAGGCGGTCGCGCTGGGCGGGGAATCTGGGGAGGACGCCGGCTATGCCGACTTCATAGGGGACATAGCCGTTTCCGCGTCGCTGGCAGACTCCATCGCCATCAGCTCGGGCTTCTTCCCGGACGACGCCTTCCGCAAGTTTGTGCTGAATCACGCCGACAGGGACAAGAACTTCGCGCTGAGCAAGGCCGAGGGCGCGTTGTGGACCAGCATGGATGTCAGTGAACTGGGCATCACCGACCTGACGGGCATCGAGTACTTCCCGAACCTGACCGAACTGGACTGTCGCAAGAATGAATTGACCTCCCTGGATGTCAGCGCCCTGGCTGATCTGGAAGACCTGAATTGCTCAGGCAATTATTTGACCTCTCTGGATGTCAGCGCGAACGCGGCGCTCGGGGTGCTGTCGTGTTCTGACAATCCGCTGACCCGCCTGAAGGGCGGAGCAGAGTTGAGGACCCTGTATTGCTACTACACCGATCTGACTTCCCTGAAGCCTGACTACAGCCCGAAGCTGAGCTATCTGAGCTGCAGCGGCTGCAAGCTGGAGAGCCTGGATGTCAGCGGCAATCCCGAACTGGCGGTCTTGGAGTGCCGTATGAACCAGCTGGACGAGCTGGACGTGCGCCACAACCCCAGGCTGAACCGCCTGGAGTGCCAGTACAACCCGATCCACAGCATCGACCTTTCCAGCTGTCCGCTGCTGCACGGCTGCGCCAGGTCGACGCCCACCAGCTACGAGGGCAGCAGCGTCGTCAACTTTGACGATGAGAACGGCCATATCTCCGTCGAGGGTACGCAGCTGGTTATCGACGGGAAGGTCGTCTATGCGGGGGCGAATCCCGGATACCGCATCGTGCCGTCGCAGAAGGAATACACGATCAACCTGGCCTACGGCGATCTGATACGGGTCCCGCTTACGGTATACATGCCCAAAAAGGCAAACGATGTGCACGTGTCCTGTGGCTACGCGACAGGGGTGGAAAAGCATGTCAGCATTGCCGACGCGAGCCCGTTCCCACCCGATGAAATGCGATCCGTGGCGGAGGGAGGCTATGTCTGCGACGCCTATCTGGTATTCAGGGGCATCGACGCCGATCTTCCGAGCCGGTCGAAACTGTATGTTTGCTTACTTCACGATCACGATTGGGAGCATTACGACGAGGAATACATCACGATCCATGTGGTGAATGACCCCAGCCTCCCCAAGGAGTCTTACGTGGAGCCGGAGCCCACGCCCAAGCCCACAGCCTCGCCGGAGCCTACTGCCACGCCGGAGCCCACGGCCACCCCCGTCCCGGCGGGCGGGAAGTTCGAGACCTCCACCGGTACCTACAGGCTGGGCAAGGACGGCGCCGTCACCTTCGTGAAGCCCGTGAAGCCTAAAAAGACCGTCACCGTGCCCGACACCGTGAAGGTGAACGGGAAGAAGGCGAAGGTCATAGCCATCGCGGACAAGGCGTTCTACAAGGACGCCAAGCTGACCACCCTCACCCTCGGCAAGTACGTGAAGACCGTGGGCAAGAACGCCTTCTACGGCTGCAAGAAGCTGAAGACCGTGAAGGGCGGCGCGGCGGTCACCACCATCAGGGACGGCGCGTTCAACGGCTGCGCGGCGCTGACCGCCATCACATTGAACAGCAAGGTTGCCACCCTCGGCAAGAAGGCCTTCTACGGCTGCAAGAAGCTGAAGACGGTCACCATCAAGACCGCGAAGCTGACCAGCAAGACCGTCGGCGCGAACGCCTTCAAGGGCGTCTACGCCACCGCGACCTTCAAGTGCCCGGCCAAGAAGCTTGCGGCCTACAGGAAGCTGCTGCCCACAAAGGGCGCGCCGAAGAAGGCGAAGTACAAGTGACATCACGCCCCAAAAAACGCGGCGGCGGCCGGAATCAACCGGCCGCCGCCCGTGCTTTGCCAGCTGCCCTTACGCTCCCTGCTTCTCCGCCAGCAGCTTCTTGGCGCTGGAGATGCGCACGCACAGCGTGAAGATCTCGAGCGCGGTCTGCAGATCGCCCAGGCTGGGGTAGGTGGGCGCGATGCGGATGTTGGAATCGTTGGGGTCCTTGCCGTAG
>JBGUQG010000036.1:0-4387 GCA_045130815.1 Christensenellales bacterium
CTTCGTGAAGCCGTTCACGGCCAGGTTGTACTCGGTGCGCTTGGCGCGGACCTCGTCCGTCTCGCCGGTGGCGCTGGCGTACAGCGAATCATAGGCCTCCTGGTAGTGCTCGTCCGCCTCGGCCTGGATCTCGGCCAGCTTGTCGTCGTCCAGCTTCAGGCCGCGCTTTTCCATTTCGGCGGCGATGGCCACGTTCTGCACGGCGTTCTCCACCACGGACTGCTCGATGTCGGTGGCCATGCTGCTGTTCATGCTGATGCCGTACATGCTGTACAGCTGGCTCGTATAGTTGTACTGGGAGGTAAAGCTTCCCATCACGTCCTCCTGCGTCAGCTGGCCGCCGTCATAGGTGGCCACAACGCCGGAATACTGCTTCTTCAATGCGGCGAAATCCTCGTCCAGCTGCATCATCGGATCAACGGTGATCAGGTTACAACCGGTCAGCACCAGCATCACGACGATCAGTATGCCGGTCAGCCGCACAAGCGTGTGTCTCATAATAATCTTCCTCTCAATCCGGGGCGCTATCACCCAAAAATAAGCTTACCCATATATTATACACATTTCGCGATTTTCCGCAAGGGATTTTGGCAATTCTCCGGCGCGCAAAAAGCAGGATAAGGCCATATCAGGCCTGTTTTCGGGATTTGTATACAATTTTAACCCAGTTTCGCCCCGGGATCGCAGCCAGGTCAACCGTCCGTGCGCCCCCAGTCCCCCGGCCCGCAGCGCGCTCAGCTGTTCCTCGCCGCACACCACCAGCGCGTCGCACACGCACAGCGCGAGGTTCCTTCGGGCGAAGCGCTCCATCCGCCGCAGCGGGCCCTCGCCGCGCCGGGGTTCGATCAAAACGAGCCGATCCACCGGCAGCTGGGCCGACAGCGCCAGCGCCGCCCAGCAGCCCGCGCCGGCGGCCATCACGCCCGCGCCGCCGAATTCCCGGCGCACGCGCTGCAGGGCGGTCCGCAGGCCGTCCCACAGTCCTTCCCCGTCCTCGGCGACGTAGGGCCGCAGCGCCACGCCCTCCGGCGCAATAAAAGGAAAAGGGCCGGAAAACCCGCGCTTTCCGACCGTAATATCGCCGATCCACAGGCATCCGACCGCACCCATCACGCCGCCCCCTCAAACTGAGCGGCGCATGCGTCCGCCCGTCAGCTCAGCTTTTTCAGCATCTCTTCCCGGATGACCACCAGCATCACGTCCCCGTCCCGCAGCACGGTGTCCGGCATGGGCATGGCGTTCAGCGCCTCGCCGTTGCGTATGGCCACCACGTTGATGCCCATGCTGCTGCGCATGGCCAGGTCCTTCAGCGCGCGGCCCACCCATTCCGGCTTCGGCCTGATCTCGGCCATGGAATACTCGGAGGACAGCTCCAGGTAGTCGATGATGTTGCCCGATACAAGGTTATGCGCCACCCGGCGGCCCATATCACGCTCCGGGAACAAAACCTGGTCCGCACCCAGCTTTTCCAGCATCCTGCCGTGGAACTCGTCGTGGGCCTTGGCGATGACGCGCTTGGCCCCCAGCTCCTTCAGCAGCAGCACGATGGTGCCGCTGGCCTTGATGTCCGAGCCCATGGTGACGAAGGCGATGTCAAAGTCCTCCACGCCCAGGGCGGCCAGGGCGTCCCGGTCCATGGCGTCCATCTGCACCACGTGGGTCAGCACGTCGCGCATGTCCTCCACCAGATCCATGCGCCGGTCCACCCCCAGCACCTCCGCGCCGTCCTGGCACAGGGTCTCGGCGATGGCGCTGCCGAAGCGGCCCAGCCCCACCACGATATACTGTCTGTCACGCTTGTTCTTGCTCATGGATAAACCTCCAACGTCAGTGTGTCTGGTTTCAACCGATCATCACCCGATCCTCCGGGAAGCGCACCAGCTCCTTGGCCCGGGATTGCTTTCGGGTGAACAGCAGCGCCATGGTCAGCGGCCCGATGCGCCCGATGTACATGGTGACGATGATCAAAAGCCGCGCCAGAACCCCCAGGTTCGCGGAGCCTATGGCGGAGATGCCCACCGTGCCCACCGCGGACACGCATTCATAGTACAGGTCCAGGAAGGCATACTCCGGCTCCAGCAGCGACAGGGCGCACACGTCGACAAACGCCACCGCCACCGCGATGCAGATGATGGCCACCGTGCGCTGGATCAGCGCGCGGTCGATGCGGCGGTCAAACACCACGATGCAGCTCTCGCCCCGGGCCACCATGCGCACGGTGAGCACCATGATGGCCATGGTGGTCACCTTCACGCCGCCGCCGGTGGAGGCCGGCGCGCAGCCCACCAGCATCAAAAGGCCGCCGACCAGCTTCGTGGCGTCCCGCAGGGCTGCCTGGTCGATGGTATTGAAGCCCGCGGTGCGAAGCGTCACCGACTGGAAAAGCGCCGCCAGCAGCTTCTGGCCGAAGCTGAGCGGGCCCAGCGTGGCGGGATTGCTCCACTCCAGGGCCAGCACGATCACAAAGCCGCCGGCAAGCAGCGCGCCGTAGCTGACCAGCACCAGCTTGGTGTGCAGCCTGAAGCGGCGGAAGCTGCGCTTTTTGATCACGTCGCTCAGCGTGCCAAAGCCCAGGCCGCCCACCACCACCAGAGCGATGGCCGTCAGGTTCATCAGCACGTCGCCGGAGAAGCCCGTCAGGCTCCTGCCCCCGCCGAACAGGTCAAAGCCCGCGTTGCAGAAGGCGGACACGGCGTGAAACAGGGAAAACCAGGCGCCCTTGGCTGGGCCGTAGATCGGGATCAGCCGTATGCAGAACAGCAGCGCGCCGGCGAATTGCACCGTGAAGGCGCTGCGGGCCACCCACGTGACCATCTGCACCATGCCGCCGATGTCGTCTTCGTTCATCGATTCCCGCAGGATGATGCGGTCGCGCATGGAAAAGGTGCGGCCCACCACCCGGAAGATCAGCGTGGCGAAGGTCATGAAGCCCAGGCCGCCGATCTCGATCAGGCAGAGCAGCACCACGTGGCCGAAGGTGGAATAGGCCGTGCCCGTGTCCCGGACCACCAGGCCCGTGACGCACACCGCAGAGGTGGAGGTGAACAGCGTGTCGAACCAGGGGACGCGCGTCCCAGTGGCCGAGGCGAAGGGCAGCGTCAGAAGCAGGCTGCCCAGCAGTATGATGCCGGCAAAGCCCAGGGCGATCATGGGCAGCGCATTGAAGCCCGAGCGCCGATACAGGCGTCGGGCAAGCTTGAATATAAACCGGGGTCGGTTTTGTATTGTGGATCTATCCCCGATGGACGAGGGTCCCTTCCAATTTGAAAGCACGCCTACACCCTCTCGATGTTCACCATTTCCAGAAATGCCTTGTACACCGTTTTGTCGATGGTCTTGTAACCCTCGGTAACACAGCGGGTGCTGGCGCAGGCCACGCCCATGCGGAAGGTCTGCTCCAGGTCGTTCTCGGCCATGAAGCCCGCGGCCAGGCCCGCCACCATGGCGTCCCCCGCCCCAACGGTGCCCTTGACCTCGATGTTCATGCGGGGCGCGTACAGCGTTTCATCGCCGTTGGTGATCAACGCGCCGCCGGAGCCCAGGGATACGGCCACCACCTCGACCCCCTGGTCGATGTAGCCGAGGGCCGCCGCCTTCAAATCGGCGATACTGTCCAGGCGCTTGCCGGTCATCATCTCCAGCTCATAGCGGTTGGGCTTGATCATGAAGGGCCGGGCCTCCAGGCCATACTTCAGCCGGTCGCCGTCCGCGTCCAGTATGCAGCGGCAGCCCAGGCCCTCCACCGCACTGATCAGCGTGCGGTAGTAATCCTGAGGGCAGCCCGGCGGCACGGAGCCGGAGAGCACCAGGTAGTCGCTGTTCTCTGCGTGGCCCACCACCAGGTCCACCATCCTGGACAGCGATGCCTCGTCCACGGTCATGCCGGATTCGTTCAGCTCGGTGATGACGCCGGTGGTACGATCGAACACCTTGATGTTCGTGCGCACGCTGCCGTTGCACCAGATGAAGTCATAGGGCGTGGAATTCATCATCAGCCGCTTTTCAAACAGCGGCCCGCCCTCCTGATACATAAAGCCGATGCACTCGGCGTCAAGCCCAAGGCCGGACAGCGTCAGCGCCACGTTCACGCCCTTGCCGGCGGCCACGTCGGTCTTGACCGCCACCCGATTCAGCGAACCGGGGGTAAAGCCGTCGACCGTCAGGGTGCGGTCTATGCTGGGGTTCAGGGATACGGATGTGATCATGGTTTACTCCTGTAACTGTTACTCATGGAATCCGGAGCCGTCGGGCGGATCGCCGCCATCCCTGCGCTCCCGCTCCTCTTCCTGCTCGCGGGCTTCCTCCTCCACGGTATGAAGGAAGCCGCCGATGTGGTGCATCAGCGTGAAGCCCACGATCAGGCACAGCGCGCCGAGAACCAACAGCG
>JBGUQG010000037.1:0-4924 GCA_045130815.1 Christensenellales bacterium
TTCCCCCTCTCGCAAGCCTTACCTCAATATACCACTAACTCACCGATGTTTTGATACAAAACCCTTACCGATGTCCTGACACAACACGGACCTCCACGGCATCCCCTGTTCCCTGTTCCCTGTTTCCTGTTCCCTTGGGCTCGCCCCACACCTTCACCGCGCCGCCGCCCAGGGCCATGGCCTGCTCGATCAGCGGCTGGAGGCGCTCGCCGAAGGCGTTGGCGGTCAGCACGTCCTGGACGAAGGCGTTGAGGGGGTCCGGGTTGACCACCGCGCCGGTGGTCTCATCCTTGCGCTCCTCCCAGCCGTTCATGGCCACGCGCACCTCGGCCTGCTCGCCCCACACCAGCCCGGCCAGCTCCGCGCACACGGCCTTGGCCGCGTTCAGCCGGTACAGCTCGCGGGTGTGCTTCGGGTCGGCCACGGTGGGCGCGGGCACCAGGTGCCACAGCTCGTAATAACCCTTGTACAGCGCCTTCCAGACGAAGATCCCCCGCTGGTAAAAGCCCTTGAAGGCGGGCACGCCGCCCAGGTCGAAAATGTCGCGGTATTCACGGGCCAGCCCCGTGGCCGCGCCTGCCCTCTGCATCAGTCGTTCACCCCACTTGATGATTCTGTCCCACGCTCTCACGGTGTCCACCTCTCGATCAGCGCCGGGATCTCCCGCTCCAGCGCGTACTCCATGGCGTCCAGGCTGTCGATGTTGGTCGTGCCGTCATCCAGGCGCACGTCCTGGGTGGGCTTGTCGGCGTCCCACAGGGCGCTGGACAGCGCGTCGATGGTCTCACGGCAGTCCCGCGCCACGAAAAAGCGGCCCGATCCCATCAAGATGCAGGTCGCCCGGATCCGGTCATTGATCGGCCTCTTCAGCGCGTTGCCGATGTTGATCATCACGCCCGCCGCGGCTGCGGCGGCCCGCAGCCCGTTGATCAGCGTCTGCTCCGCGGAATCGCACCAGCAGTCCGCCACCAGCCACCGCGCCTGGCAGCGCCGCACGAAGTCCACGAAGTCCTTCGCCAGCTTGTCCGGCGTCAGCGCGTCCTTTTCGTGGTACTCATCCAGCACCACGACGCCGCCCTGCCCGGTAAAGCCCAGGCAGCAAAAGGCGTGCGCGCTGGTGCCGCCGCCGAAGTCCACGCCGATGACGGCGTGGCGGATCTTCGGGGGCTCATCCAGCACAAAGCGCTCCGGATGGTCGGCGAACTGACGGTACACCAGGCCCTCGGCTACGGCGCGCTCGCCCAGGATGTCCCGCCGGTACCACACGGTGCTCGGGTCGTACTGGCTCTCGATCTCCCTCCGGCGCTCGGGCGTGATGGTCGCGTTGTCCCGGATCGTGAAATGCTCGTACAGGTAGCCGCCGGCCAGGCCCTTTTCCCGGTAGCGGTCAATATAGTCCGTGTAGATCTTCGCCTTCGGCGCGCAGGGGTTCAGGTCCCACAGCGTAAACGGCTTCCGCGCGGCCAGCTGGCGGCCCGTGGCCACCTTCAGAAAGCTCGTGCGGCTGTCCGGGCTGTCGTAGTGCTCGTTAATCTCCGTGGCGATCCACAGCCCGTAGCTGTTGCCCAGGATGCGCTTGTAGCTGTCCGCCTTCGCGCCCCCGGCGAAAATCACCACCTTCTCCCCGGACCGCGTATGGATGAACAGCGCCTCGTTGTCCCTGTACTTGCCCCACCGGCAGCGCCCCCGGAACAGGTTCTCCAGCCCGAAGCCGTTGCAGACCCCGATATTCAGCTTGGCGTTGCCGATGGTGCTGCCGCTGGCCAGGTGGAACCGGTCCGGCGTGGTCTCCAGGTAGGCCGCCGCCACGATACAGTGGTCGATGGTCTTGCCGCTGCGGATCGCGCCCTCGGCCACGCACATCCTGTGCGAAAGCGCCCCGCGGATGTAGGCCCGGTGTTTGGCCGAGAACGGGCCCCAGGGGATCGTGGCGGTCTTGCTCATATCGTCCTCCAAAAGCCTTCCCCATCTCGTGCGCGATGGGACCCGGCGCCTTGGCGCTGGGCGCGCGCGATTCCTTGTCTGGGTGTGCGTAGCCATGCCCGTGGGCGGAAGGTGGCAGCGCGAAGCGCTGACGAATGAGGTCCCCGCTGCAGCGGGTCACTCTTTCAGCAGCTTCACCAGCGGGCTCAGGTCCTCCACGTCCTCGCCGCCCCGACTCTCGCCGTTCCAGCCCCGGAAATTGTTCTGCAGGTTGAAACGCGCGCCCATGCAGCCGTCCCGGTCGTACAGCCGCTCCTCGGCGTACATTTCGATGCGGGTCTTCGCCCGCTGGATCGCCTCCTGGAATTCACGTCTGCCCTCGTAGTTCAAAAGGCTCTGCCGCGTGGCGAAGCCCAGCGCCAGCGCCAGGCCCGTCACCGTGGGCGGCCTTCGCCCGGCGTACACTAAGTTGCCGCGCTTGTCGATCATCGGCTTGCCGGTCTCCGGATCCTCCACCGGCTCACCCTCACATTCACGAAAATAGGCCTCGATCCGCTCCTCGATCTCGGCCCTGCTCCTGTATTTCGGCGGCCTGCCCGGGCCGCGCTTCCTGCTCACAGCCACGGTCGCCCCTCCGTTTCCTTCCTCTATCGCGCCCGCACGCGCCTGCACGCGCGCTGCCGTGTCTAAAAATCCCAATGGAAAGGCCGCGCGTGGCAGTCTCGCAAAGCCCGCGCGGCCCGAAGAAAGGGGGTGTCCCGGCAGGCGGCGCATCGGGAGGGCTTTCGTCCTCGCCCGCCTTGGGACAGTATCAGTATAGCACGAAACACGCCCCCGTGAATGATGCTTTTTCATCCCCCTTGAAAAGCCCTCCCCCGGTGTGGTATAATGGTCTTACCCAGAGAAGGGAGGCGCATCACATGAACATGCAGGAAGCCAGCAGGATCATCCTCGGCCTGCGCGCCGCGGGCTGGGATGAAAAGAGCATCAACGACTTCATACTGTGGGTTGAAACCGGCGAAGAGAAGTACAAGCCCGCCGAGAAGAACGCTTGACCGACACCCCGCGCGAGATCATCGCGCGGGGTCTTCTTATGCCTCTTTCAGCCGCGCGTCCAGCAGTATAAAAAACAGCAGGCGCAGCTTGTAAAACATCTCCCTCCCGCAGGGCGGGCTGTGCCTCAGTTTTTCGAAGGCGCGGTCCTCGGTGACGCACTCGATCAGCGCCGGGGCGATGGCCGAGCCCGCCGCGGCGCGGGCACACGCGTCGATCAGCTGCACGCGCTTGCGATACCACGCCGTGTTGTCGGCGACGGACGCCGCCGCGTTGCCCGTGGGATCGGGCCGCTTCCACGCGCCCGAGCGCCGCGACGGCAGCCTGTTTTCCAGCCCCGCCTGAAATATGCGGATGCTGCGCTTATGCTGGCGGTACTGGAGGCACATGTCCCTCAACTCCTTGTACCGCTCCGGCGTGATGCCCTCGTTTGCCAGCGCCCTCGGGTGATTTCGCATGCGTCTGCGCCTCCTTGTAGCTCTCCGGTTTCAGCGGAAAAAGCTCGTTTCCAAACCGTCCGCACCAGTATTCCCGGTTGATACACTCGTCCCTGTCCGGCCGTGCGCAGTATTGGGCGTCCCGCGGCCGATAGTATATGCACCCGATACAGTAGGCACAGGGCGTCATCGCCCCAGCGCCTCCCCGACCATCAGCTCGGCCCGCTGCAGCCTGGATTCCTTCCACGCGGGACCGACCCAGGCCGTTTGAGCGCGACGCTCCTCGGGCGTGGGCTTTTTGTCCCAGATGCGATAGGCGACGCCCTCGGCGGTGATGTCCTCCCGGCTCCATTTGGACTCCAGGCCCGCGCCGTACTCCCGCACCGTCATATCGCCCATGTCAATGCCAAATGTCAATAGCGCCGCCCGCAGCGCGCCGTCCCTCTCCTCGATCCACACGGCCGCCGCGCCCATATCGTCGGCGTGACCCCATTCCGTGTCCGACAACTCGTCCAGCGTCACCAGGCGGGCGCCGTCTGTGATCCGGCGGTTCCAATCCTTCGCGGCGGCGTCCGCGTTCACAAACCGGCCGGTTTGCCGTCCGCATTGAGTGCACCTCACCACCAGCATACCAAATCCCGTCTCATTCGCGATGGCGTAGTCCGCCGTCCCGCCGCAGCCCTCGCAGGGCCGCAGCCTCGGCCCGCACAGGTCCCTCGTCCTACGATCTGTCATGGAATACCCCTCCTCTCCGGCCTGCGCGCTGCCACGGCTGGCCGCTGTCGATTTTTCGCAGCCGCGCATAGATGTACGCCCCGGCCACGAATTGACTGTATTTCACCTCCGGGTCGCCCGTCAGCTGATACCCCGGATACAGTGATTCAAAGATCCCCTTGCCGTTCTGCCGCACATCCTCGGCCACCAACGCGGCGCGGCGGCGGCTCACCTTCCGGTTGCTCACCGTCACGGTGGGCTCCACGTGATTCTTGGAGCACGCCCAGCGTCCGACCTTCGCCTGGTCCGGCTTCGGCTCCACCAGATGCTTGGCCAGGTAGTTGGCTATCCGTGCGGGCCCGTCCGCGCGCATGCTCAGATGGTCGCAGCGCACGTCCCCCCACGGCCAAAGCGCCTTCAGCTCCTCGGCGCTCATCCCCGGCGCGTGGATCACCGCGTGGAAATGATAGTGTGCCGGCATGGCCATCGGGTCAATCGCCCTCGGCAAATGGGTCGCCTCCTGAACGTAGATATATTTCAGGTCGTCCAATGCCTTCCCCTTCAGGGGAAGGTGGCGCGGCGAAGCCGTGACGGAAGAGGTCGTCACCCGTTTCCGCACATGATACTTCACCCGCCGCAGGTACTTCACAAACTCCTTCCGCGCCTCGTCCTCGTCCACGGGCAGCCCCAGTCTCTTCCAGGTTGCGTCCATGTCCCTGATGCTCATGGTAAATTTGTCCACGGCGCTGTAATCCCACGTGTAGGTCAGCACCCAGTCCTCCGGCCCGTAGTTGCAA
>JBGUQG010000038.1:0-5022 GCA_045130815.1 Christensenellales bacterium
TGGCACGTGACACAAGCGCCGCTCGCCGTTGGCGAGGCCGTGCACGGCGAGATCGACTGGCCCCGCCGCCTTGACCACATGCAGCAGCACGCTGGGGACCACATGATCGCCAGCGCCATCTGGCGGCTGCTGGGCGGCGTCACCATCGGCCTGCACGTCAGCGCGGAGGTCTCCACCATCGACGTGGCCATGCCGGACGGCGCGACCCGCCTTTCGGAGGAGGACATCCGCCGCGTGGAGGACGACGTGAACGCGCGTATCCAGCGGGATGTGCCGGTGCGCTGCTGGTTCCCGTCGGAGGAGGAGCTAAAAACGCTGCCGCTGAGAAAGCCCCCCACGGTCAATGAGCACGTGCGCATCGTGGCCATCGGCGAGGACGAAATGGTGGCCTGCGGCGGCACCCATCCATCCACAGCGGGCCAGCTGGGCCTTGTGAAGATCGTGGGCGCGGCACCGGCGCGGGGCAAGCTGCGGGTCTGCTTTCTGGCCGGATCGCGCGCTCTTAGGGATTATCAGGAAAAGTATGCCCTGGCCCAAGAGGCCTCGAACCTGCTGTCCACCTCGGTGCAGAACCTGCCGGACCACGTCGCCGCGCTCCAGGAAGCGCTGCACGAGGCGCGCTCGGCGCTGGGCAGGCTGCGCCGGGACGTGACGCTGAGACAGCTGGAGGAGGCTGAAGACGCGCTGGCGCTGCCCGGCGGCGCCCGTCTCATCGCGCGTATGGTGGAGGGCGACGCCGCCCTGATCAAGGACGCGGCGGCTCAGCTGATCAGGCAGCCCGGGCGTGCGGTGCTGCTGGGGGCGCTGAATGACGGGGGAGGCGCGGCGTTTGTGTTTGCCCGCTCCCAGGACGTGGACATCCACATGGGCAAGCTGTTGGGCGAGGCTGCCCGTCCGCTGGGCGGCAAGGGCGGGGGAAGGCCGGACTTCGCCCAGGGTGGCGGTCCCGCACAGATACTGGATGCCGCCGTGAAGCTGCTGACGAACTATGGGAAAATGACGTGAGATTCGACTTTGAAGCCGCGATATTCGACGTGGACGGCACTTCCTGTAACAAAAGTGATTATACGGAGCAGCCGTAAATCGAAAGCGCCGCAAAAAGCGGCGCTTTCGATTTAATGGTCCTTTTCCGATCCGATGAATATCGTCTCGCCGTGGCCGATCAGGCCGGACAGGTTGTCCCGTATGGCCCGGGGAAACAGGTTCTTTCGGTGGGCGTCCTTCAGGTCGATCCATTCGCAGCCGATCTGGAAGCGGTCGGTTTCGGTGGGCGCCTTGCGCTCCTCGCTGTCCAGGCGGCACAGGAAGATGAAGTAGATCTTGTGGCTGTTGCCGTCGCGGCGGCCCTCGCTGATGCGCTCATAGATGCCGGAAAGGCGCATGGGCGTCACGGAATAGCCGGTTTCCTCCAGCAGCTCCCGCCGAACGGTTTCACCCAGCATTTCACCCGTATGCTGGCCGCCGCCGGGCAGGGCATAGTATTCGCCGTATTTGGAGATGCAGCGATTGACCAGGATCTTGCCGTTGTGCAGCACGAGAGCCTTCGCCGAATTACGAGCAGACAATGCTTCTTCCTTCCTCCCTGGGGCCGCGCCAGGGGGCACGTGCCCACCGGGCATGACATTTGTAATACCTATTATACTTGCTTTCGCCGCAATTGGCAAGGGCAAACTGACGCAAATTGTCAGCCTCTCACGATGAGGTCTGCCTTACGACGCGCACGTCGACCTTGATCCGCGCCGACGCGTACCGGCTTCGCCAACCCGAGGACAGCCACAGGGGCACCGTGAGGAAGCCGGCGGCGGCCTTCTCCGAAAAGCCGAAGGGCTCGACGCCAGCGCGCTGGCATTGGGCAATCAAATCCACAATAATAAACCGAAGTCGGTCTTCTATAGCGTTGATTTCACCATCTGTGACCTCATCCAGCGTGGACAAACGTGCACGGACACCCAGCGTGACGCCGTCGGCGCTCACGGTGACAGATCTTCCGGCGCGTCCTTCCTGCACAAGCTCCACCGCTCTGCCGTCCAGAGCGATCGGAAGCGCCCTGGTCTCGCCGCGTATCAGGCGAAGCAGGCGAGTCTCATCGGCGTCCAGCGTCATGACGCAGACGCCGCCCCTGAACAACGCCGCGCCCTCATACTGCTGTCGCAGGGTGTCGGTATTCCCGTCGAGCCGGGCCAGTATCGCCGTGGGGTCGGCGTAGACGGAGTGGACCGCGTAGTCGAAATCCGCCAGGCTGCTGTCCGGAATGGTGCCCTCATCCGCATAGTGGGACAGCATCGCCTTCAGCTCAGCGGATAACCTTTGACCGATGACCGCCTCCTGGGCACGGACGAAGTCCCCGGCGCTGCCGTCGCATACGACGAAGCGGGCCGTCGTGTAAAGGTGGGGCGTCTGGGCGACGCAGCGCATGAGCTCAGGAAACCCTGCCTCCGACGCCAGCGTCCTGGAGGCGACGATCATTTCGATGTGGCTCATGTTCAGGGGCCTGGGCGTGGCGCGCTCCAGGGCTTCGCCGACGCGCGGCCAATCCTCGCCGGTGGCCGTGAAGGTGAGGTACTTGCCGCTGCCGGGCTGTTCCCTGGTCTCGCCGGAGCTGTCCTTGCCGACCTTCGGCACCCGCGCCGTCAGCGTGAGTCCGCCGTCCGGTCCACGGTCCAGGCCCAGGATCAGCACATAGGCCTGGTTTTCGATCTCGCCGGTGCGCTGACAGCCGCACAGCATGAGGCACGCCAGCGTCAGCAAAAGGCAAAACCGTGCTATGCGCATATTCCCGCACCTCCCTTTCGTCGGGAGGCAGTGATGGCCAGGATGCCCGCAACCGGCATGACGGCGACGTACAGCCACGGGGAAACGGCCCCGGCGAGCCGCAGCACCGGCAGGAAGCCGGCGGCCAGCAGCGTGGCTGCAATGGCCAGCGCCGCGCACAGCCTGCCGTCCATGCGGGGCATCAGCCGCTGCAGGAGGGCCGCGCCTGTGAAGCATTCGCACACCATAAGGTGAAACAGTCCCGCATACCAGGCGCAGATCATCGGCAGCTGGAGATACAGCGGCGCGCGCCCGTTGGTCAGCAGGCTGTCCAGGCGGATCAGCCAGCCTGCGTCTGAAAGCGGCGTGGGTACCATCATGCGGTGCAGCGCGATCAGCAGCGCGGGAACCAGCGAAGCGACAGCCAGCATGACCCCGTCCCGTCGCGCATCAGACGTGCCGCCAGTCAACGCCAGCAGCGCGGTGCAGGGGATGATCTGACCCGCCAGGCGAACGCCGCCCCCGGCGATGGCGCGCATGCCCGAGCCCAGCAGCGGTCTCAGCCACTCTGGGCGGAAGCAGCGCGCCTGGAGCGCGACGATCAGCAGCAGCAGCGCCGGGAACAACCGCGCCCACAGCGTGGCGGCATAGCCCATCGCGTCGCCGTTCCTGCAGACGCACCACAGCGCGGCAAGGCCCACCGGCGCCAGCAGCAGCCGCAGCGAGACGCGATCCAGCGCCAGATAGCCCGCGGAACCGGCAATCTCCCAGGCGGTCACGGCCCCGTCCAGCAAGACCACGGGGATCAGCAGCGCAAACAGGACGGACGCAAGGCTCTGCGTCCGGCGGAGCGCATTAAGGCACAGCAGCCAGGGCAACGCCAGCAGTCCGGCGATCAGCGGGCAGAGGAACGCGCCGTTGTGGGACGCCGGGGCATCCACGGTCAGCGCGACGAAGGCCCTGGCCGAAACGGCGGCCAGCGCGGCGGCCCGGGCAGGCGCGGGGGAGACGGTCAGCTTCATTTCCGGCCACCCTTCCCGGGCCGCATCCAGCTGTCCTTTGCGGCAAAGAACATGGGCAGGCGCTGCGTCCATACCGGCATTCGCAGCAGAAGATCCGGGTTATGACGCCTGCGTGGCGCCATCGGAGCCAGGTAGGGACAGCCCAGCGAGCGCATGGCGCACAGGCCGCTGGCCAGGCAGAATGCGGCAAGGCACACGCCGTACAGCCCCAGCAGCGCCCCGCACAGTATCACAAACAGGCGGCAGAGCACCAGGCCGATGCCGAAACCGTAATCCGGCATCGCGTAGTTGCCCAGGCCTGTCAGCGCCACGATGATGATCAGTATCGGGCTGATGATGGAGGCCGACACCGCCGCCTGGCCCAGGATCAGCGCCCCGACGATGCCCAGGGCCGAGCCGATCTGCTGGGGCAGCCGCGTGCCCGCCTCGTTGATCAGGTAGAACGAGAATTCCATGATCAGTATCTCGGCCAATATGGGGAAGGGCACGTTGGCCCGGGCCTCGGAGATCGAGCCCAGCAGGCTCATGGGCAGCAGGTGCATGTGATAGTCCGTCAGCGCGATGTACAGGCCCGGCAGGAATACGGAGATCGCCATGCCCATCACGCGGATCAGGCGCAGGAACGTGCCGTACTGCCAGCGGGAAAAGGAGTCGTCCGAGGCATGCAGCTGGTGAAACAGCGTGATCGGCGCGATCAGGGCGCAGGGCGAATTGTCCGCCAGCAGCGCCACCTGGCCCTCCATCAGGCATGAGGCCGCCCGGTCGGGCCGCTCGGTCTGCAGCAGCTGGGGCAGTAGCGCCCAGGGGTCGTCCTCGATGTGTTGCTGTATCGCGCCAAGGCCCATCACAGTGGGCGCGTCGATGCGCATAAGACGGCGGCGCAGCCGGTCAACCACAGCGTCGTCCGCCACGCCGTCCAGCCACACGAGCGCCACCCGGCAGGGCACGTCCCTGCCCACGGACAGGCACTCGGTGATCAGGCGGCGGGAGGCGGCGTACCTTCGGATCAGCGTCATGTTGGTGCGCAGGCTCTCCACAAAGCCCTCCTGCGCGCCGATCACCACTGATTCGTTGGTGGTCTTGTCCACCTGGCGGGCAGGGTAGCCCCGGGTCTCCAGCAGCACGCAGGTGTCGCAGCCGTCGATCAGCAGCGCGGTCATGCCGGTGACCACGGCATCCACGATCTCCTTCACGCGCTGCTCGGGTTCGCACTGGGCGATCTGCAGCACGCGTGTGATCAGGTATTGAT
>JBGUQG010000039.1:0-9426 GCA_045130815.1 Christensenellales bacterium
TCGCCGCCGGGCGGGGCACACGCTTTGGCTCGGAGCTGCCGAAGCAATTCGTCGGGGCGCTGGGCAAGCCCGTGCTGGGCTGGACGCTGGAGGTCTTCCAGCGTTCGCCGGAGATCGACGCGATACAGGTCGTGTGCCAGCCGGAATACCGGGACCGGGTCATCGGCATCGTGCGCGACTCCAGGATCGACAAGCTGCGCTGGATCACCCCGGGCGGGTCCAGCTGCCCGGAATCGATAAAAAGCGCCGTGCTGGCGCTGGAGGGCGCGCTGTCCGGAGACGATATCGCCCTGTTGCACATGGGCGTCAGCCCGCTGGCAAGCCCCGGGGACATCGCCCGGGCGGCGGCGGTGTGCCGGGAGAAGGGCTGCTGCTTTACGATGCACCCTGTGAACGTGTGCCTGGCCCGCCGGGACGGCGAGGGCTGGACGCAGACCGACGCGCCCAAGGAGGACTTCGTGGAGCTGAACACCCCCTGGGCCTTCCGCTATGGCGACCTGCTGGCGCTGTACCGGCGTCAGGGCGCGCTGTCGCCCCGGGACTACACGCTGGGCCTTTGGCTGCGGGAGGGCCGGAGGGCCTGGTACGTTCCCGGCGATCCGCCGGGGCGGCTGAAGATCACCGACGCCCACGACCTGGAGGTATTTGAGGCGCTGCTGCTTCGGGAAAGGGGGAAGCTGAAATGAAGGACTACGTGGCCGCCATCGACGCGGGCACCGGTGGGGTGCGCTGCGCGCTGTTCGACCGGGAGGGCCGCGCCGCGGGGCGCTGCTACCGGGAGCTTGAAACCCTGTACACCCCGGACGGGCATGCCGAACAGGACCCGGCCCAGCTGGTGGAGAGGGCCTTCGGGGCGGTGGCCGGGGCGCTGCGGGCAAGCGGGATCGACCCGAAGGCCGTCGCGGGCGTCAGCGTGACCGGCGTGCAAACCAGCTTCGTGCCGCTGGATGGCCGTGGGCAGGCCCTCGGCAACCTGATACTGTGGCAGGACGCCCGGGGTCTGGAGCTGTTCCCCTGGATACGGCGGCGGCTGGCCGGAGCGGGAATGACCGAGGCCGACCTGTACCGGCGCACGCTGAAGCCGCTGGACGCGCTGCTGGCCGGGGCGAAGCTGCTGTGGCTGCGCCAGCGCGAACCGGCCCTGTACGAAAGGATACGCGCCCTGGCCAACCCCCAGGCGGTGCTGCTGCGGGCCCTCGGCGCGGAGGAGACCACGGTCGACCCCACGGACGTGGGCTGGTTCCTGGCCCACGACGGGGCGAGCCTGCAGCCGGACGGCGCGCTGCTGCGGCTGTTCGACCTGGACCCGGCGGTCTTCCCGGCAGTGAAGCGCTGCGGCACGCCCGTGGGCCGGGTGTCCCCCGGGGCCGCCGCCCGCACCGGGCTGGCGGCGGGCACGCCCCTGTTCCAGGGAGCGGTGGACCAGTGCTGCGCCGCGCTGGGGGCGGGCAATCCCGGCGCAAGCGACATCGGCACGCTGTGCCTGGGCACCGCCGGGGTGCTGATGGCCTGGCACGCGCGGCCCGTGCCGGACCCGAGGGGGCGGTATTACGTGATCCCCTTTCCCACCGGCGGCTTCGCGGCGGAGGCGGCGGTGCCGGTGGCGGCGGCGTCCTTCCGCTGGGTGCGGGACGCGCTGTTCCCCGCGGGCGGCTTCGACCCGGAAACCGTCTATGCCCGCATGGACGGCGAGGCCGCCTCGGCCCCCGTCGGCGCGGGCGGCGTGCTGTTCCTGCCCCACCTGGCGGGCCGGATCTTCCCCGAGGCGAACGCCGACGTCCGGGGCGGCTTCGTGGGCGTGTCCCTGGGCACCGCCCGGGCCGATCTGATGCGCGCGGCGCTGGAGGGCGTGTGCTTCGGCATGCGCCAGGTGATCGAAGCCGCGGGCAGCGGCTTCACCACCCTGCGGCTGCTGGGCGGCGCGGCCCGCTCGGCGCTGTGGTGCCAGATGCAATCGGACGTGTACCGCTGCCCGGTGGAGACCGCGGACGAGCCCGAGGCCAGCGCCCTGGGCGCGGCCATGATCGCCGCCTGCGGCGCGGGGCTGTATCCGTCCCTCCCCGACGCCGTGCGGGGCATGCACCGCGTCGCCCGCCGCTACGAGCCCGACGCGACGCGCGCACGCGCCTACGACGAATACTACCGGGCCTGGACGCGGTGCGGCGAGGCGTTGAGCGAGACGTTCGAGGCTCTCGCGGCGGCGAGGGAAGAATAAAGGAGGTCCTTCAATGTTCCTGCGACAAAAGCTCGCCTTCCGCGCCCTGTGCGCCAGGCACAAGCAGTTGTACCGCATGTTCAACGGGTTCTTCCACCGGCGGGAGAACCGGGCGCTGCGCTCGGCGCGGCGGGAGAAGGGCATCGACGACAACCTGGTGGTGTTCAGCAGTTACAGGATGGAGGCCTTCAACGACAACCCCTTTTACATCTGCAAGGCGCTGCGCGAGCTGCGCCCCGGCACCGACATCGCCTGGCTGTTCAAGGACGTTGCCGCGGCCCGGGAGAGCTTCGCCATACCGGACTGGGTGCGCTGCGTGGACTGGGGCGCGCCCGAGGGCGTGGAGGCGCTGGCCCGCGCCCGGGTGATCGTGGACAACTTCCAGAAGTACGACTGGCTGCGGCTGGGCCGGGGCCAGGCCTACCTGTTCTCGCCCCATCACGACCGCACCTTCAAGCACGGCGGCTACTCCCGCCGGGACCGGCTGTACAATCGCCTGGTGGAGCGACGGGCGTCCGCGGCCACCACGGGCTCCGACTTCGGCAGGGCCGCGCTGTACAAATACTATCACTACCGGGGCCCCTGCATCGACATCGGCCTGCCCAGGAACGACATACTGGTGCGGAACGATCCCGCGGACGTGGAGCGCATCCGGAGGCAGCTGGGCATTCCCGCCGACACGGGGATACTGCTGTACGCCCCCACCTTCCGCGACGCAGACACCCGCGCCGGCAGCATCCAGCGCGTGCCGTTGAACCTCTCCCGCGCGCTGGACGCCTTCGAAGCAACCACCCGCCGCCGCTGGGTGTGCCTGGTCCGCGCCCACTACCAGTCGCTGGGCCTGGGCTTTGCGGGCGGCGACCCCCGCCTGGCGGACGCCACCGGCTGGCCCGAGATGGCGGAGCTGCTGCGGGCGGCGGACGCGCTGATCACGGACTATTCCTGCTGCGCCGGAGACTTCGCCCTGCGGGGCAAGCCCATCTTCCTGTACGTTTCGGACATCGACGACTATGCCGCCCGCAGCCGCGCCCTGTGGGTCAATCCGTTGGACACGCCCTATTGGTGCGCCCAAAGCCAGGACGCGCTGGAGGCGCTGATCCGGGCCGCCACCCCGGAGCGGGCCGCCCGGAATTGCCGCGCCGTGCTGGAGTTCTACGGAGCCCACGAGACGGGCCGCGCCGCCGAGGCCGCCGCGGCGTGGATCTGCGCCGCGCTGGACGGCGAGCCCGGCCCGCCCTTCGACATGCGCTGACCCGAACCACAAAAAAGCGCCCAGTTCGGCGCTTTTTTGTTCAGACCGCACTGCGCTTTGTCGCTGTCCGCCTTCCTCATCCCGCCGCGGAGGCCGACGAAACCGTCAGCCCGCCGAAGAGATGTCCGCCACCCGGGTGATCGGGGCGGCTCCCAGCCGGACCCTTATCGCCGGAACGATCATCGCGTCCGGGCAGGTCACCGGGATGCCCCGGTTGTACAGATAGCCCTTCTCGCCCACGTACACCACGTTGTCCCGGGTATAGCCGTTGGTGCGCAGCAGCCAGAAGCCGACTCCGGCGGTCTGCTGCCCGTCGGAGCGCCACGCGCCCCGGGCCACGGCGTAGTCCGTGGGCAAAACGCGCCTGCCGGGATCGCCGACGGCGTCGCTGGGCCGGAAGCCGTAGGCCGCCGCCCTGTCGGAGCTGAAGGTCTCCTCCTCCGACAGCAGGAACACCCGATCGTGGGTGCCAGAGCCGCAGGCCGTGTCAAAGTAGTGGTTGCAGGCTTTGGAGACCTCGCCCGTCACCAGCGCCCCGCGCTCCAGGTCGGTAAACGCGGCCTCCACGAAGGCCGGCGCGGCGTAGGCGGAAGCCTCCCCGGCCCCGACGGCCGTGCCGTTCAGCCACCCGCGCAGGTCGCTGTCCTCCCAGAACACATCCTCGTACTGTCCGTTGTAGGGCGCGCAGTCCAGGCCCCGGTCCGCCAGCAGCAGCGCCGTGTCCCCGGAAACCTCCAGCACCCGCCAGATGATCGGCTCGCAGCAAAACCACCGGTCCTCCAGCCGCACGTAACGCACATCGTCCACGACCGCCTCGTCCCCCGAAGCCCCGTCCAACGCGCGCAGCAGCGCCGGGTCGGCCTCTTTGGTGACCTCGGCCTGGGGATAGCTGCCGAAGGCCACCGCGTTCCACAGGGTCACCGCGCCGCCGGGCGCGGCTTCGTCCGCCGTCACCACGGGATTGGCGAGCTCCGGCACGGGAAAGGCGGCCTCCGCCTCCCGCGGGGCATGGATCATGTCGGCGGACACGGCCTCGCCCGCGTCCGCAAGCGCCGCCCTGCGGGTGTCCACCCACATCGCGGGCAGCACCCCGGCGTCGCCGCAGGTCACCAGCGTGCCCTTGCTGTAGATGTAGCCGAAGTCACACACATAGGTGACGCTGCGGGGCGTGTAGCCGCTGGTGCGCATGAACCAGAAGGAGTTGCCCGCGTAGGCCTCCACCGGCGACCACCACGCGCCCATGCACTTGGCGTACAGCGTGGAGGTAAAGCGCTTGGCCGGATCGTCGTAGTCCCGGCTGGGATCAAAGCCGTAGCGCCCGGCGTTTTCGCCCTCGAACACCTGGGCGTTGGACAGCAGGAACAGCCGGTCGCCGGTGTCCGCGCCGCTGGGGGTGCCGTAGTCGCGGTTGGGCAGGTTCTCACAGTCGCAGACCAGTATGGCCTCCCGCTCCGATTGGGTGAAGGCCCGGTCGACGAACCCCGCGCCGGTGTAGTCGATCCCCGCCGCGTTCGCCCCGGCGTCATAGCCATTCAGCCAGCTGCGCAGCGTGCACGCGTCCCAGGCGACGTCCGCGTCCTCGGCGTTGAAGGGCGCGCAGTCCGGCATGCGGTCCGCCAGCAGCAGCGCCCTGCCGTCCTCCACGTCCAGCACCCGCCAGCGCAGGGGCGCAATTTTGAAGTAATGCCAGGGCCGATCGTAGTCCCAGCGGTAGTGCTGCTCCCGGATGCCGGTCGCCGGCGCGCTGTCCAGGCCGACCCGCAGGTATTCCGCACCGTCCAGCGCCGTTCTGTCGTCCTGCCAGTCGGCCCCGGCCAGCCGGGCGTACAGCGCGTCGTCGCGGATCAGGTCTCCCTCCCGAAGGGCATAGCCGTCCACGGCGTCCCAGGCGCCGTCCACGACCTCCGCCTGGGGATAGGACCCGAACCAGACGCACTGCCAGGCGGTCCCGGCGCCGGTGGGCGACTGGGCGTCCGCCGCCACCGAGGGCAGCCGCAGCTGCGCCGCGCCCTCCCCGAGGGCGGCGGCCGACAGCCACAGCGCGGCCGTCAGGCACAGCCCCAGCACCGCCCGGAAAAGCCGTTTTCTTCCACGATTCGACATGTGTGCATCCTCCCCGATCATTCAAAAATCACAGTCGTCAGCTCAGTGCCTGCCCCTGCCCTTCAGCGCCACGCCGCCGCCCAGCAGGCCCAGGGCGACGACGGCGAACACCGCCATCACGATGGTGAAGCCCGGGCCCTTCTGGTGCAGGCTGATCACGTTCAGCATGCTGAAAAACAGTATCACGTCCACCGCCAGCACGATCAGCACCTTGTTGCGGCCCTCCACCCAGGGGCGAAGGGGCTTGGCGCGTATGGCGAAGGGCAGGAACACCACCGACAGGCCGAACAGCGTGGCCGACGCGGCGATGAAGAACCAATCGCCCCGGGTGTACAGGCAGCACACCGCCAGCAGGATCATCAGACTGACGGTGAAGGCGCACAGCGTCCAGAACAGCTTGCTCTCCGGCACCATCAGCGGCACCACGATCACCGACGCCGCCACCAGCATGCTGGCGGCCACCACGTAGAACCAGCCCAGGGCCAGCCCGTGGGTCAGGTTTACGATCAGCAGGATCACGATCGGAATCAGCAACAGCCCGGAAACGGCGCTGCCCGCGGCGGCGGAGCGCCGCTTGAAGCGGCGGGCCTGGTCGCGGATCACCCGCTCCCGCTCGCTTTTCAGGTCGCTCTCCACTTCGCTGTCGCGAATCTGCTCCACGTACGCGGCGCACTCGGCACAATCCTTCAGGTGCGCCTCCACGATCTCCCGACTGGTGTCGCTGCAGGCGTCGTCCACATACAGCGGCAGGATGTCGCGGATGATATCACATTCCCTGTTCATGCTTCTCCCATCCTTTCCTTCAGCCTTGCCCGGGCGCGATGAAATGTGACCCGGGCCCAGTTTTCCGTCTTTTGGAATATGCTGCCGATCTGCGCGAAGGACAGCTCGCCGAAAACCCGCAGCTCGAACACCTCGCGGTAGGGCTCCTCCAGAGCGTGCAGCGCCATGTGGATGCGAAACGACGCGTCCCGCTCCACGGCGGTCTGCTCCAGGCCCTTCTCCCCGGAAGGGGCCTCCTCGGGGAGCCCGCCGACCCTGGCGCGCTTGCGCAGCTCGTCGCCGTACAGGTTCTTGGCAATGGCGCACAGCCAGGTGACCTCGTCGGAATCGCCCCGGAATTCGTTCAGCTTCGAGAAAGCGCGAAAGAAGGTCTCCTGGGTGATCTCCTCGGCCTGGTGCCGATCCCTGGCCAGCGTCATCACGTATGAGAACACCCGCATGTAGCAGGCCTCGTACAGCTTTTCACAGGCCTCGTTGTCCACAGTTCATCACCCCCTTTCCCAAAGCCGTCGGTTGGACGGGGAAGCTTCGCTTTCGTTACAGCGAATTTCAGATTTAACATGATTATACATGAACCGGGCTTCAAAGTCCATAGCCGCCCGCATATCGAACACCAGGTGTCAAAACCATGAAATCTGGCCCGCAAGGCTTGACAAGAACATATGTTCGATATTATAATCAGGGCACAGACAGCGAATCAAAGGAGGCAGTCCCCATGAGCCAAAGCAAGCATACCGATCGCATCCGGGCCGCGCGCGTGTGCAAGGTCTGCGCCTTCACCGGCTACCGCCCCACGAAGATGCCCTGGGGCGGCGACGAGTCGGACGCCCGCTGCGTGGAGTTCCGCTTCCGGCTGCGGGAGGCGCTGGAATACCTGATCGGCAGGGGCTACGCCGACTTCATGTCCGGCGGCGCGCTGGGCTTTGACCAGATGGCCGCGGAAATCGTGCTGTCGCTGCGGGAGAAATACCCGTGGGTTCGGCTGATCATGGTCCTCCCCTTCGACGGCCAGGCAGACAAGTGGACCGAAGCCCAGCGCCGCCGCTGGCTGGACATCATCGAGGCCTCGGACCGGGTGGTGCACATCAGCCACGGGTATGACCGGGGCGTGTTCTACCGCCGCAACCACTACCTGGTAGAAAACGCCGATTTGCTGCTGGCCGCCTGCGACGGGCAGCCCGGCGGCACCGCCGACACCGTGGCCTACGCCAGGCGGCACGGCGTGCGGGTGGCGCGGCTGAACCCGGTGAGGCAGGCCGTCTCGGCGGCGGGATAGGTTCGTTTCCGAAGGACTGCTCGTAGCGGGCAGTCTTTTTTTGCGTTTTCGCCCAAGCCGGCGTCCATTTGCGGATTTACCGTTGACGAACCGGCCAAAAAGGGGCATAATGTATATGGAATAGTTTGGCTTCACGGAGGGTAAGCATGTCGCACCTGATCACCTCGGTCGATCCCGACAGCCCCGCGAGCCGCGCGGGCATCCGCGCGGGCGACCGGCTGAAAAGCATCGGCGGCGTCACGGTCATCGATTTCATCGACTACCAGGCGCTGTCCGCCCAGAGGCGGCTGACGGTGGGCGTGCTGCGGGACGGCGCGGCCGTGGACTTCCCCATCCGCAAGGAGGAATACGCCCCGCTGGGCCTGAACTTTGAAACGCCCATGATGTCGGGCACCCGGCTGTGCTGCAACAAATGCCTGTTCTGCTTCGTGGACCAGCTGCCCGGCAACGCCCGGGACAGCATGCGCGTGAAGGACGACGACTGGCGCATGAGCCTGATGATGGGCAACTACGTGACGCTGACCAACGTGTCCGACGCGGAGCTGGAGCGCATCGTCGCCCGGCACTGCTCGCCATTGTACATCTCGGTGCACGCCACGGACCCGGACCTGCGCACCCACCTGCTGGGCACGCCCCGGGCGCGGCGGCTGATGCAGCAGCTGCGCACGCTTTCAGACGGCGGCATACAGTTCCACTGCCAGTGCGTGCTGTGCCCCGGCCTCAACGACGGCGAGGCCCTGGAGCGCACCATCCGGGAGCTTGCCGCCCTGCCCGGCGCGCGCTCGCTGGCCCTGGTGCCGGTGGGCCTGACCGGCCACCGGGAGGGCCTGACGGCGCTGCGCACATATCGCCCGGAGGAGGCCCGGGCCGTGGTGGCGCTGGCGGAAAAGTGGCGGGAAAGGCTGCTTTCCGAGCGGGGCGCCCGGTTCGTATTCCCGTCCGACGAATTCTACCTGCAGGCCGGCTGGCCCATCCCCCCGGACGAGGCCTATGAGGACTACGGCCAGATCGACGACGGCGTGGGCCTGCTGCGGCTGTACGAAACCGAGTTCCGCGCCGCCTGGGAGGCGCTGCCCGAGTCCCTGCGCCAGAGCACCCCGAACGGCATCAGGCTGGCCGTGGCCTGCGGAAGGTCCGCCGGGCCGTTCCTCGCCCAAATGCTGAAGGACCACCCCGTGGCGGGAGCGGTGGTCTCGGTGCACGCGCTGGAGAACACCTTCTTCGGCCCCACGGTCACGGTGTCCGGCCTGATCACCGGCGGCGACCTGATGAACCAGATGAAGGACGTCGACTGCGACGCCGTGCTGATCACCGAGGTCATGCTCAAGCAGAACGAAAACCGGTTCCTGGACGACGCCACCCTGCCCCAGGTCATCGAAGCCCTGGGCAGGCCCGTGATCCCGGTGCACCGGAACGGAGAGCACCTGCTGGAGACGATCCTGGAGCTGGCGGGAACATGATCCCATTGCCTGAAAGTTTACATTAGCTTTATGCTGGAGGTTTAAGATATGTCCAAGCCCCTCGTCGCCATCGTCGGACGCCCGAACGTGGGCAAATCCACCTTCTTCAACCAGATGGTGGGCAAGCGCATCGCCATCGTGGAGGACACCCCCGGCGTCACCCGCGACCGCGTGTACGCCGACTGCGAATGGCAAAACTATAAATTCACGCTGATCGACACCGGCGGCATCGATCCCAACAGCGACGACCCGCTGCTGTCCCAGATGCGCCGCCAGGCGGAGATCGCCATAGAGACCTGCGACGTGATACTGTTCTTCGTGGACGGCAAGTCCGGGC
>JBGUQG010000040.1:0-7687 GCA_045130815.1 Christensenellales bacterium
CCAAAACCGACCCCGCCGCCGATTGCCCACGCGAAATCGGCGGCGCTGTCGTTGTCCGTGCGTCAGTGCCTTCCCCTGCCCAGCGGAAACTGGCCGACGCGCAGCGTGGTGCCGCCGTAGGGCACCAGCTCGATCACCTGGGCGTCCTCCTCGCGGATGACGGGCACCATGGGCACGCTGGCGCTGTTGGGACCGTCCATGTGCCAATCCACGCCCACGGCCTTGGCCAGCACCTTCACCGGCGCTTTGCCCGCCCCGAAGGGGGCCGCGGGGGCCGCGCCGTACACGGCCTTCATGGGTTCGTCCCGCACCAGGGCCCAGTTCCAGGGGCCGGAGGCGGTGACGACGGTCCGGCCGTCCCCGTCCGTTCCGGCGTGCTGTCCGGGGTCCAGGGCCATCAGCAGGGGGCCCAGCTCCACCGCGCCGGATTGGTGGTACCACTTGGTCACCCGGGGGATCGTGCCCAGCTCCAGCCGGATCACGTCGCCGCTGCGCCAGCGGCGGCGCACGCAGGTGGTGTCTCCGGCGCGGACCTGCATGATCTCGCCGTCGGGCAGGAACACCATGGGCTGGCGGGTCCAGAAGGGCATGCGCAGATACAGCGGGAATTCGCAGGGCTGCTTGACGGACACCGTGATCTCCACGGTTTCCGCGAAGGGATAGCCGCCGGACACCCGCAGCCGGGCGGGCACGCCGTCCAGCGTGGCGCGCACGGTGCAGGGCGCGTAGCTGACCGCCTGCAGGCCGCCGTCGGCGGTGGCGTACCACAGCGAGGACACGAACCGGGGCCAGGCCTGGTGGCAATCGGCGTCGTCATCGGCGATTTCGGGCTTGAACAGATTGGCGTCGGCAGCGTCGTTGTACCACTTGCGCTCCTCGTCGGACAGGCGCACCTGGTTCACCTGCTGCTCCCGCTGGACGGCGGTCATGTCGGCGCTGAAGGCTGCGGGCAGCGCGTTGTAGGCCGCCTTCTCCAGGATGTCGGCCACCTCGGCGTTGAAATCGCCCAGGCCCAGCACCGTCTCCAGCGAGGTCATCAGCTCCGCCACGGCGCTCAGCCGGGTGCCCTGGACGGGGTTGTTGCCGTTCAGGTGCTCGTCGCAGATGTACATGCCGTTGGCCACGCCGTGGTGGCGCACCAGCTTGCTCCAGCCAAAGCGGAAGCCGCCCTGCTCCTTGAAGCCGGACTTGAACAGGTTGATGACCCCGGGCGTCTTCAGCCCCATGGCGATGTTCACGCCGTGGGACAGGTGATACTGGGTGTGGAAGTAGGGCCGCTTTTCGCCCACCAGCGGCTCGTTGCGCTCCTCCTCCAGGGCCTCCTTCAGCCGGTCCCAGCGCAGGGACTTGCTCATGGGCACGGTGTTGGCGAAGGTGTGGAAGTAGTTGGGCCAGTCCAGCGTCTGGGCCCGCAGCTTGCGGCACAGGTCCAGAAGGTGCTTCTGTCCGGTGATGTTGTACAGCCACAGCGCCAGCTCCATGTTCTCGCCGCCCCGGGCCACCGCCCACTCGGAAAGGGGGTGGTCGTTCAGGTTCATCACCTGGTACTTGAAGAACCTGTCCATCAGCACCAGCACGCGCCGGTCGCCCGTGGCCGTGAAATAGGACCGCAGCGCCTTCAGCGCGGCCATCAGGGGCCAATAGTCCCGGTTCCTGGCCGGGCCGAACCATCCGTCCTCCCGCTGGCTGGCCAGGATCCATTCGATGAAGCGCTGGGCCCGGGCCTTCAGGGCCTCGTCGTCCAGCGTCCAGGCCAGGGCCACCAGGCCGTCCAGCAGCTGGGGCGTGGTCGCGCCGAAATCGCCGTCGCCGCCCAGCCAGCCGCTGGCCTCGTCGGCGGTGGCCGTGGGGCCGGTCAGGCCGTCGCGCTGCAGCTCCAGCTGGGCGCGCAGCCAGTCCTCCGGGCGGATGCTGCCCAGCGGCAGGGGGGTGATGGTGTTCGGCGTCAGCGGCGCGCGGTTGAAGATGGGTTTCATAGTGTATCTCCTTGATATGAACGGTGAAAGATCCCTAATTCCTCGTTCCTGCTCCCTCAAAAATCCTGTACTCGCATTCGATCCTGCCGTTATAATACCTTCTGCGCCGGTTGGCGCGGCGGCCGTAGGCAGGCTCGAAGCCGGTATCGGCGCTGAAGGCGCACAGCCGCCAGCCGGGGAACCGGCCCTGCAGGGCGGAAAGCTGTTTGGTGACGGCGTGGGCGGCGCGGACGTTGTCCAGCCGCTCGCCGTAGGGCGGATTGGCGATGAAGGTGCCGGGCCCCTCGCCGGGGGCGTCGGCGGGCGTCACGTCGCGCATGTCCTTCACGGACAGGGCGATGCGGCCCGTCAGGCCGGCCTGCTTCACGTGGCGTTGGGCCAGCTCGATGGCATCGGGGTTGATATCGCTGCCGGCGATGCGCAGCGGGCGCTTGAGCCCCTCCTCAAAGCGTTTGCGGGCCTCGGCGCGGATTGCCTCAAAGGCCTCGTAGGGCACGGAGGGCCAGGCCTCCATGGCGAACTTCCGGGTGAGCCCCGGCGCGCGGTCCAGCGCAATAAAGGCGGCCTCGATCAGTATCGTGCCCGTGCCGCAGCAGGGGTCGTACAGGGGCTGCTTGGGGTGCCAGCCGCTCTGCAGCACCAGCGCCGCCGCCAGCGTCTCCCGCAGGGGGGCCTCGCCGTTCCAGGTGCGGTAGCCCCGCTTGGACAGCGGCTCGCCGGAGGCGTCCAGCGACACGGTGACCACGTCGCCGCGGATGGACACATCCACCTGAAACGTCGCGCCGGTCTCGGAGAACCAGTCGGCGTGGTAGGCGGACTTCAGCCGCTCCACCATGGCACGCTTGGTGATCTTCTGCACGTCCGAGGGGCTCATCAGCCGGGACTTCACGCAGTGCGCCCGCACGGGGAACGCCGCGTCGGCGGGCAGCAGCTTTTCCCAGGCCACGCCCTTCACGCCCTGGAACAGGGTCTCGTAGTCCCGGGCCTCAAAGCGGTTCATCACCAGCAGGATGCGATCGCAGGTGCGCAGCCACAGGCTGGCGCGGAAAGCATCCTCAAAGCTGCCCTCGAACTCGGCCCCGCCCACGTCCATCACGCGCACATTCTGCATGCCCATGTGCTTCAGGTCCCGGCTGGTCATGCCCTCCATGCCGAAGGCCGCGCTGGCGATCCACTTCATTCCGTTAGCCCTTCTATCCCCTATTATTCCATATTCTATTATAAAATAAAAACCGCCGCGCTTCAAGGGGGTGAAACGCGGCAGGCGTGTTATTGTTGTGTAAGGTGGTCGCCTCTGTAGAACCCGAGTATCCCGTGCCACCAGGGAAACAGCACCTCGTCGGTGGAGCGGTAGATCTCGTGCCGCGCGCCCTTGACCAGGGTGCGCTCGCCGTACTTCAGGCGGCTTGCGAAGGTCTGTTGGGCGCCCGGCATCACGGAACCGTCGTGCTCGGCGGTGTACAGGCGCACGGGGATGTCGATCTTCTCCACCGCGCCGGGGGCCAGCACCATCTCATGGGCGCGCAGGGCCTCGGCGGTCCAGCCGTAGGTGGGGCCATTGTTGTGGAAGGCGGGATTGGCGGCCTTCACCGCGTCGTACCAGTCGAAGCGCTCCCGGCCCGTGGCGGCGGAGGTATCGAAGTCCTCCGGCCCGGAGTAGGGCTTCGAGGCGAATATGCGCTTCCTGGCCCGGCCCAGCTTCTTCTCCGCGGCACACATCAGCTTCGCCGCCGCCGGGGGCATGTGGAAGTTGGCCAGGATCATCGGCGCGCACAGCGCCGCCCGGGCAAAGGCGCGGGGATGGGCTTCCATGAACAGCGAGGACACCGCCCCGCCCATGGAGTGGGCAAACAGCAGGTGGGGCTTCGGCATCGCCGCGAGCACCTCGCGGACCACGATCTCCATGTCCCGCACGTACTCGGTGAAGTCGTCCACGTGGGTCAGCGACACGTCGCCCAGCATCGGGTCGCGCCAGGAGCGGCCATGGCCCCGCTGGTCGTAGGCCACCACGCCGTAGCCGTTGCGCAGCAGCGAGTGGATCAGCTCGGCGAACTTGTCGGCGTTCTCCGTAAAGCCGTGCACGATCAGCACCGTGCCCGCCGCGGCGCTTCCGGCGTCATAGCGGCAGCAGTACAGCGGCCTGCCGCCGTCGCCCGTCAGCATGACCTCGGTGCGCCGCGCCGCCAGCCAGGGCAGCACGAACGCCCGCATCGTGTTCTGATAATCACCGGACAGCACCAGCCCGTCCGGATTGTAGCGCGCGTCGCTCATGATGATAACTCCTGTTGGTTTGCTATCGTGGGGGGATCACATTGTAGGGATGGCTGGGGAACAACCTCATCCGTCAGCCCTTCGGGCTGCCACCTTCCACGGGTCTGCCGACCCCATCTCGCTGAAAACTCTCCACTGGAGAGTTTTCCGGGCGCTCGATGCCCCTAAACAAGGAATCGCGCGCCCAGCGCCAAGGCGCTGGGTCCCATCGCGCACGAGATGGGAAGGCTTTTGGAGGCGGCAGCCACTATTCCTGTTCCCTGTTCCCTAATCCCTGTTCCCTACTTTTTCAATATCCTCGCGTACACCCGCTTCTCGTTGTACAGCATGAACAGCACGCCGCCCAGCACGCACACCGCGGCGGCGGCGATGGCGGTGATGCGGTAGCCCGCGCCGGTCTCCTGGCCGATGGTGGCGAAGGCGGTGACCAGCAGCATGGCGATGGACTGGCCCAGCTTGAAGGCGAATGTGCGGGCGGCGAAGAACATGCCGCTGCGGTTTTCACCGGTCTCCAGGGCGTCGCACTCGGAGATGTCCGCCACCACGGCCTGGGGCAGTATGCCGAATATGGCCATGGCGGGCGCGGCGACGGCGCAGAGGATGTAGCCCTGCACCGCCGGCGGGATGGGCAGGCGATCACCGAAGAAGGCGGTGTACACAAAGCTGACGGTGAACACGGTGAAGGCGAACAGTATCAGCTTCTTCTTGCCGAACCACGGCGTCAGCTTGTTGACGGGGATGTAGAACAGCACCGACAGCGCCGTCATGCCCACGAAGTACACGGTGCTCATGCCCTCATCCAGCTTGAGCAGGCTGGTCACGAAGAAGGGCAGCGCCGTCTGGAACATGGTGATGCCCAGGAAGTAGGCGATGTCGCTGGCCACGAACACCCGGAAATCCCGGTTGCGGAAGGTGGCCGCCAGCGACTTGAAGGCGGTGGATTCGGTGGGCGCGGCCTTCACGTAGTCCCGCTCCTTGATGGTGAACACCGGCACGAACATGCAGGCGATGCCGATCACGCTCATCACCGTGAAGGTCACGCGGATGGCGGTCACGCGCTCCATGCCCATGCCCTGCAGCGCGCCCCAGACCACCGGGGCCACGTAGGCCACCGCCATGCCGGCGATGTAGGTGAAGCTGATGGAGGTGGAGATGGCCATGCGGGTCCTCTGGTCGCTGCCCAGCTCCGGGATCAGGGCGTTATAGGGCGTGCAGTACATGGTCATGAACAGGTAGAACAGCATCAGCATCAAAAACAGGAAGCCGGCGTTCACCCAGCTCTCGCCGTTCACCGGAGACCAGAACGAGAAGATGCAGGCCAGGCCGAAGGGGATGGCCGCCGCCCGCATGAAGGGGATGCGCCGGCCGTCCCTGCTCTTGCAGCGATCGGACAGCGAGGCGATCAGCGGGTCGGTGACGGCGTCGAATATGCGCCCGAAGGCGGTGATCGCGCCCAGTATGGTCAGTACGCCCAGGATCGCCAGGCCCTGGGGGATGAATATGGGCTGGCCCGCCTGCTGGGTGGCCAGGTCCGGCTGATAGTAGTTCACCAGCCAGCTGGAAATCAGCGCCGCCAGCACCGACCAGCCGAACTGGCCCACCGCAAAGCACCACACCTTGCCCGTGGACAGCTTCTTGACTTCGTTCATGCTCTTCCTCTCCCTTTACCGTTATTTCGTTTTCAGCTTCACAGCCTTGGACCAGTTGGAGCAGACGGCCTCGCCGTCCACGGTCTGCACGCTGCAAACGCTGACATAGTACAGCGTCTTGCGTCTCAGCTTCTTCAGCACGGCCCTGAGGGCGTCCTCCCCCTCCACGTCCAGCGTCAGGGCGTCGGAGAAGTTCTTCTTCAGGCCATAGCGCAGCCGGTAGCCGGTGACGCCCGCGACCTTTTTCCAGCTGGCGGTCAGCCTGCCCTTGCCGGCCTTCAGCGCCAGGGCCGTGGGCTTGCGGGGCCGGATCGTGAAGTTCGCTTCCGTGCTGCCGACGTACTTGCCCGCGCCGGTGAGCGTGACGGTAGCGAGGCCGACCTGGGTGTTGTTTGCATATTCGGCGGTATAGTCCTCGTCCGGCTTCAGCACCTCGCCGTCCAGCTTCACGGTCAGCGCGGTCGTCCGGGGCTTGCCGTTGAACACCATGTCCTTCGCGGTGACCTCCGCGCCGGCCAGGCTGTTGGGCAGCCTGCCGTACAGCGCCACGTCGTTCTCGGCCAGGGCGGCGGTCGCGTCGATCCAAAGGCACTCCTCCTCATCTCCGCCAAAGGCGGCGATGGCGTCGGCGAAGCGGGGCTCGTCCTCGGCCCAGAACGCCAGGCTGGCCTCGTCCCAGGGGGCCGAAAGGTGCCCGATCAGCCTGTCGCAGCCGGTGATGTCGATCACCTTCAAATCGGCGTTGCCGTAGGCCCCCAGGGCGATCAGGCCGCTGTTGCCGCCCAGCGTCAGCTCGGCCAGGGCGTTGTCGGAGCAGTGCAGCAGCTTCAGCGCCCCGTTGGCGGACACGTCCAGCGCCTTCAGCCGGTTGCCGCCGCACAGCAGCGCCTCCAGCGCCGTGCTGCGGCTCAGCTCCAGCGCGCTCAGCCGGTTGCCGGAGCAATCCAGCATCTCCAGCGCCGGGCAGGCCTTCAGCTTCAGCGCCTTGATGGCGTTGTACTGGCAGCACAGCGTCTGCAGCGCCGGGTTCCTGGTGACATTCAGCTTTTTCAGTCCGCAGTTGTCGCACACCAGGCGGATCAGGTCGGGGTTGTCCTTCACCACAAGGCCGCCCAGTGCCTCGTTGTCGCCGCAGTCCAGCGCGGTCATGGCCGCGTTCTGCGACACGTCCAGCGCCTTCAGCCGGTTGTCGCGGCAGCTGAGCTCGTGCAGCGCCGCGTTCCCGCTGACATCCAGCCCAGTCAGCCGGTTGCCGGAGCAGTCCAGCGCCTCCAGCGCCGCGTTCCCGCTGACATCCAGCGCGCCCAGCAGGTTTTTCGAGCAGTTCAGGCGCACAAGCGCCGGGTTCTGGCTGACGTCCAGCTCGGTCAGCAGGTTGCCGGAGCAATTCAGCACCTCCAGGTTTTCAAACAGCTCCACGCCGACGACGGTGCCCACGTCCTGCCGGGAGATATCCAGCGCGGTGACCGCCTGGCGTTCCTGAAGCGACAGCGCGCCGTCGCCGTCGGCGTCGAAGGCCTCCGCGGCCTTGCGCACATGCTTGTCCGGGAAGGACGCCGAGTCGATCGCCACGTCGCCCTCCGCCGCCATGACGTCCGCCTCGCCCACGAAGCCGGCATAGCCGGGCTCGTCGATCGTCCCGACGCCCAGCAGCGCCTCGTCCTCCTCGGCCACGGCCAGCTCCGCCGCCGGGGCGATCAGCTCGCCCTCGGCCAGTGCCGCCGCGCCCAGCAGCAATGCCAGCGCCAACGCGATCAGCTTCCTGATCATGTATGTCACCCTTTCGGTTTA
>JBGUQG010000041.1:0-2419 GCA_045130815.1 Christensenellales bacterium
CATACTCAACGCCGGCCTTGCGCAGCTGGTTGCGAAGCTCGGTGTCCTCCGCGACGTTCAGGCCGCGATAGTCCACCAGAACGGCGGGCTGGGCCTTTTCAAACTTCTGCTTGATATCGGCCACGACGCCCTTCTTGATCTCGATGTTCTTGGACATTGTCTAACACCTCACATTCCGTCCAATACTGGTGACGGCATTTAAAAAACCCTTGCGCAAGACGCAAGGGCGGTGTATATCCTACCGTTGCGCCTCGGCGAGCGACCGGAAGGTCTTTGCGCTTGAAGCACTCGCTGTCTATGGCACGGGGCCTTTCAAAAGCCGATATGCATTATAACAGTCCTCCCCCGCCGCTGTCAAGGCCGCGAGGGAGGTTGCGAAAGATTTAACCGAGCGGGCGGCACACGGCCGCCCGCCATACCTGTTCCCTGTCCCCTGTTCCCTTACCGTTCGATCTTATACAGCACATACCTTCCCGGCATGGCGGGCAGCTCGAACACGGCCTCGCCGTCCCGGACGTACAGCGGCTCGATTCGCCTGCCGTCGTGGGGCGTGACCAGGGCCTTCGCGCCCTGCACATGCAGGCGGATGAGGGTGCGCTGTACGCCCTCCATCACGAAGGGATGGATCACCACCGCGTCGTTGTCGTACACGAACAGGCCGATCCGGGCGGGGCCCTCCAGCCACACGCCGTTTACCGGCAGGGCCTGGCGGATCCGGGACAGCGCCTCGGCGGGCATGTAATAGAAGTCCGGGAAGGCGTCGGGCACGGCCAGCGTCCACAGCCGACCGTCGCAATAGGCGTCCCGCAGCAGGATGCCGTAGCTCTCCTCGCCGTGGCTTCCCTTGACCACCGCCCAGGTGGCGTTGTTGCGGAACTCCATCACCGGCAGGGTGACGGGCCTTTCACCCATGGGGAAGGTGCTGATGTACTCCCTCCTGTGGGCCTCCACGCGATAGCGGTCACAGCTGACCCTCCTGCCCCGCGGGCGGATGGAGGTCAGGCGCTGTATGCCCCTGTCCATCGTGGCCTCGATAAAGCCCGAGGTCACCAACGCGTCGCCGCCGGTGCGGCGCAGCCAGGCCTCCAGCCTGTCCACGACATCCGGGTCGCAGGCGGCGGCGCGGGTCAGCAGTATCTGTCTTTCGTTCTCAGGGAAGTAAGGCGTGCACACCACGGGCAGGCCCGCCATGCCCAGGAAGTCCTGCACATTGTCCTCGCCCTGGCTGTCGTCGGGCAGGTAGCAGGCGATGCCCACCGGGCTGCCGGCGTGGTCCAGCAGCGCGTCCAGCTTGTCCAGCTGGAAGCCCAGCGCCGGGGTGTACATGTTGTCCACCAGCGACTGGAAGCAGAACATCATCATCTCCTTCGGCTTGGCAAAGGCGGTCAGGTAGGCCTGCTCCAGGTAGTGCTCGGTGATGTGGCTGTCGAAGGTGTCGAACCAGCCGCCGCCGTTGTGGCCCGGCCACATATTCTCGAAGTAGGTCATCAGCGAGAAGGACAGGTACCTGGGCAGGTGTTGGTCGGTGGTCACCGGGTCGCGGGTCTCGGTGCCGGTGTACACCATGTCGAACAGCTTGCGCTGCTCGGCGGGGTTGTAGCCGGTCTCCTGATAGCTCTCGGCCCAGTTGGGATACTTGATGGTGATCCTGCAGTTGGGATTGGCCGTCCTGGCGGGGGTGATCACGTCCTCGACGCTGATCTTCTTCATCAGGTCCAGCCGGTAGGCCTGCCAGCTGCCGTCGGATATGCCGCGGGCGCGGTTGAACGCTTCCTTTTCCTTTACACAGGTCTCGCAGCAGCAGTCGGTGAAGAAGAAGTCGTCGATGATGAACTCGTCGAAGTGGCCGCCGATGAAAGCGCAGACCTCCTTCAGCTTCGCCCGCATGGCCGGATCGTTGTAGCAGAAGGTGTCGAACAGGCGCTGCTTGGGCTTATCGCCCTCGGGCGTGGGGATCACGGTGGTCAGGCCGCCGGCCACCTCGATGCCGTGGGCATGGAACACCTCGCGGCACATTTCGATCTGCTCGTGGCTGGCCAGCTCGCCGCGCCAGGGCTCCAGGTACACCTTGTCCAGGCGCATGTGCTTCTCGATGAAGGCGAGCTGATCCTCCAGCTCCCGTCGGGTGATATGCGCCGCGGCGTGGGCGACGAAGTAGGTGACCAGCTTGAAGTTGCGGTAGTTGCCCATGAGCGTACCTCTCTTTCCTGCGTCGGCATATCGGTTTTACGCACATTATAGGAAAGAAACGAGCCCGTGTCAATGATCTATTCTATTATTTCTAAAGTGGAATTTACCTATCCATGTTGCAAATCCACGTTTGCTGTGATAAACTGGTGCTTGCATTGTGGATAAATATGTAATTGAAGCAAAATCAGGAGGCTAACCCCATGAGCACAACCTTTGAAAAGCTGTCTTC
>JBGUQG010000042.1:0-3638 GCA_045130815.1 Christensenellales bacterium
CGGCGCGCCGATGACCGTGAAGCAGGCGGCCCGACAGCTGGGCGTGCCGGAGACGAACCTTGAAACCTGGCGAACCTATCACCGGGATGGAAACGGCGCGAAGGCCTCCCTGGAGGCGGCCTATGATCATTATGCTGAGAATGGATACAGGCCGCGCCGTCCGCGCCAGTGTGTGAGGGGCCAGTCGATGACCGTGAATGAGATCGCGGAGCGGCACAAAATTCCCCGCAACACGCTGAGGAAAGCCATGTGGCGGCACAAGTGCGGCCTGGAGGAGGCCCTGGCGCGATGCGAGAGGGCGCGGGAGGACCGGGCGGTCAAGCGGATCCTGGCGATCATCTACGGCGAGGGATAGAGAAAGCGGGGCCTTGATTACGGAAAGCGGGACTTTGATTACGGAAAGCGGGACTTTGATTACATGGAGGCGCATCACATGGAGAACAAGGACTATCAGGCGGCCATCGACAAGCTGAGGGACGAAATGGCCGCGGCCAAGCTGCCCGCCGTCAGCGCGGTGGGCGAGATCATGACGGCGCTGCTGCAGGCCGCGCCGGACTGGGCCGGGGCGATCCTGGCGAAGGGCAAGACCCTGGCCGGGGCCTACGCGGCCCTGGAGAAATACGCCCGGGACAACCGGAACGGCAGCAACTGCGTGTCCGTGCCGCCGGAGACGGCGCAGAAGGTGATCTGCAGGTACTACGGGATCAAGATGAACGAGAGAGGAGAGACGACCTCTTCCGACCTCGCTGCGCTCGGCCACCTTCCCCTAAAGGGGAAGGCAGGGGCAGCGCCGGAGCCTGACCCGTTTGACCTGGACGCGCTGATGGGGGTGAGCCTATGACCATCGAGGAGGCGCTGCGCCACGCGGGGGACATCGAGCACACGCCGCAGGAGATCGTGGATGAGATCGTGCGGTTCATGCCCGGCTATCTGTGGATCGTGGACAACTTCACGGGCGACGTCGGCCTGCCGGAATTCGACGATCCGACGCCCGGGAAACCCGCGCGGCTTATTCACTGCGGGGTATGCGACGGGCAGACAGTGGAGGAGAGCCGCCGGGGCCGGTACGCGGTCAGCTATCCGCAAAACGAGGGCGTCGTGTGCCCGTTCTGCGGGGAGATCGTGAAGGTCAAGCATGTGTCCAAGGGCTTCAAGACGGAGAAGAACCTGCTGAACGCGGTGTTCTACCGCAAGTCCGCGATCAACCCCAACGCCGTGGTGGCCCTGGCCGCGCGCTGCGAGCGGCGCTTCGCGCTGGCCGACTACTGTGAGCCCTGGACGCTGGAGCCGGAAGTGGACGTGCGGGGCATCGCGGTGTTCGACGCCGAGGCCCATGACGGCATCCGCGTCCAGAACCGGCCGATCTGGCAGGAGGACGGTGGGTATTATCACAGGGTTGGGCTGTACTGGAGGGAAGTCAAGAGCATGTCGACGCTGACCTTCGGCGAGGGGCTGCTGTACGAATGGCAGAGGCCGGACAAGGCGGCGCTGGAGGAGAGCTTTGAGCGGGCCATCCGGGGCACGCCCTTCGAGCGGGCCTGGAGCGAGGCCTATTGGTGCGGCACCGACGGCATCGAGGCGCTGAACATGATCGCCCGTTATCCCTGCGTTGAGTATCTGACCAAGCTGGGCCTGACCGGTTTCCTCACCGACGCGATCGCGGGCGAGCTGCCCACGCGCACGGTGCGGTGGAAGGGGAAGAGCATGGCCGAGGTGCTGGGGCTCTCCAAGGCTCGCCTGGGCGAGCTGAAGGGGAAGCGGATCCACATCACGCCGAAGCTGTGCGCGGTGCTGCAGATCGTGGACCGGGACCGGGTGCGCTGCGCCGCCGAGGTGGCCGAGCGCGTGGCCATCGCCTGCCGGGACGAGCGGCCCGACATGAAATACAAGCTGCGGGCCATGCTGGCAATGTTTCCGAAGGAGCGCCGCCCCAAGGCGCTGAAGTACATCGCCCGGAACTGCGACCACCGCCTGGGCGACATCCTGGACCTGTGGCGCATGCTCACGGAGGCGGGCGGCAGCCTGGCCGTGGGCGACGAGGCCTTCCCCGCGGACTTCCGCGCCGCCCACGACCGGCTGGCCGCGCGGGTGAAGAACGTCAAGAGCGCGAAGCTGTCCAAGAGCATCGCCGACCGGGTGCCGGCGCTGACGAAGAAGTACGGGTTTGAGTTCGGGGGCCTGATCCTGCGCCCCGCGGAGAGCGCCGCCGAAGTCGTGCGCGAGGGCGAGGTGCTGCACCACTGCGTGGGCAGCTATGTAAACAAGTACGCCAGCGGCGAGAAGGTGATCTGCGTGCTGCGCCGCGCCGTGGATCCGGACGCGCCCTTTAGGACGGTGGAGATCAGCGCCACCACCGGCAAGCTGGTGCAGGACCGGGGCCTTCACAACGACTGGGGCAAATACGAGATCGACGACAAATACCGCGCCATGCTTGACCTGTTTTGGCAGGCGTGGCGAGAGCGCAAGAAAGGGAGGAGATCGGCATGATCGACATGAACAAGGTCGGAATGAACGAGATAACGGGACAGTTTGAGCTGAGCGATTACATGGATACGCAGACGTCTGCGAAGACCTCATCCGTCAGCGCCTGCGGCGCTGCCACCTTCCCCGACACGAAGTTAGTCCTTCAGGGCAAAGGGGAAGGCTATGCCGAGGGGTACGACGAGAACGGGAACCTGATGGATTACGAGCCGGGGGAGCGCGCCGCCGATCCTGACGACGGAGCCGAAGCCGCGTCGCGGACGGGCGAGGATTGGCTGAAGCGCTTCGAGGCGGCGGACGCGGCGCGGCTGGAGCAGGACGCCAAACGGCTGCAGCGCCTGGCCGGCGAGATCCTGGCCATCGAGGAGCAGGCCCGGGGCGTGGTGGTCATCTCCGCGCTGGCCAGGGGCAAGCGCCTGATCGAGGCCAAGGGGCTGCTGCCGGAGGGCCGCTTTGGCGAATGGCTGGAGGCCAACGTGCGCTACTCCGAGCGCAAGGCCCAGGACATGATGCGCATGTACGAGGAATACGGGCGCGAGGGCGCGATCCCCGAGAGCATCGCCGCGCTGGACTACTCCAAGGCCGTGGCACTGCTGTCCGCCCCGGAGGAGGCGAGGGAAGCCCTCGCGGAGAAGGTCCAGGAGGAAGGGCTGAGCGTGCGGCAGCTGCAGCGGGAGATCCGGGACATGAAGACCGAGCGCGCGAAGGCGCAGATGACCATCGAAAACCTGGAGGGCAAGAACGCCGGACTGCTGGACGAGATCGCGCGCCTGGACGAGCACGAGCGGGCCTACGACGCCGCCATCGTCCGGGAGCGGGAGGCCGCCGCCCAGGCCGACGCCCGGGCGAAATCCGCCGAGGCCAGCGCCGAGGAGCTGCGCAAGCTGCACTCCGACGCCGAGGACCGCGCCGCCGCCAGCGCCCAGCGGGCCAGCGACGCGGTGAACCGGGCGAACCAGGCCGCGAAGGAGCTGGCCGCGGAGAAGGCAGAGACGGCGCGGCTCAAAGCGGAACTGGAAGCCCGGGACGCCGAGGTCAAGACCGTCGAGACCGTGGAGGTCATCCCGGCCGACGTAAAGCGGGAGATGGAGGAGCTGCGCCGCCAGCTGGCCGAGGCGAAGGCCAAGGCCGAGGGAACAGGGAACAGGGAACAGGGA
>JBGUQG010000043.1:0-5664 GCA_045130815.1 Christensenellales bacterium
TGCTGTCATCTTCCTCACCTTCCTGTGCTTCTTATTCTATCACTTCTTGGTGAGTTCTGCGACTGTACGATTATGATACCACTCCAGTCCGTCCGTGCGCGATGGGACCCAATGCGTCAGCATTGGGCGCGCGCGTTTGGCAGACCCAAAACAGGGAACAGGAACAGCGCCTGTTCCCTGTTGCTTTACCTCCCGTACCGCATCAACGCTTCCACGATCTGGGGACAGGGCCAGGCGCAGTCGGCGCGGCGCAGCAGGCCGAAGCGCTTGCCGCTGCCGGTGAACACGTTGTTGTCCCACCAGCAAACGGGCATGCCGCGGCTGTGGGCGGCGGCGGCGTACCAGGCGGCGAAGTCCACCCGGGCCTGGGTGTTGCCGTGCTTGTCCCGGGCGCCAAATTCGTCGATGACCACGGGGATGCCGTTGGAGATGTACTTGTCGCACAGGTCGTGCATGAAGGCGCCGATCTCGCCGGACTGGGGGCCGGGAGTCAGGCCGAAGCTGTCCTCGCCGCCGTCCTGCAGTGCGACGCTGTAGGGGGTGTAGGCGTGCACCGACAGTATGATGCGGTTGTCCGCGCTGTCTATTTCTTCTCAAAGCTCAGGCTGCCGCCGTGATAAAGAGCAGGAAGAACAGTATGCCGCGATGCTTTTTGAGCATTTGCCCACCTCATTGACGGTGATGATAGAAATGAAATGGTCGTAATTGGACACATATACAAAACAATCATTTTTTGACTGCCTGTAATGTCTGGATTTTTTGTGAAGTTTTATGACATTGGGCAGAAAATATAGTATAATAGTAAAAAAACTGAAAGGGTGCTGTGCTATGTCACAGGGCAGGGGGCCGGGCGGCCGCTTCTCCAGGGGCTTTATGACCGACGAGGAAAAGACCAGCCAGCCAAAGGTGACCAGGGCGCTGCTTTTCCGGGTGTTTTCCTATTTGAAACCCTATTCCGGGCGGTTGGGGCTGGTGCTGCTGTGCATCGCGGCCTCGTCGTTCTTCACGCTGCTGCCGTCGATCCTGACGGGCCGCATCATCGACGAGGGCCTGGTGAAGCGGGACATGGGCGCGCTGGTGACCTACATCGCGCTCTCCCTGGGGGTGACCTTCGGGGCGAACCTGATCGGCGTGGCGGAGAGCTACATCAACACCTGGATCGCCCAGCACATCACCTTCGACATGCGCAACCAGATGTACCGGCATCTGCAGCGGATGTCCCAGCGCTTCTTCACCACCAACAACCAGGGCGACGTGATCACCCGCATGACCAGCGACATCGACGGCGTGCAGCAGGTGATCACCAGCACCTTCACCAGCATACTCTCCAACGTGATCACGCTGGTGATCGCCATGGTGGCGATGTTCCGAAAGAACTGGATACTGGCGCTGATCGGCATCGTGGTGGTGCCGCTGTTCACGCTGCCCACCCGCCGGGCGGGCAAGACCCGCTGGAAGTTCGCCAACGAATCCCAGGCCTGCAACGACGAGATCAACGGCATCCTCAACGAAACGCTGTCCGTGTCCGGCCAGCTGCTCAGCAAGCTGTTCGTGCGGGAGGAATACGAGTACCGGCGCTACGAGGAGGCCAACGGCCGGATGATCAGGCTGAACATCCGCGAGGGCATGGCCGGGCGCTGGTTCCGGGTGATCCTGTCCACCTTCACCAGCATCGGGCCGATGCTGATCTACCTGGTGGGCGGCTACCTGATGATCCGCCGGGGCGCGGACCTGACCATCGGCGACATCACCGTGCTGGTGGCGCTGCTGGGGCGGATGTACATGCCGGTGAACAGCCTGCTGAACATCCAGGTGGACTGGATGCGCTCCATGGCGCTGTTCAGCCGGATATTCGACTACTTCGACATTCCGGTGGAGATCGAGAACGCCCCGGACGCCGTGACCCCCGCCAGGGCCGAGGGCAACGTGAGCTTCGAGCATGTGCGCTTCGGCTACGAGCCGGACCGCCCGGTGCTCAAGGACGTGAGCTTCGAGCTGAAGGCCGGGCACAGCGTGGCCATCGTGGGGCCCTCCGGCTCCGGCAAGAGCACCATCATCAACCTGATCCCCCGGCTGTACGACGTGTGGGACGGCTGCGTGCGCTTTGACGGCACGGACGTCAGGAAGCTGGACCTGTCGTTCCTGCGGGCCCAGGTGGGCGTGGTCAGCCAGGAGACCTATCTGTTCAACGGCACCATCCGGGAGAACCTGCTGTACGCCCGGCCCGACGCCACCGAGGCCCAAATGGAGCAGGCGCTGAAGAAGGCCAACATCTGGGACTTCGTGACCAACCAGCCCGAGGGCCTGGACGCCATGGTGGGCAACCGGGGCCTGAAGCTGTCCGGCGGCGAAAAGCAGCGGCTGTCCATCGCAAGGGTGCTTTTGAAGGACCCCACGATCTTCGTGTTCGACGAGGCCACCTCCGCGCTGGACTCCATCTCCGAGCAGAAGATCCAGGAGGCCATCGACCCCATCATCCGGAGCCGCACCAGCATACTGATCGCCCACCGCCTGTCCACGATCCTGGCCGCGGACGAGATCCTGGTGGTCCGGGACGGCGAGATCGTGCAGCGCGGCACCCACCAGGCGCTGGTGGCCACGGAGGGCGTGTACCGCGAGCTGTACGAGACCCAGTTCTCCAAGGCCCTGCTGCCCGGGGAAGAGGGGGTCTCTGAGCTGGAGCAGTATATTTGGGGCAGCCAGCCCGGGGACGAGCCCGCTGAGGAGAGCGGAGAGTGAAGAGCGGAGAGTGGCGTTAAGGTGCGCGCGGCAGCCACTATTCCTGTTCCCTGTTCCCTGTTCCCCGTTCCCTGGGCCTACCAAACGCGCGCGCCCAGCGCCAAGGCGCTGGGTCTCTAATCCCCATCCGGCCGCTCCTGCAACCTCGGCCTTCCGCCGCTGCGGCGGATATGAGCGACGTCGTTGAACAGCTCCAGCCGCGGGTGGACGTATTCGCCCTCTCGCACAGGAAGCTCCACGATGATGACGGAAGTGAAGTCGTAGGGCAGCACGCAGGCCACGTAGGGGAAGGGCAGCGACAGCAGGCCGGACAGCGCGCACGCGCCGGAGCCGCCGTGGCTGAACAGGGCGATGGTCTCGGCGCTGGCGTTCCGGCACAAAAAGCGCCGCCCGTCGTGGATGTAGCCGAAGGACTGAAGCAGCGCGTCGAACCGCGCCGTCACCCGGCGATAGTCTTCGGTGGCGGCGTTGCCCTTGAACCAGGGGTGCTGCTGCCAGTCCCGGGCATAGAAATCGAAGTTGTCCTTCTCCAGCAGCCAGTCGCCCAGCGTCCAGGGATGGCCGTCCACCGGGATACCCGGGCCGCCCCAGGTGATCTCGTGCATGTAGTCCAGCACCGTCATCGGCAGCCCCAGCCGCTTCGCCGTGGCCGCCGCGGTCTGCTTCGCCCGGCCGTTGGGGGAGGAGAAGATCCGGGTGATCCCCTCGCCCGAGAGCCGCTCCGCCGCCGCCTCCGCCTGCCGCTTTCCCTCGTCGGTCAGGCAGTCCCGCGCGTAATCAGGCTCGCCGTGGCGCACAAATATGATCCGCATGGTTGCATCGCTCCAATCGTGATAACCTATTTTATCGCCATATTGCCGCCGCTGTCAACAAAAAAACGACGCCCCGCCTTCGCGGGACGCCGCTTCGCAATTTGGTTTAGCCCTCGATCATGATGACCTTCTTTTCGGGGAGCTTCTTTTCATCCTTCTTGGGGATGCACAGGCTCAGCACGCCGTTTTCCAGCTTTGCGCCGATGTCGGTTTCGGTCAGCGCGTCGCCCACGTAGAAGCTGCGCTGCATCGTGCCGGCATAGCGCTCCTGGCGGATGACCTTGCCCTGCTTCGTGGTGGTGTCCTTGTCAAGGCCCTTGGCGGCGGTGACGGTCAGATAGCCGTTCTCCAGCGTCAGGCTCAGATCCTCCTTCTTGAAGCCCGGCAGGTCGATGTCCACTTCGTAGTGATCCTCGTGCTCGTGCACGTCGGTCTTCATTTCCCGGGCCGCGTTCTTGCCGTACAGCTGGCGGTCCATATTGCGGAACTCGCGGTTCCAGTCATTGAAAAACTCATCAAACAGGTTCTCACCAAAGATACTCGGCATCAACATAAGTCATACCTCCTTTTATGTCGTCGCCCGAACGCCGGGACCGCGGCGCTTCAATCGCTCTCCCTTTGTTCGGCTATTATTATACTCGTTTTGTTAGCACTGTCAAGAGGTGAGTGCCAATTTAGACGTGAACAAACTGTGAACGTTTTGAAGGGGGCGACGCGATGGTGCATAGTCTGGCCCGCGGGGCCGGATTTGATGCGAATTCATGACAAATACGCCGATTTGCTTTACTTTTGCGCTGGGTTATAGTAAAATGAAGATAAATCGGCAGCGGCTTCAACGCGATCAGCGCGGACTGTCGCGCGACGCGGCGGGTGATTGCGGACGACGGCAACGTAAAAAAGGAGCTTTGGGAGAATACCGCCGGCGGCGGGGACACGCTCGAAACCGACGGACCGCTTCGGCTGGTTCGCTGATCGGCTTCGCGGTCATGGGCGCGATCTGTCTCTATGGCGCGGTCGTGCTGCCGCCGACCCCGACACCCCGGCAAATCAGTGAAAAAAACAGCGAAAAGGAGCGATTCAAAATGATTTCCATTCAGGGCAAGGGCGTATCCACCGGCGTGGCCATGGGGCCGCTGTACTACTACCAGCGTGCAAAGAGCGTGATCCGCCGCTATCAGGTGGAGGACGCCGCCGCGGAGTGGGACCGCTTCAAGGCGGCCCAGGCCAAGGCGGTGGAGCAGCTGGGCGAGCTGTACGAAAAGGCGCTGGCAGAGGCCGGCGAGGAGGCCGCGTTCCTGTTCGAGACCCATCAGATGATGGCCGAGGACATGGACTATGAGGAAGCTATCGAGGGCCTGATCAAGGAGGAAAAGCTGAACGCCGAGGCGGCCGTCACCGACACCGCCGCCCAGTTCGCCGACATGTTCGCTCAGATGGACGACACCTATATGCAGGCCCGCGCCGCGGACGTGAAGGACGTGTCCGGCCGCATCATCGGCATACTCACCGGCGTGGTGCAGGGCGGCATCGACAGCCCGGTGCCGGTGGTGCTGGCGGCGGACGACCTGGCCCCCAGCGAAACCGTGCAGCTGGACAAGGCCAAGATCCTGGGCTTCATCACCGAGGGCGGCAGCGGCTCCAGCCACACCGCGATACTGGCCCGCACCATGGGCATCCCCGCCATCATCGGCGTGGGCGACCAATTGAAGCCGGAGTACGAGGGCCGCGAGGTCATCGTGGACGGCTCTACCGGCAGCATCGTACTGGACGCCGACGAGGCCACCCGCGCCGTGATGCTGGCCAAGCGCGAGGAGCAGCTGAAGCGCCAGAAGCTGCTGGAGCAGCTGAAGGGCCAGCCCAACGTCACCAAGGACGGCCAGAGCATCAAGGTGTTCTGCAACATCGGCAACCCCGAGGACGTGGCCATGGTGCTGGGCAACGACGGCGGCGGCATCGGCCTGTTCCGCTCGGAATTCCTGTATCTGAACTGCTCGGACTATCCCAGCGAGGACTACCAGTTCGAGGCCTACAAGAAGGTCCTTTCCGACATGGGCGGCAAGGAGGTCGTCATCCGCACGCTGGACATCGGCGCGGACAAGCAGATCGACTACTT
>JBGUQG010000044.1:0-4078 GCA_045130815.1 Christensenellales bacterium
AAGGTGGACTGCCACTTTTGCAACAAGCGCTACGCCTTCAGCGAGGAAGACCTTCGCCAGCTGCTGGCCGCGGCCACGAAGCCCTGAACACAGGAGGACCAATGACTAAGAATCCAAAGGTGGTATCCTTCAAGCGGTCCCCGGCCTACGTGCACCACCGGGCCATGCTGAACCGGCGCGACAACAACATCGTGGACGCGCTGGAGCTGATGCGCCGCGCGGTGGAGCAATCGCCGGAGAATCGGGAATACCGGCTGGACCTGGCGGAGCTGTACTGCGAGATGGGCTGTCACGAGCAATCCGCGCGGCTGCTTTTGGACATGCTGGCGGAGGGCGACGGGCCCGCGGAGTGCTACTATGGCCTGGCGCTGAACCAGCTTGGCATGAACGACCTGTCCGGCGCGCGTGAGTCGCTGCGGCTGTACCGCAAAAGCGACCCGGAGGCCGCCTCGGTGGACGAGGTGCGTCGCCTGAGCGCGGAGCTGGAGTTCTTCAACGAGGTCGGCCATCCCGCCAACCGCAAGCTGTATCGGGCCTCCTGCGTCGCCTATCGCGCCTGCGAGGCCATGAAGACCGACGCGCCGGAGAAGGCCTGCCGCCTGTTTGAAAAATCCCTTGAGATGGCTTCGGAGCAGTATGAGATGCGGGCGCTGTACGCGATGGCGTTGTTCATCTCCGGCGACAGGGAGAAGGCGATACAACAGGCCGAACGGGCCTCCGGCGGCTATCCGCCGTCGGTGCGCGCGCTGAGCGTGTGCGCCCAGGTGTTCGCGCTGGCGGGCGAGCGGGAGCGGGCGGAGGCGCTGATCAACCGGGCCGCCGCCGAGCGCCCGGAGGGCCAGGACCTGCGGTTGATGCTTTACGCCATGGGCGAAATGGGCATGGACGACCGGGTGGCCGAATACGTGCGCTTCGCCCTGCGGGAGACGCCCTTCGACAAGGGGCTTTTGCACATGAAGGCCGTGGCGCTCAAGCGCGTGGGCACCTCCGACGCCCGCGTGGCCCGCTGCTGGACCCGAATACTGCGCATCGACCCGGAGGACAGCATCGCCCAGTTCTACCAGCAGGCCGCGCTGAAGCACAGGCTGAATCAATACGCGCAGCTGCCCTACGGCTATGAGGTGCCCGCGGAGGAGTTCGAGAACCGGCTGCGCGCGCTGGTGGGCGTGCTTTCCCAGGGTTACGGGCACCTGGAGGCCCGCTGGCAGGAGGACGCGCAGTTCCGCAGGCTGGTGCGCTGGGCGATCCGCTCCGAGGACGCGCGCCTCAGCCGCGCGGCGATGACGGCGCTGACCACCATCGAAAGCGGCGAGTCCCGCAGCCTGCTCAGGAGCCTGCTGTTCAGCGGCGACTTTCCCGGCGAGCTGAAGGTCCACGCCGCGCTGGCCCTGCGGCTGCAGGGCGTGGAGGCCGAGGCGATCATGCCCGAGGCGTCCGGCCTGGGGCTGGCGCTGCTGCCGGACCCCCAGCTGATGCTGGGACGCCTGGGCGTGGGCGAGAGGCAGCTGGTGCGCTATGCCGACGAGGTGCTGCGGCAGGAGTATGATGTCTCCGCGCTGCCCCAGCTGCTTTTGATGTGGTCGGCCTATCGCCAGCTGCGCGGCACGAAGGCCGACCCGCTGCGCTGCGTGGCCGGCGGGGCGGCGGCGCTGGCCTACAACTACATGCTGATCTACGGCCCGAAGCCCGAGACAGGGGCGCTGGCCAAGGCCTTCGGCTGCGACGAGCGGCAGCTGGTCTACTACGCAAGGCGCATCGCGGGCTGCCTGGAGCGCATCACAAAGGGAGAGTAACGACATGAAGATACACGATTTTGACGAGAAGTTTTACGACTATGTGCGCACTTGGATGGCCATGCACCCCGGCATGACTGAAAAGCAGGTCGAGGAAAAGTATAACGAGATCATGCTGAACTGGCTGAACGCCCCGGCCAAGTGGCTGGACGGCGAAAAGCCGGGGGAATACTTCCTGCGCTACAGCGAGCCCAAGGACCTTCTGAAGCTGCTGGAGGAGTATGACAAGCGGCACATCGGCCTGCCGGAGCCGCTGTACAGCCGCGTGGTCAGCGTGGGCGAGGCCTGCGTGCCGGGCCTGATGCGCATCGTGAGCAACCCCGACCGCCCCGAATCGCTGCGGGCCACGGCGCTGGCCCTGCTGCGGGACATCGACAGCGATGAAGCCCGTCCCCTGTATGTTGAGCTGGCTTGCGCCGGCGAGGAGGGCGACGAGATCGGCGAGATTGCGGCGGACATACTGTCCGACGGCGACGGCAGGGAGATCGGCGAGCTGCTTTCCCGCTATGAAAGCGCCGCCGAGCAGGGGCAGGCGCGCATACTGGGCATCTGCACCAACTTCCCCGGCGACGACAGAATCTACGATTACCTGATCGATAAGCTGCGCAACCGGCCCGACCAACGGGCGCTGTACGCCTCGTTCCTGGGCAAGCTTGGGGACGCCCGGGCCATCGACGCCATCAAACCGTTTTTGACGATGACGGACATCAGCTATCTGGATTACATCGAGCTGCGCAACGCCGTGGAGGAGCTGGGCGGCGATCCCGGCGAGGAGCGCACCTTCTACGGCGACCCGGATTACGAGGCCATGCGCAACATGTGACACCCCCGACACCTACGGAAAGGAGTCGATCCGATGTACTGCTCCCATTGCGGAAAGAAGGTCGGCGACACGATGCTGTTCTGCCCCTTCTGCGGCGAGGCCATTGTGATCCCGGAACAGGACGACGCGCCCCGCGACGCGCAGCCGACGGAAGCGCCGGCTGAGAGCGTCGCCTTCGAGCCGCTGGACCTGACCCGGGAGGCGGACCCGCCCGAGGAAGCGGCGTCGTCCCCGGCGCAGGAACAGCCCCCGCAGCAGGACGCCGCTGCGGAGCTGGAGGACTGGAGCCGTGCCCGCGAGACGCGCGCCGACGACGTGTGGGCCCGCCGGGACGAGCCTTCGGAGGCGTTCACGCCCCTTCAGCTGGACCGGGAGGAGGCGCCTGCCGGGGATTGGCGCGGGGAGATTGCAGAGCGGAAGCAGGCGGTCGGCGTCGAAAAGAAGCCGCCGGAGATCCGCCGGACGGAGGAGGAGCCCGTTCGCCTGGAGGGCAGCGCTCCCCGGCTGAACCTTGAGGTGGAGGGCGCGAAGGCCGCCGCGCGGGAAAAGGCCCCGCGCAAGCACGCCAACACGCTGGTGCCCCCGAAAACGCTGAATCCCAACGACATGTTCATGGACGACAAGTCGCCGTCCTTCGACGCCGCGGACCCCTATGACGCGGTGGAAACGGACGACTTTTCCGCCGCCTTTGTCTATGAGGACGAGGAGGAGGGCAGCTTCTTCATGCGCCATCTTCGGGGCATCGTGGGCCTGGCGCTGTTCGTGATCCTGATACTGATGTTCGTGATCTTTGCCTTTTCCAAGTCCGGCCAGCAGAGCCTGGCGCGGGTCAACCTGGCCTGGAGCACCGATGCCTACAGCCAGCTGGGCTATCAGAGCTACCAGGATGGCCGCTATACCGACGCGGGCATGTACTATGAGCGGGCGCTGCAGCGCGACGCGGGCAACTACAGCTTCGCCTCCTCGGCGGCGATGGCCTACTACGAGGCTCAGGAGACCGACAAGGCCGCCGCGATGCTGAAGAGGTGCATCGACATCAACCCGACCCTGCTGGAGCCCTACATCTACCTGTTGAAGCTGTACCCGGACGCCGCTCAGCGGCCCTGGGACGTGACCCAGCTGCTGCAGCAGGGCTACAGGCAGACCGGCGACACGCGGCTGAACGTCACGGGCTGAGGAGGACGAAGGACTTGGAGGAACCGCTTTTCCTGCTCGCGCCGATGGACGGCATGACCCGCGCCTCCTTCAGGAGCGTGTGCTTTGACTACGGCGCGGACGGCGCGACCACGGAGATGATACAGTCCCTGGCCCTGGGCAGGGCCAAGAAGCGCATGAGCCCGACCTTTGCTGAGGTGCTCGTGCGCTTTGACAATGAGCGCAACCTGGCCGCCCAGCTGATCGGCAGCGTGCCGGAGATGATGGCCGAATCGGCCCGACGGCTGACGGCGATGGGGCGCTTTGA
>JBGUQG010000045.1:0-2204 GCA_045130815.1 Christensenellales bacterium
GAAGGTGGTGTGGGTGTGTACGTTGGATAAAAAACGCGCTTCTTTCATAGCCTATATTATAAATGCATTCGAGGAACAATGTCAACAGAAAAGCCGCCCGAAGGCGGCTTTTCTGTGCGGCGCGATTACTTCTCTTCCGGCTCCACCACCACGATGGGGGCGTCGGGCGCGTTCTTGGCGATGGAGGCGATGCCCTTCTTGGCGCTGGCCTTGGCCTTGTAGCCCTCGGACTTGCCGATGATCTCGCCGTTGGCGGCCTTCAGGCGGAAGCGGAACTCGCCGCCCTTGTCCTTGTACAGCTCGTACTTGGGATGGGTCTGCTTCTCGTCGCGGGTCTGATCCTCAATATGCACACCGGCGTTCTTTTTCACGGAAGCGATGCCGTTTTCACAGGCGCCCATGTTGGGATAGGTCTCGGACGCGGTGAGGACGACCTCGCCGTTGGAAGCCTTCAGGTTGAAGGTGAATTCGCCGTTTTTCGCGGTGATAATGACAAACTTTCCGGCCATTGTGATAACCCCTTTCAAGAATAATTATGGATTAATTACAACTGGTTATAGTATACAGGGACAGAGGGCAATTGTCAATTTCAAATCTCGTTTTTTTGGCCGGAAAATGCATAAAAATTCGCTATAACCGTCCGGCGTCAGCCGTGTTTCCTCAGTCCCTTGGGCAGGTGGTTCTTCAACATGCCCTCCGACGCCTTGCCCCAGCCCAGGGGCATGCCCATGTGGGTGACCAGCGTCCAGCCCCTTTCGCCACAGAAGGGCAGGGCCTCGCCCCGAAGGAAGGCCTGGGCCCGGGCTTCGTCCAGCTCCGCGCGGCGCAAAGCCGATCCCGGCTCCATCATCATGGCCAGCGCGTGCTCCGGCTCCACGTGGCTGCGGCCCAGCCGAGCCAGGCACAGACCGGGAGAGATCACGCGCAGGCCCCGGGTCTGCGGGCAATCCGTCGGGCGGGCATACAGCCTGTCGCCGAGTATGAAGCATTCCATGCCTCCGGGCAGGGCGTCCGGGCGACAGACCTCTCCAAACAGGGCGTCCAGGGCGCGCGCGGCGTCCCGGTCGGGCCGGATGGCCGGGACCGGGGCCGGTTCGGGGGATCCTGCTTTGCGCAGCTTCGCCACGAAGTGGCCGTCGCCCCGCAGCCGGTGGGGGAACAGCCGCAGCATGCCGCCCCGGCTCTCGCCCACGCCTGGCAGGCTGAAGTCCTCGGGGGCGAAATCCGGGCGGCGCTCCAGAAGGGATACTATGCTGCCCTCGTTCTCCAGGTCGTTGAAGGTGCAGGTGGAATATACCAGCCGCCCGCCCGGGCGCACCATCCCGGCGGCGCGGTCCAGGATCTCCGCCTGGCGCTTGGCGCAGCCCGCCGGCGAGGCCGGCTTCCACTCCTCCCGGGCAGCTGGCTCCCGCCGGAACATGCCCTCGCCGGAGCAGGGCGCGTCCACCAGCACGGCGTCGAAAAAACCGGGCCAGCGCTCGCCCAGCTTTGCGGGCAGCGCGCTCACGACCACGGCGTTGGCCGCGCCCATGCGCTCCAGGTTCCCGGCCAGGGCCCTGGCGCGGGCGGGCTCCGGGTCGTTGGAGACCAGCACGCCCTTGTCCAGCATCGCCGCGGCGATCTGGGTGCTCTTGCCGCCGGGGGCGGCGCAAAGATCCAGCACCCGTTCGCCGGGCCGCGCGTCAAGCGCCGCGGCGCTGGCCATGGCGCTGGCCTCCTGCAGGTAAAAGGCCCCCGCCGCGTGGGCGACGGAAGCGCCGGGCCGCGCGTCCGTGACGGGCTTCAGGTAGCGTCCCCCCTCCGCCCAGGGCACCGGGCCTTCGATAAAGGGCGCGGCGGCGTCTTCGGCATGGGCCCGCTTCGGGTTCAGCCGCAGCGCCAGCGCGGGAGCGTCCTCCAGCGCGCGCAAAAATGCCGGGGTTTCGTCGCCCAGCATCTTGCGCATATTCTCGATAAATTCAGTCGGCAGGGGTGGCACCGCGCCCTCCTTACTGGCCCAGCAGGCCGTCCAGCTCCTTGAAGCTGTGGGCCACGGGGCCCTCCCAAAGCGCCTCCGGCAGACAGGCGGGCCGCGCCATCTGCACCGCGCGCATGCCCAGCGCCGTCGCGCCCTCCAGGTTGCAGGGCCGGTCATCCACGAACAGGCAGTCCTCCGGCGCGGCGTCCAGCGCCTTCAGTATGGCCTCGTACATGCGCTTGTCCGG
>JBGUQG010000046.1:0-9455 GCA_045130815.1 Christensenellales bacterium
AGACGCGTCACGCAGTCTCATACAATCTTCTACGCACCTTCGGTGCTATTAAAACAGCTTCGCTGTTTTAATAGAAGATTAGTATGACACGGGGCGCGGTTCGGGACCGCGCGCTGATCGAAAACGAATGGAATGAGGGAAAGCTTCCTCATTCCATTCTATTTTGGGCGGCGGGTTTGACATTTCGGCGCGGAAAGTGTATGATTTGAGGCGCGGGACTTCCATAAGCGCGCCGGACGTGTTATAATGCAGCCATGCAAGGATCGGGAAAGACCCGGTCCGCGAAGGAGGTGTGTGCCGATGGAAGGCCTGATCGCTTTGCTGACGGGCAATATCCCGGTGCTGGTGATGCTGCTGGTGGGCGTGGGCCTGCTGGTGTTCGAGATGTACGTGCCGGGGTTCGGCGTGCCGGGCATATCGGGCATCGCGCTGCTGGCGCTGGGCTTCGTGCTGTTGAAGCCCACGGTGTCGCAGGGGCTGATACTGTTTGCGATACTGGCGGCGATACTGTGCGTGGCGCTGTCGATCTGCCTGTATTCCGCCTCGAAGGGGCGGCTGAGCAAATCGAAGCTGGTGCTCAACGACGTGGCGGTGTCCGCCGACGCCGCGGAGAACAACGACATGAACTACTTCATCGGCCGCGAGGGCGTGACCCACACGGCGCTGCGGCCCGCCGGCATCGGCGAGTTCGACGGGGTGAAGCTGAACGTGGTCTCCGACGGCGAATTCATCGCCCAGGGCAGGCGCATCCGCGTGCAGAGCGTGGAGGGCAACCGGATCGTCGTGTGTGAACTGAAGGACGCGTAATAGAGGGAGGAAGCAAATCATGCAGATGAGCAGCATTTATTCCATTGTCATCGCGGTGGTCATCGTATTCGTAGTGATCGCACTGTTCTCGCTGTTCCCGCTGGGGCTGTGGTTCTCGGCGCTGATGAGCGGCGTGCGCATCAGCATATTCAACCTGGTGGGCATGAAGTTCCGCCGCGTGAACCCCCGGCGCATCGTGCCGCCGATGATCAAGGCCCGCAAGGCCGGCATCGACGTTTCGATGAACGAGCTGGAAACGCTGTACCTGGCCGGCGGCAACGTCGATCGCGTGGTGGACGCGCTGATCGCGGCCCAGAGCGCCCAGATCCAGCTGACCTTTGAACAGTCCAAGGCCATCGACCTGGCAGGCCGCAACGTGCTGGAAGCCGTGAAGATGTCCGTCAACCCCAAGGTGATCGAGACCCCGGTCATCGCCGCCATCGCCAAGAACGGCATCGAGCTTCGGGCCAAGGCGCGGGTGACCGTGCGGGCCAACATCGACCGCCTGGTGGGCGGCGCCGGCGAGGAGACCATCATCGCCCGCGTCGGCGAAGGCATCGTCACCACCGTCGGCTCCTCCGAGAGCCACAAGGACGTGCTGGAGAACCCCGACCTGATCAGCCGCACCGTGCTGAACAAGGGCCTGGACGCCGGCACCGCGTTCGAGATCCTGTCCATTGACATCGCCGATGTGGATGTGGGCCGCAACGTGGGCGCGCAGCTGCAGATGGATCAGGCCGAGGCCGATCGCCGCATCGCCCAGGCCAAGGCCGAGGAGCGCCGCGCCATGGCCGTCGCCCACGAGCAGGAGATGAAGGCCAGCGTGCAGGAGATGCGCGCCAAGGTGGTCGAGGCCGAGGCCGAGGTGCCGCGGGCCATGGCGACCGCGCTGCGCGAGGGCAAGCTGGGCGTGATGGACTACTACCAGATGCAGAACGTGCAGTCCGACACCCGCATGCGCGAGGCCATCGCCGGCGAAGGCGTTGCCCCCGCGGACAAGGAGAAGAAGTAATTCAGGGAATAGGCAATAGGGATTGGGAATAGTGGCTGCCGCGGGAGCGGGAAGCTCCCCGGCCGCCCCAACTCCACACTTAAACCGAAGGGAGGCGGCGTCTTGGAAATCATCGCGCTGATACTGATCATCGTGTTTGTTTCGCTGAGCGGAACCAAGAAGGGCAAGCGCGCCCGCGGGGCCGCCCGGAATCCCAACCTGGCCCAGGGCCTGCAGAGCTCGAAGCTGGCCCAGGCCGTGCAGGCAGCGAGGGCCGCGGACGCGGAAAAGGCGCAAAAGGCCGCCCAGGCCGCGAAGCAGGCCCGGGCCGCGGCGCAGGCCAAGTCCGCCGCCGGGCCCGGGAAGCCCGCGGCGGAGGCGAAGCTGAAGAACCTGCGGTTCGTGCCGCTGGCCGTGCCCGCTGAGGGCCAGGCCATGCTGGCGGACGAGGACTGCCTCGGCGGCAGCATGGCGCACGCCCACGACGAGGGCGCCAGCGCCCTGGAGGACGAGGATTGCTTCGGCGGCAGCATGGAGCACACCCATACCGAGGGCGTCAGCCGCACCGAGCAGGCTCGCCGCATGACCGCCATCGACGAAAGCCGAACGGTCGACGTGCTGCCCGAGCGCATCGACGCCCGGGCCCTGCGCCGGGCCGTGGTGATGGCCGAGGTGCTGGGCAGGCCACGGGCGCTTCGGGGCAGGCAATAGAAGGTTGAACACATGATCATGCCGTTCCGCTTCTGGCGCAGGGACGGGGCGAGGGCCCGGGCGAAGTGCGGGCTGTGGCATCAGAGGATTCGATATGACAGGCAGCGCCGCGATCGCGGCGCTGCCCGAAGCCATGTTTGGAGGGGACTGAATGGAGCCGATTCGCATACTGATCGCCGACGACGACGCGGGCATGCGGCTGGTGATGCGCAAGCTGGCCCGGCAGGCCGAGGGCTACGCGCTGGTGGGGGAGGCGGAGGACGGCGCGCAGCTTTTGAAGCTGTACGACGAGCTGCGCCCCGAGGTGGTGTTGATGGACGTGGAGATGCCCGAAATGACCGGCATCGAGTGCGCCCGCGCCATCCAGGACCGGGACCCGCGCACCGTGCTGGTGTTCGCCACCGCCCACGAGGAGTATATGGCCAGCGCCTTCGAGGTGTACGCCTTCGACTACCTGGTGAAGCCCTTCAGGGTGGAGCGGGCTCTGCAGACGCTGCAGCGCATCCGCGAGCGGCTGCGCGGTCCCGCCGTCGAGGCGCTGGAGGTGCCCCGGCCGCATAGCCAACGGCCCGCGGCGGAGCTGCCGGTGCCCGGCCGCATGATGCTCAAGCACCGGGAGGGCGTCAGCTTCATCGACATCGCCGACATCGCCATGGTGATGCGGGAGAACCGCGCCACGGTGCTCTTGATGAAGGACGGCGCGCGCTACGTGGTGGGCGACGGCATGGCCGACCTGGACGAGCGCCTGCCGGACGAGATCTTCTTCCGCACCCACAAGAGCTATATCGTGAACCTGAATTTGATCGAGTCCATCCAGCCCTACGGACGCTGGACCTTCATCGTGAAGCTGAAGGGCCTGAAGGACGACGCCCTGATCACCCACGAGCGCTTCGAGGAGCTGCAGAAGCGGTTTATGTGACATCATGGAATACCGGAAGAGCTACCGGGGCCTGGTGCTCTGGCTGCTCGGCTATCTGGCGGCGGCGCTCTTGCCGCTGCTGCTGCCGAAGGGGACGGACGCGGGCCTGGTGATGCGGTTGGTTTTCAACCTGACCTCGGCGGCGATCGCGGCGCTCATGTGGATCATCCGGCGCACCGAGAGCGTGTACTGGATCAACGGCACCGACTTCGAGCAGGCCCGGGACGCGGGCAGTGAACGCCGCCGGGCGTTTGCCGCGGCGCACCTGAAGGTGTTCGCCCGCTTCGCCGCCGGCTACGCCGTGTTTTCCGCGATCACGCAGCTGACGGGGGTCCACCTTGCCGTCGACATCGTCGTGTTCACCGTGGGCCTGATCGTCGCGGCGTTTTCCACGGTGAGGCTCAGGCTGTAGAAAAGCGATGGGCCGGCGCGCGATCCGTTCGCTGCGCCGGCCCATCGTCAATCGCTGGGAGTTGTAAAACCCGCCCGGACGTGATACAATAGACCCACAATCATCCAAAGGAGTTATTTGACCATGATCCTGAAATCCGTTGCCGAACAGGCATTGAACGAGGCGCTGAAAACCGGCGGGGACTTCGCAGAGCTGTTCTGCGAGGACCGCCGCAGCGGCGCGATGGGGCTGGTGGACGGCCACGTGGAGAGCGCCTCCACCGTGCGCCGTCACGGCGCGGGCATCCGCGTTTACAACGGCCTGAACAGCGTGTACGTGCACACCAACGACACCAGCCTGTCCGGGCTGATCTCCGCCGCCCGCAAGGCCGCGGACGCGGTGTCCGGCAGCGCCGCGGTGGGCGATATCCGCCTGACCCGGGCCATCGCCGCGAATATCCATCCGATCAAAGCCCTGCCCATGGACGTGGCCGGTTCCCGCAAGGCCAGGCTGCTCAGGGACATGGACCTGGCGGCCCGGGCCGTGTCGCCGGAGATTGCCCAGGTGCGGGCGAACCTGATCTACTGGGACAGCGACGTGCTGATCGCCAACAGCGAGGGGCTGTACACCGGCGACCGGCGCGTGTACACCCGCATGGCCTGCTCGGCGGTGGCCGAGGGCGGCGGCGAAAGCCAGTCCGGCAGCGCCTCCCCCGGGGCAATGATGGGCTTCGAGCTGTTCGAGGGCCGGGTGGACGTGGCGGAGCAGGCCCGCGTCGCGGCCAACCGGGCCGTGACCATGCTGCACGCCGAGCCCTGCCCCGCGGGCGTGATGCCCGTGGTGATCGATGGCGGCTTCGGCGGCGTGATCTTCCACGAGGCCTGCGGCCATTCGCTGGAGGCCCAGGCGGTGGCCTTCGGCAATTCCGAATTCGCGGGCAAGCTGGGCCAGCGCATCGCCTCGCCCATCGTCACCGCCGTGGACGACGGCACCCTCCCCAGCGAATGGGGCAGCCTGAACATCGACGACGAGGGCACGCCTACCACCCGCCTGGTGCTGATCCAGGACGGCGTGCTGATCAACTATATGGTGGACCGGCTGAACGGGCGTCGCATGAACATGGCCCCCACCGGCTCGTCCCGGCGGCAGGACTACACCTTCGCCCCCACCAGCCGCATGCGCAACACCTTCATCGCCGCCGGCAGCGACGACGAGGGCGAGATCATCTCCAGCTGCGGCGACGGCCTGTACGCCAAGAGCATGGGCGGCGGCAGCGTGAATCCCGTCACCGGCGAATTCAACTTCGCCGTGGCCGAGGGCTATCTGATCAAAGGAGGCAAGGTGGACCGCCCGGTGCGCGGCGCGACGCTGATCGGCAAGGGCGCGGAGGTGCTCAGGCGCATCGACCGCGTGGGCGGCAACATGTGGATGGCCCAGGGCATGTGCGGGGCCTCCAGCGGCTCCATCCCCACCAACGTGGGGCAGCCGATGATTCGCGTGACCGAAATGACGGTGGGAGGTCGATGAGCATGGATAGAAGGGAATTCATCAACCGGCTGTTTGACCGGGCGCGTCAAAAGGCGAACGGCGCCCCGGACTTCGCCTGCGAGGCCTGCTACAGCGAAAGCGACAGCTTTGAGGTGCAGGTGAAGAACGGCGAGATCTACCAGTACAACGTATCCGAGGGCGGCGGGCTGGGCTTCCGCGCGCTGGTGAACGGCAGGATGGGCTACGCCAGCACCCAGATCCTGGACGAGGACGCCATCGACATGCTGGTGGACGGCGCGCTGGAGAACGCCGGCCTGGTGGAGAGCGAGGACAGGCAGTTCCTGTTCGCCGGCAGCGGGGCCTATCCGAAGCTGAACCTGTACAACCCCCGGCTGGACGGGCTCACCGCCGCGGAGAAGATCGATATGGCGAAGAAGCTGGAGCGGCTGACCCTGGCCCGGGATGCGCGCATCACCCAGGCGGAGGACTGCGCCGTGTTCTACAGCCGCGCCGAGAGCGGCATCGTGAACACCCTGGGGCTGGATGTGTCCGAGCGGAGCAACCTGCTGGGCGGCTACGTGTCCGCCGTGGCCCGGGAGGGCGAGAAGGTGAACACCGGCTTCAAGCTGTTCACCGCCATGAAGCCGGAGGACATCGACCTGGAAAGGACGGCGGCCCTGGCCGCGGACGAGGCCCTTTCAGGGCTGGAGGCCGCCCAGGCCGATTCCGGCAGCTATCGCGTGCTGCTGCGCAGCGACGTGGCCGCCACGCTGCTGGCCACCTTCTCCGGCGTGTTCTCCGCGGAGAACGCCCAGCGCGGCCTGTCCCGGCTGAAGGGCAGGGAGGGGGAGCGCGTGGCCGCGGAGTGCGTCACGCTGATGGACGATCCCCATCGCCCGGACAGCGCCTCCTCCGCGTCCTTTGACGGCGAGGGCGTGGCCACCTTCCCCAAGGCCGTGATCGAGGGCGGCGTGCTGAACACGCTGCTGCACAACCTGAAGACCGCCCACAAGCAGGGCGTTGAGACCACCGCCAACGCCAGCCGCCCGGGCTATGCCGCGTCGGTGGGCGTCGCCCCCAGCAACTTCTGCATCCGGCCCGGCGAGGCCGATTTCGACGGCATGCTGAAAAAGCTGGGCGAGGGCCTGCTGATCACCGACCTGCAGGGCATGCATGCCGGGGCCAACCCCATCACCGGCGATTTCTCGCTGGCGGCCAAGGGCTTCGCGGTGCGCGGCGGCAAGCTCGCCGGGGCCGTGAACCAGATCACCGTGGCGGGCAACTTCTACGAGCTGCTGCAGGGCATCGAGGCCGTGGGCGCGGACTTTGAGTTCCAGTATCCCGGCGCCAGCTGCTTCGGCAGCCCCAGCCTGCTGGTCAGCAAACTGAGCGTGGCGGGCGCGTGAGCGAAACGACGGGAAAGGTTAATGAAAATCGCAAAACAAGTTAAAGAATAAAGGATAACAGGGGACGCGTGTCGAACTGTCATAGACGGCGGGGACTGTAAAGCCGCCATTGGGCGAGCCAGGCCGGATGACAGCGACGGCGTCCCCTTTTTTGTACGGATCACGGAGGAAGACGAACGGTTTGACGATGGTACGATGTACCGGGAGGAGTGAAAGCTATGCACAGACTCAGTATCTGGACCAAAAGCCGGGCGCAGGAGACGGTGGAGGAGCTTTGCAGAGACATGGAGCGCCGCATCCAGGCGAGTCAGCCGGGGCTGTGCCCCGTGGACCTCGCCGCGTCGTTCCTGCGCCTGTGCCACGCGCAATCCTGTGGGAAGTGCGTGCCGTGCCGGGTGGGCCTCGGGCAGCTGGAAGGCCTGCTGAAGGCTGTCCTGGAGGGCCGGGCCACGCTCGGGACGCTGAAGCTGATCGAACAGACGGCGCAGACGATCTATGACACGGCGGACTGCGCCATCGGCAGCGAGGCCGCGGCGCTGGTGCTGAAGGGCTTGAAGGGCTTCGGCGACGACTACAGGGCGCACATACTCTACGGGCGCTGCGCCGCGCTGCAGAGCCAGCCGGTGCCCTGCGTGGGCCAGTGTCCCGCGCACGTGGACATCCCCGGTTACATCGCGCTGATCCGCGCCGGCCGGTACGCCGACGCGGTGGCGCTGATCCGCAAGGACAATCCGCTGCCGGCCGCCTGCGGCCTGATTTGCGAGCATCCCTGCGAGGTCCACTGTCGCCGGGCGATGGTGGACGGGCCGATCAACATCCGCGCTCTCAAGCGCTATGCCGTGGAGCACGAGGGCGAGATCCCCGCGCCGAAGCGCGCCGAGCCGACGGGCAAGCGCGTCGCCGTGGTGGGCGGCGGCCCCAGCGGACTCACCTGCGCCTATTACCTGTCCGTCATGGGCCACGACGTGACCGTGTTCGAGCAGCGCAGGCAGGCCGGCGGCATGCTGCGCTATGGCATCCCCAGCTACAGGCTGCCCCGCGAGGCGCTGGACCGCGAGATCGACGGCATGCTGAAGGCCGGCTTTGAGATCAGAACGGGCGTCAGCGTGGGCAGGGACATCTCCTTTGAATCGCTGCGCGGGCAGTACGACGCGGTGTACCTGGCCATCGGCGCCCACAGCGACCGAAAGATCGGCATTCCCGGCGAGGACGCCGAGGGCGTGGTCTCCGCCGTGGAGATGCTGCGCGCCATCGGCGACGGCGACATGCCCGACTACTCCGGCGAGGACGTGATCGTGGTGGGCGGCGGCAACGTGGCCATGGACGTGGCCCGCTCGGCGGTGCGGCTGGGCGCGAAGAGCGTGCGCATCGCCTATCGCCGCCGCAGGGTGGACATGACCGCGCTGGCCGAGGAGGTCGAGGGCGCGGTGGCCGACGGCTGCGAGATCATGGAGCTGTACGCGCCGGTGCGCGTGGAAAAGGACGAACAGAACCGGGTGAAGGGCCTGGTGGTCAAGCCGCAGATCGTGGGCCCGATCCGCTGGGGCAGGCCCGCGCCGATGGATTCCGACCGGCCGGAGCAGCTGCTTGAGTGCGACAGGGTGCTGGTGGCCGTGGGACAGAGCATCGATTCGAGGCTGTTTGGCGATGCCGGCGTGCCGCTGCGCAAGGGCGCGATCGAGGCGCTGGACGCCGGAAACGTCAGGGAATGGGACGGCCTGTTCGCCGGCGGCGACTGCGTCACCGGGCCGGCCACCGTCATCCGCGCCATCGCGGCCGGCAAGGTGGCGGCGGCGAACATCGACGTCTACCTGGGCTTCCATCACAGCATCTCCAGCGACATCGAGCTGCCGCCGGCCCGCTTTGACGACCACGCGCCGCTGGGCAGGATCAATGCGCAGGAGCGGCCCGCCTGTGAGCGCGTGAAGGACTTCGGCCTGATGGAATACTGCATGACCGGGCAGGAGGCCTGCCAGGAGGCGTCCCGCTGCCTGCAATGCGATCACTTTGGCTATGGCATACTGAAGGGAGGCAGAGAAGCGCAATGGTAAGCATTACGATTGACGGCATTTCGGCCCGGGTGCCCGAGGGCACGACCATCCTTGAAGCCGCCCGGTCAGTCGGGATCAGCATCCCGACGCTCTGCTACTGGAAGGAGCTGAACGAGATCGGCGCCTGCCGCGTGTGCGCGGTGGAGGTGGAGGGCTTTGACCGGCTGCAGACGGCCTGCAACAGCCCGGTGTCGGACGGCATGGTCGTCCATACGAACAGCAAAAAGGCCCGGCAGGCGCGCAGGACCAATGTGGCGCTGATCCTGTCGGAGCACAACGGCAACTGCGTGACCTGCGTGCGCAGCGGCAACTGCCAGCTGCAGGCGCTGGCCAACGATTTGAACCTGGCGGAGATCCCCTACGAAAAGAAGCTGCCGGCGGAAAAGGAGCCCTCCGGCTTCCCGCTGGTGCGCGACGCCTCGAAGTGCATCAAGTGCATGCGCTGCGTGCAGGTGTGCGACCGGATCCAGGCCTCACGCATCTGGGACGTGGTGAATTCCGGCGCGCAGACGACGGTGGATGTCTGCGATGTGTACCGGCTGGAGGATTCCGACTGCGCGCTGTGCGGCCAGTGCATCACCCACTGTCCCGTGGGCGCGCTGAAGGAGCGCGACGATACCGAGCGGGTGTTTGAGGCGCTGGAGGACCCGGAGCGCGTCACGGTGGTGCAGATCGCGCCGTCGATCCGCGC